>CACOBR010000014.1 GCA_902625475.1 uncultured Alphaproteobacteria bacterium
ACTCATCAGATATAGATTATAATTGATCAATATTGATTTTTAAACCTTTCAGATCTAAAGCTTGATTAACCAAAGTTTTTATTTAATCAAATGGAGAGATTTAGCTTTCTGGAGGTGCACCACCCTGGGTAGTCCGATTTTTGATGAAAGCACGAAGTGAGGCGACTTTGTCACCATCGACCTTGACTGAGGTGTCTTTGTTGACAATTTCTTGCCAAACTTTTGTAGAACGGGCGTTGGCGTCCTTAGACCCCCGCTCTGTCCATGTACCAAAGTTTGCATAGTCATGAACAATGGGCTCGTAGAACTCGGTACTATAGCGTTCCATCGTTTGCGGTGAATCAAAAAAGTGTCCGCTTGGGTCTACACAGCTCAGCGCATTTTCAAAACCGATCTCATCAACGCCCGCTTGCTTGCCTGCACAAAGCTCTGCAATCATGTTGAGCACCTCTACATCTGTAATGATCTTTTCAAAAGAAACGCTCAGCCCCCCTTCGAGCCAGCCTGCCGAGTGAATTATCACCGTGGCCCCCGCCATCAAACATCCCCAAAGTCCAATCTGATTTTCATTTGCCGCCTGTGCATCGTTTAGGTTTGATGTTGATCCAGCTGCCGAACGCCAAGGCAATCCAGTAATCCGCGCCATCTGCCCTGCAGCTAGCGAGGCTTGAAAATGCGCAGGCGTTCCAAAAGCTGGAGCACCAGATTTCATATCAACGTTAGAAGTAAATGTACCATAGCAAATTGGTGCTCCAGGATTAACCATTTGCACCAATGTAATCGCGGCCAAGGCCTCTGCATGACTGAGTGTAACCGCACCCGCAACCGTAATTGGGGCCATTGCACCCATCAATGTGAAAGGTGTGACAATAGACATTTGGTTGTGTTTTGCAAAGTCGATCAACCCTTGGGTCATTGGTATATCCAATGTACGTGGACTGTTGGTATTGATAATGGTGTAACAATATGGATTTTCGGTAAATTCCGCATCAGACACACCTCGAAAATCACGTATCATTTCAAAGCAGTCCATGACCTGAGGGGTCCCGCGTGAGAAAACAAAAGGGAATTTGTTGGACAGCGTCAGCTGTGCCTCAGTTGTAAAGTAGTGACGCACATTGGTGGCCAGATCCTGAGGTTCAACTGAGGGTGATAACATTTGCAGCACATCAAAGTATTGATTCAGCTTTGTATATTCAACGTAATCCTTAGCAGAACCAGGGCGTCGTCCGCGCACTAGATCAGTAGCATGAGGTGCACCTGCACCAGGTTGAAAAATCATATGTCCCAATTCAAAGGTCAAGTCTTTGGCACGCACACCAGCCCGGCCTTGAACAGATTTGGGCGCGGTCGAAAGTGCTGCCTTAACCATGTCCCGCCCGATGTACACCATATTATTGACCACTCGGGCACCGCCCTTTCGATAAATCGCTATTGCCTCAGGCAAAAGAACTTTCATTCCTAGTTCTTCTAGTGTGCGTAAGGAAGTCTCGTGCATTGCCATAACCTGATCAGTTGAAAAGACCTCCATTGGGGGAAATGGATTGCGTAGATTGTGGTAGTTGACGTTGCGAATTGAAGGCGAAACACTGGAAGACGAGCGACGCCCACTTCCACTCCGTGATTTTGATGCTTCGGTTTTCATATGTTTAACCTCTCTTTGCTTTGCCCGCGGGATTGTATGGGAAGGCAGTGATTACTATAACTGGTTTCTTAGCGCCGAGAATATCGACTAATAGTTCTGTTGTGACTCTGTAGGGATCTCTTTTGATCATCGCATCGCCATAGATTTAATTACAGTGTGGCCATAGCTGCTAATGGTCACAAACTCAACAAGCTCGCCATGAACCCAAATAGATCTAAAGTCTTTGGGTTCGCCTTTATTTCCATCGATCTCAAGCATCACAAAAATTCTTCGCCTTGCAATTGCCGTCATGCTCAGCCTCCTTAAGCTTTCTAGGTTTATGAGCCTCAACAACAATTACTAAAGCATCCTTGACTGTTATTTCCATGAAAAATTTTTTATTTTGGATTATGCTTAAATCTTATCCTCTTATTTTTTCGTTTCTTTTTAAAATGATTAAAAAGATTGGTAGAATTTTTTTGAATTGATATATTTGGTTTATTTTTCAATAATATTAAATTTAACTCAGGATATGATTTACTATTATTTTCAAGAGAACTCAGGAATTTATCCAATACATTGAAGTTTATTTCTATAAAAGAAATTTCACTCTCTATTTTAATAATCCCTATATCTTTTTTATTGATTTTACCAACTTCAGTTAATTTATATAATAAATGTTGTTTTTCTATTTTCTGACTACTCCCTAATTTAAGTTCAAACCATACACTTTTTCGAAATTTTATGATTTTATTTTTTTCTTTAATAGTATCTTTAACAGGTTCTAAATCATCGGGAGTAAATTTATTTTCTCTAAATTTGCGAATAAGAGCAGTTGCTAATTCCTTTCCATTATATTTTTTTAAAATTTTCTCTACTAATATATTTTCTTCTTCTGAAGGTTTATCTAAATGCATAAGTTCCTGCATAATACTTAAATCATCTTGTTTTATAATATCTTCACGATTTGGAGGATTTTTCCAATCAGCTATGATTCTAGAATTAGCAAGAAAACTTTGAAATTGCTTACTTTTTTCTTGTGGAACCATTAAAATACTAATTCCTTTGTTTCCAGCTCTTCCAGTTCTTCCGCTTCGATGAACAAGAGACTCTTTTGTTTTTGGTAAGTCTGCATGAATAACTAAATCTAAATTTGGAAGGTCAATTCCTCTAGCGGCTACATCCGTAGCTACACATACTTTAGAATGACCATTTTTAATTGAGCGAAGAGCATTTAACCTTTCTTTTTGACTTAATTCACCTGATATTGATACAACTGAGAAACCTCGGTTATTTAGTCGTGATGTTAAATGATTTACATTTGCTCTTGTTCCGCAAAATACTAAGGATTTTTTGGCTTCGTGATATCTTAAAATATTCATAATTGCATATTCAATATTTCGCGAAGTTACTTTAATAGCATGATACTCAATATCAAGGTGCTGTTTATTTTTTTCAATTGTAGAAATTTTGAGCGCATTATTTTGAAATTTTGATGCAAGCTTCTCTATTTGTTTTGAAAAAGTTGCTGAAAACAATAAGGTTCTTCTTTCTTTTGGAGTTTGGCTTAGGATATATTCTAGCTCTTCTCTAAATCCTAAGTTTAGCATCTCATCAGCTTCATCTAAAACTACAACGTTTACCTTAGATAAATTAATTACTTCTCTTTCAAGATAATCTTTTAAGCGTCCTGGTGTTCCAAGAATAATATCTGGAAATTTTCTTAAGTTACGTTTTTCAGTTCTCATATCCATTCCCCCTACACAAGACACAATAGAAATATTTGTCTTTGAATAGAGCCAACCTAATTCATTTTGTACTTGTAAAGCTAATTCTCTTGTAGGAGCAATGATCAACACAGAGGGTAGTTTAGAAGCTTTGTTATTAGGGTTTTTGTTTGGAATATTTGATACAATAGATAAGCCAAAGGCTACCGTTTTGCCAGAGCCAGTTTGTGCTGATACAAGTGCATCTCGTTCACTGATGTCTTTTCCAATCATAGCTTTTTGAATAGGGGTTAATTCTGTAAAACCGCGTAATTCCATATTGGCATCTATTTGTTCTTTTATATTTACAAAGGATTTCATTTCAGAATTATTATTAAAACAATTTAATAAGATTTTCATGGATTATATTATCTTAGATTTAGCACATTCAGTGAAGGATCACTTATTTTTTGGTAAAATTTCTACAGAAAGTCAATTTTCTTTTTCACTATTTTAAATGAAATTGACATATTGAAATTACTTTCCTGTTATAATCTCTAAGCTCAAGATGCCAAATTTTAAATTGACCTGTAGAAGGCATCGCATTTATACTATATTGATATTCATGAAGATATTGCCCTTTGTCAATAAATGCTCTAGCAGGTACTCAAATACTTGATAGTGTGCAAGTATTTGTAAAGAAGTATATAATCGACTCGGCTAATCTTTCATTATTTTGGGTTTAGACAAAGTAATTTTCATAACAGCTTAAGGTATCTTTTTTGAGTTCGTAAGTCATATTTATAAACCGATTATTCGGTAATATTTCCTACCATTAAGTTTGTTTCTCACTTCAAAAAAAAGGCTTTTACTATTTGAAACTATAGTTTGGTATAATTTGGAATCTATACATTTAATAACAATTTTTAGATTATATGAAAATTAGTAATAATTGTTAATTTTTGATATTTTATAATAATTTAATATATCTATCTTTAATTAAAGTTTTTAACAATTAACTCAATAAAAATAACTGAACAAATTGTGGACTCAAAACTATGAATAAAAAAAATCAAAGTAAAAAAGTTAGTCAACCTAAAAAAGATAGCTCTAAAGGTATTGAGAAAAATAAAACAGAAATAACTGAGAAAACTTCTAAAGTTGAATCTGCAAAAAAGTCTGCATCTCAGTTATCAATTAGCCATTTTTCAAGTGTATCAACTCCAGAGTATAGAGAAGGCTGGGAACGTATTTGGGGAGGAAAAAATTTAGGTAATAGTATAAAAAAAAGTAGTTATTCCAATTCCTCTTTCATGGATAAAATTGTTCTTTCTGATCAAGATCTTTCAGAAAAACTTAAACTAGAAATCTTAAATCAGCTTGTTATTTATTCAACAAAAAACAACCTGGACTTAATAAAAACTAAAGATTTAGATATAAGTGATATAAATTTTAGTTGTGTACTAAACTTTAAAGTTAAATGAATTATTTTTAATCAATAAAAGTTTTTTAAAAATTTATATTATGCTGAGTTTTCAAGTAAAATTTTATTTATTAACTTTATAAACATTTTACTTTCTTCGTTCATAGGATCAATTTTATCTAGACTTTTATAGAAATTTAAAGCTTTTCCATAATTTTTTTTCTTTATGTAAATTAATCCAGATCCAGCTATCGCTCCAAAATGTCTAGGCTGAAGTTTCAGAACACTATCTATATCATTTAACGATCCTTCTAGGTCATTAAGCATATATCTTATTGTAGCTCTCTTATTCCAGCCTTCTACATAATTTGGATACTTTTCAATTAAATAAGTAAAAGCTTTTTCAGCAGATAATAATCTTCCAGAATTAAATTCATTCAATGCGTACTTAAGATTTTGTTGTGCATTTTTAGGAATAGCATATATCCATTTATTCCAAATTTGTTCTCTTATTTTTTTAGCTTCATCATTTGTTTTAGCTATTTGCAGTTTATTTAATAGATTTTCAACATATAAATTTTTCTGTGAAAAAAGTATATTAGGATTTATTAATAAAAAGGATAAAAATAGGGAATAATAAACAAATATTTTAATTTTATATATCATATGAAAAATTCTATCATTTTAAGTTGATTTTAAAAAATATCAGCTTTTTTTAAAAGGGAAATCAAATTATATTTTTTGGATAAAATTTTATCAAAAATATTTTTTTTCCCATGTGATTGTTCTAAAATTTGGTGATGGCAATTAATACATATAGAAAGATTCTTATTATTTAATTTTAAATCCCTTACAACTATAGGTTCATCAAAATCTGGGTGTGGATTCTTTTTTCGAGAACAAAAATTGCAAAAGGCGTCTTTTCTGTTATATTCGAAATTTTCTTCAATCATGACGTTTTTTTTTATTTATAGGTAGCTCTTTGTGATCCAAGATCATGTACTCTTTTTCGCCAATTTTTATAGCTTTTGGGTTTTAGTTTTGTACGCATAATTTTTATCACCTCTTTTTCTCTCAAGCCATATAATTTTCTGATGGTAGAAAAGGGAATATGATCACTTAAAGCCATTTCAATGATTTCACTGTACTCTTTTTCTGAAAAGTTCAGATCTTTTGGCATTGAGATAAACTTGATTAAATTGTTGTAATTATTTCTTGTAGTTCTTTTTTACAATCCTCCTTTTTGAGAGGTTGAGAACTCAAAAACTTATCTGTTGTCATATTTAGTGTATTTGTAGCTTGTTTTAAAATTTCGGTTGCTTTTTCATTATTACCCATTTTTTTGTAACATGCAGCACTATAAAAAAGGCTGTCCCTTGTATCTATCTTAAGTTTTTTGTATGAGTTTATAGAGTCTTGATAATTTCCTAACCAAAAGTGACATGTTCCTTCTACTTCAAACATGAGATCGGAACAAAAAGGATCAATTCTCATAGCCTTTTTTATTTCATCCATTCCTTTTTGAGGGTCACCTAAATAAACTAAAAGAAGAGCATATCGAGCGATGTGATATGTGTCACTTGGACAAATTTCAATTGCTTTTTGATGATGAAAGATTGCAGTATCCATATCACCCTCAAATAATAATTTAACTGCTCCCATTATTCTATGAGCTTCTGGATCGTTAGGGTCTAGCTCTAAAGCCTTATGAACAGATGCAAACGCATCATTCATCCAGTTTTCAGGCATTTCGTCAGGAAACCATTCAGAATTATTTCCTAATGAACAACATTTCCATGCATGAGCTCTTGCATAAGTTGGATCAGCTTCAATAGCTTTATTGAAGAAATCCAAAGCTTTCTTATTATTTTCTGCAGAAATAGAGCTTCTTCTATGATATTCTAGTCCCCTCAAAACTAAATCATATGCTTTCATATTTTCTGGTTTAGAATTAGAGAGTTGTTTAATGTGATCTTTTTCAACATTACCCACTATTGTCGATACTATTGTACCAACCAATTCATCTTGAATATCAAAAATCTCGTCAATTGATGTATCAAAATTATTCGACCAAAGGTTGGTCCCATTTTCTGCACTTACCAAAGAAGCTGTTATTCTCATCTTTGGACCCAACTTTCTAACTTTGCCTTCCAATATATATCTAACACCTAATTCTTCCCCAATTTCCTTTGGGGATTTATTTTTATCTTTATACGAAAAGCTAGCATTACTTGATACTACTACTAATTTTTTGTACCGTGACAACGCAGAAATTAGATCTTCAGATAGTCCTTCACAAAAATACTCTTGTTCTTCATCATTACTCAAATTTTTAAAAAGCATTACAGCAAGTGATCCTGCTTCCGCTTTTTCTACTTTTATAGTAGGCTTTTCAGCTGAATGTTGAAGTCCTCTTGTAGCACCTTTGCAAGGTACAATATGAAAAGCTCTTATGGGTCGACCTATATTTTTTAAATCTAATTCTCCGGCATCCTCATAAGATACTTTAATTTTAAGATTTATCATATCAAACACGTTTTGTGATATGCAAATTCCGTCTGGTAAAGCCGATGATTCTAAACGGGCTGCAATATTGATAGCATCTCCATATAGATTATCTTCAGTAATCATTATATCGCCCATGTTTATTCCAGCTCTAAATGTCATTTTTTCTTTTTCATTCATATCTTTATTTATAGTTGAATTTTTGTTTTGAATTTGAACTGCACATTCTGCTGCTTTTACCGGGCTAGCAAATTCAGCAATTACGCTGTCGCCAGCAGTATTGAAAATTCTACCGCCATGTTCATTTATAATCTGATCTACTACTTGGCGTCGATCTGTTAAAACTCTTAATGTATTTTCTTCATCTTCTGACATCATTTTGCTGAAACCAACAACATCCATTGCTAGAATTGCTCTTAATTGCCTTTCCATTATTAATCCCTCCAAAAAAACACAGATTCTAAAATACCCAGACCTAATTTATACAATAATATCTATTACGAAAATTAAAATAAATTAAAGAAAAAAAATTTTTAACTTTTTTATTCTTTAAATCTTTTAGAATTTGCTTGATTTTTAATCATTTCAAAAGTAATTCATTCCAAGATCTCAATCAAATAATATTCGGGTACACGTATGAAGTTAAGAAATATTGCAATCATTGCTCACGTTGATCATGGGAAAACTACTTTAGTAGATCAACTTTTGAGGCAGTCAGGAGCTTTTAGAGATAATGAAAAATTTGTCGAAAGGGTAATGGATAATAATGATCTAGAAAAAGAAAGAGGTATAACTATATTGGCCAAATCAACTTCTGTAGTTTGGAATGACGTAAGGTTGAATATTATTGATACTCCTGGCCATTCTGATTTTGGAGGAGAAGTAGAACGTATATTGAATATGGTGGATGGCGTAGTCTTACTTGTTGATGCTGCTGAAGGAACAATGCCACAAACTAAGTTTGTTACCTCTAAAGCATTAAAATTAGGGTTATGTCCTATTGTAGTAATAAATAAAGTAGACAAAAAAGATTCTGATCCCGATCGCGTTCATAATGAAGTATTCGATCTTTTTGACAACTTAGGTGCAACAGATACTCAATTAGATTTTCCAGTTTTGTATGCTTCAGGTAGGGCGGGATGGGCTGACCACATACTTGACGGACCAAAGCAAAATTTGGATGCTCTTTTTAATTTAATCATAGAGTATGTTCCTGAACCTAATCAAGTTAATAGAATTAAGGAGCCTTTTAGTATGTTGGCCACTACCCTAACTGCAGACAATTATATTGGAAGGTTATTGACAGGCCGTATCGAGTCAGGGTCTCTTAAAGCTGGTCAAATGCTGCAGGCCTTAGATATAGAAGGAATTAAAATCGAAAATTTTAGAGTGAGTAAGGTACTGGCATTTAGAGGCTTAAAGCAACAACCTATTGATATTGCTGAAGCAGGCGACATAGTTTCAGTTGCAGGAATGGACAAAGCTAACGTGTCTGACACCTTATCAGATATATCAATTAATAAAATAATACCTTCACAACCTATTGATCCACCTACCATAACTGTAACATTTGGTATAAATGATAGCCCACTTGCTGGTAGGGAAGGTTCCAAAGTACAAAGTAGGATTATAAGAGGAAGGTTATTAAAGGAATGTGAAAGTAATGTAGCAATTAAAATGCAAGATGTAGATGGAGCTGAAAAATTTGATGTTTCTGGAAGAGGTGAACTTCAATTAGGTATTCTAATAGAAAATATGAGAAGAGAAGGTTTTGAGTTATCTATTTCAAGACCAAGAGTTGTTTATAAACATGTAAACGGCATAAAAAACGAGCCAATTGAAGAAGTTACCATTGATGTTGATGAGGAATACTCTGGATCAGTCATTGAGAAATTATCAACCAGAAAAGGTTCAATATTGGAAATGAAACCTTCTGGACAAAATAAAACAAGAATAGTTGCACTAGTACCATCAAGAGGTTTAATTGGTTATCATGGAGAGTTAATGTCTGATACGAGAGGAACAGGTGTTTTAAATAGAATATTTCACTCCTGGGAACCTTTCAAAGGGTCTATTCTAGGAAGAAGACAAGGAGTTTTAATTTCAATGGAAACTGGGAAGTCAGTTGCTTATGCTATTTTTAATTTAGAAGATAGAGGAAAGTTTTTTATTGGTGCAGGTGAAGAAGTTTATCAAGGAATGGTTATTGGTGAACATTCAAGAGATAACGATTTAGAAGTTAACCCATTAAAAGGTAAAAAACTTACTAATATAAGAGCATCAGGTACTGATGAAGCTATAAAGTTGACAACACCCACTCGTATGAATCTTGAGCAAGCTATTTCATATATTAATGATGATGAGTTAGTAGAGGTGACACCGTCAAATATTAGACTAAGAAAAGTTTTTCTTGATCCTCATGAAAGAAAAAGAAATCAAAAAATTGCAAGTTAACTTTTTTGTTGAAAATCTTATTATATATTTGAAGTTTTTATATTAAGAGTTAACAATAAAGAAGTTGTTAATTTTTGAAAAATATAATGAACAGAAAACATGATGGAGCATCTATATCTTTTCAACCAAGGATAAGAAGAGGTGCATTTTTTGAAGCGTGCTGGGATTATGGTTGCAGAAATTTTTCTGTATACAATAGGACATATATTTCAAGTACTTTCTCTAATCCTGTAGATGAATACTGGCATGTCATAAATCATGTTTCTCTTTGGCCAGTAATGGGAGAAAGGCAAATTGAAATTTCTGGTGATGATGCTGAAAAATTTGTTCAATATATTACTTGTAGGGATATTTCAAATTGTTCAGTTAATCAATGTAAGTATGCTCTTTTGTTAAACAACGAGGGTGGAATTATTTGTGATCCAATCCTGTTAAGACTTGAAGAAAACAAATTTTGGATATCTACATCTGACTGTGATTTAGAGCTTTGGATAAAAGGCGTCCAAATAAATTCAGGATTTAATGTTCAAATTAAAGATGCAAATGTTTCTCTTTTGCAAATACAGGGGCCAAAATCCTCTGCTTTACTTACAAAAATGTTTGGATTTGAGATAACAAAATTAAAATACTACTGGTTAAAAAAGATAAAATTTAAGGATATTAATTTAATTATTTCTAGAACAGGGTGGAGTGGAGAATTAGGTTATGAGATTTATTTGTCAGACTATTCAAAAGGATCCTATATTTTTAATAAAATAGTAGAATTAGGTAATGAATTTTCTTTAAAAGTGGGGTCAGTAAATCAAGCTAGGAGAATTGAGTCAGGTATTCTTTCTTGGGGAGTTGATATGTCGCAAAATGAAAATCCTTTTGAAGTTGGACTTGGTAGATTAGTTGAAAGCAAAACTGAAGACGAATTTATTGGAAAAAAAGCAATACAGAAATTATCAAAAATGGAACAAAAAAAAGTTTTAGTAGGAATAAAACTTAATTCTGAAAACTTTTTAAATAATGAAACTTTTTGGAATATTATAAAGGAACAAAAAATAATTGGTAAATTAACTAGTGTATCTTATTCTCCGAGGTTGGAATATAATATTGGATTAGGCCTAGTTGAAACTAAATTTTCTGATATTGGAACTAAATTTAACATTGAAGCCTATGATGAATTAGTTAACTCAGAGATCGTTCCTTTACCGTTTATGAAAAAAAAACAAATGGTAAATGCAGAGGATTTAGCAAGAAAATTCTATTCAAGTTAAAGACAAAGGATAAATTAATGGCAAAAATAACTTCAATAAATCATATAGCCTTCGCTGTAAAAAATTTGAATGATTCACTTCATAACGCTATTGAAGTTTTAGGAGGCGAACTCATGATGAAATTTGAATCTTTAGAAGATAAATATGAGGGTGCCTGTGTTAAGTTTGGGACTAGTATAATGAGTTTTATAACCAGTTATGATCCTGAAAGTTTTATTTATAAATATGTAGAGAAGCATGGAAATGGAATACAGCATATAGGTTTAGAAATTGATAATATTGAACAGTATGTGAATGATTTAGAAAAAAAAGGTGTAAAAGTTGATACTACTGAAATGAGTGATAAAAAATTCCCTGAATCATTAGTTGGTCCTAAAACGGGTAATGGTGTAGTTTTGCAGCTAACAGGTTGGAAAGAGGGTCCATTTGATGCTACATATGAAGGGTGTGATAGATTATGCGAAAAATATGCTCAAAACCCTAAATTAAAATTAATCGTTGGAAACCAATTAAAAAAATAGAATAAGTTTTTATTTTGTCATTAAAGAAAAGGTATAAAAAATCATGGCCAAAAGGACTTCCTTTTTCTTTAGATTATAATAATGAAACTGTATTTAATAATTTAATATTTTCAGCAAAAAAAAATCCTAATCAGGATGCAATTATTTTTTATGGAAATAAAATCACTTACAGTGATTTGTTCTTAGATGTTAAGAAAATTGCAGGTTTTTTAAAAAGAGAGCTAAATCTTTCAAAGGGTGATCGTGTTGGGATTATTATGCAGAATTGCCCACAATTTATTATAGCTTATTATGCAATTTTGGGAATAAATTGTGTAATTGTGCCAATAAATCCTATGCTAGAAATTGACGAAATATGTTTTATTTTAAAGGACTCAAATATAGCAACAATTTTTGTAGCATTTGATAAAATTAATGTGGTAAAAAATTCATTAAAAAAACTTAAATCTAATTCTGTGCCCCTGATTTGCGTTCATTATATGGATTATATTAAAAAAAAGTTTAACATCAAACTACCTGAAGAATTCCAAAATCAAAATTATAATCTTAGTACTGAATATTTTCAAAAAAACTGGACTGATATTTTAGAAATAAATGATTTCCAATTTTCACATAACAATAGTCCAGATACACTTTGCATTATTCCATACACCTCCGGGTCAACTGGTATTCCAAAAGGTTGTAAACATACTAATAGAACAGTTAATTCAGTAATAAATTCCTATTTGAGATGGCTACCTGTTCCTCCTCAATCTAATATTTTAACAACACTTCCTTTATTTCACGTTACTGGGATGCAGAATTCTATGAATGTCCCAATTTTAAATGGGAACACTATTGTTTTAATGACAAGGTGGGATATTGAAATAGCTTTTCATTTAATAAAAGAATATAAAATTAGTTCGTGGAGATCTATAACTACTTGCATAATAGATTTAGTAAATTCATTTGATCCTAAACTCCATGATATTTCTTCTTTGAAATCTATAGGTGGCGGCGGCGCCTCTATGCCTAAAAAAATTGCATTAAAATTAAAAAGGTTGACCAATTTAGATTACGTTGAAGCATATGGTTTGACTGAAACAATGGCTCCTACTCACATAAATCCCCCAAAAAACATAAAACTGGGTTCAATTGGTTTACCTTTATTTAATGTAGATGCACGTATTTTGGATATCGAGACTCACAATGAATTAGGAGTAAACCAAGTTGGAGAACTAATTATATCATCACCACAACTTTTTTTAGGTTATTGGAATAGAAAAGATAATAGTAAATATTTTGTTAAATATGATGAAAAACTTTTTTTTAAAACTGGTGATTTGGCCTATTATGATAGTGACGGATATTTTTTTGTAGTCGATCGATTGAAAAGAATGATTAATTCATCTGGATTTAAAATTTGGCCATCTGAAATTGAAAAAATCTTACATAATTATGAAGGTATAAGGGAGGTATGTGTAATAGGTGTTTCTGACTTAAGAATAGGGGAAAAAGTAAAAGCTGTAATTGTTCCTGAAGGATCTTTTTCAGAAAGCCATTTTTTGAATCTTAAAGATTGGTGTGGTAAACATATGGCTAAATATAAAATTCCAAAAATATTTGAGATTAGAAAAAGTCTTCCCAAAAATAAAATGGGGAAGGTTTTATGGAATAACTTAAAATAAAAATATCATTTTATGACGGTCACTTCTACTGAAATCTTTATTTATATTACTGCATTAATAATTTTATTTATTACTCCAGGTCCTGTTTGGATTGCTATCATAGCTCGTACAATTTCAGGTGGAGCAAAATCAGGCCTATCACTGGTTTCAGGTGTTTGTTTAGGTGATATGTTATGGCCTATTGTTGTTTTTTTAGGTATAGGATTTCTACTATCTGTTTATGCTGATTTTTTAATAATTTTTAGGGTATTATGTTCAATAATTTTAGCAATGATGGGAATCCAGATAGTTCTAAATTATAAGAAAACTATAAATAATAATGACAAGTTACTAAAAACTGGTGTTTTTTCTGGATTTATCGCTGGTTTTTTTGCAGTTACTGCAAATCCTAAGGCAGCTTTATTTTACATCACGTTATTACCAAGTTTTTTTAATTTTTTAAATATTAATATCTTAGATTTGATAGTAATTTCTGTAATTACATTTTCAGTCCCATTTATAGGTAATTTGCTTCTAATTTTATTCCTAATAAAAGTTAAAGAACTTATTTCTTCAGATAAAGCCATAATGAGACTTAATATTGTTTCTGGCATACTTCTGATTTTTGTAGCTATATTAATTTTATTAAACATCTAAAATTCTGTAAATAGAATGTCAAATTACGGTTTCAAATTAAAAGAATATGAAAATAGATTAGAAAAAGCTCAATCCTTGATGCATCTTAATCAAATCGATATCTTGTTAATAACAACTGAACAATTTATGCGATATTTCACAGGCTTTTCAACACAATTTTGGCAAAGCCCTACAAGACCCTGGTACCTAATTATTCCAATTAAGGGATTACCTAAGGCAGTAATTCCAGATATTGGTTTGTCAGCTATGCAAAAAACATGGATTAAAGAGATTTATACATGGCCATCACCAAGACCCAAAGATGAAGGTATTTCACTAATTTCAAAGTTAATAAACGAATTTCCTTCAAAATTTAATAATGTTGGAGCTGAATTAGGAAAAGAGATGTCATTAAGAATGCCTTTAACAGATTTTTTTTTCTTACAATCAACTCTTTCCAGAAAAATCATAGATGCTTCTAGTATTCTATGGGAATTAAGATTAATTAAATCAAACGCAGAAATTGATAAAATCAAACATATTTGCAAAATAGCGAGTAACTCTTTTGAGAATTTACCTTCCCTTATCAATAAAGGTGACTCTGAAAGAGATATTGCAAAAAAAATGAAAATTGATTTAATTTCTCAAGGTGCGGATAGTATTCCTTATTTACCTGTCATATCTGGAGTAGGAGGGGTTTCTCAGATAATTTATGAACCTACTAATAGAGTTTTAAAAAGTGGAGATATTCTATTCGTAGATATTGGCTCAACTTATGACGGATATTTTTGTGATTTTGATAGAAATTACTCTATTGGTAAAGCATCAAAAATTGTAAATGATATTTATGAAATTTTATGGGTAGCAACACAAAATGCAATTGAAGTGGCAACACCTGGATTATTTTTATCAGATCTTTGGAAGCTTATGGCAAATTCATTAAATAAGTATTTACCAAATAATTTTAATAAAGGAAGATTTGGACATAGTTTTGGATTACAGTTAACAGAACCACCATCCATTACTTTTAATAATAATATGAAATTAGAACCAAATATGGTCCTTACTTTAGAGCCATCTATTGAATTTACACCTGGTAAAATGCTAGTTCACGAAGAAAATATTGTAATAAGAGAAAATGGTGTAGAATTACTTACTAGCAGAGCACCATATAAAATAGTAGAAATTAATTAATCATAATTACAGTATGGATATAAGTGTCTCATTAACATTTATATTATGGCATAATTTTTGCAAATTTCCCAAAAAAAATGAATTCAATAAAAGGAAATTATAGTGCCTATCTCTGTATCAAATGGATTGGGGAAATTAGTTTCAGCAAATTTAACTCCTAATCAAAGAAATATTGAAGAATCTATTCAAAAGTTAACAACTGGTGTAAGAATTCATAAAGGTGCAGACGATGCTGCAAGTATGCATTTAGCTAGTAAATTTGACTCTCATGTTAAAGGTTTAACAGTAACTATTTCAAATCAAAAGGATGCATTATCTGCTCTTTACACAGCGGAAGGTGGTATCAAAAAAATTGGTGATTTACTTCAAAATATGAGAGAGTTAGCACTACAATCACAAACTGACACTTTAGACAATCTTCAGAGAGAGCTTCTTGTTGCTAAGTCAGATGCTATTAAACTTGAAATTTCCAGAATTGCTCAAAATACTAAATTTGGTAATACTAAACTATTAGATGGCTCTTACCAGAATAAATCAATCCAAGTAGGAAAAAATTCTTTTGATACCCTAGATATCAGTATTGGAAGTGTTGCTGGTATTGATATGATTTTTTTAAGAAATGATCTAATACAAAGAGTATATTCAACTCCATATATTATGGGTCAAACGGAAACTTCCTTACAAACTTCAAACAAAAATAAAATTCAAGCCAATAGTATCTTCATTGATGGTTTCCAAAATAATGCAACTATTGCTATCGATGCAGGTATGCAAGCATCTCAATTTGCAACTCGTGTTCATGCTGCTGGTTTAGGTATTGAAGCATCAGCAGTTACAAAAGCTCAATTGTTTGGTATGGCACAGGCATCAAACATTTCTTTTAAATTAGGTGCCAATAGCGCAAATAATAGTGATGCTTCTGGAGTGACTATTTCAGCTGCAATTACAGATCCAAATGATTTAAATCCTTTAGTTGAGGCTTTAAATCTAAAAACTTTACAAACTGGTGTTAGCGCTGAAATATCAATAATTGCTGGTAGTGCAGATAGTTCTGCTATTACCTTAACAGATGCTAACGGGGATGATATATTCATATCGCACATGGATTTTACGCCTGATGGACCGTCTCATTCAAATAATGCTGCATCAAATCAAAATGAAATATTTGCTAGATCTCTTGATAAAGATGGGGTTAGAGCAGATACTGCCAATGCTAATCTATCAAGAGAAATTGGAACAGATGAGATAATAAGGTTTATTGATAAAGATCGAAATATTCATGTTGATCAAGAAGGAGGAGTAGTAAGTGTAACAGTAACTGAAAAAGGTTCTGGATATTCGTCGGCACCGTCTGTAACATTTAACGGAAATAGTTTTTCAACAGATGCATCAGGAGCAGTTGGTGCGAGAGCTGATTACTCAGCGAATTTAGTAAATGGTAAAGTAGATACCATTACTAAAGCTACCTTAGCAGATCGTGGAAGAGGTTATGATTTGGGTGCGCCTCCAACTATAGCTATATCAGCACCACCAGTTCAAAATTTCAATGCAAGAACTTCTATTAATATTGCAAATGATCGAATTACTATAAATAGCCATAATTTTGAAACTGGAGATCCATTGACATATCGAAATGGCGGTGGCACCACTTTATCAGGCCTTGTAAATGGGCGTGAATATTTTGCTATTAGGCATGATAATAATACGATAAGTTTGGCTTCTACAAAAGCTAATGCATTAGCTAACAATTCTTTAGATTTAGCACCGGCTAGTCACACATTTAATGCTAGATCAAATGCAAACGTTACGAATAATACAATACAGGCGTCAAACCATAATTTTGCAAATGGAGATAGAGTAACATATACAAGTGGTGGCAGAACTTTAAGAAATTTCACTGATGGTGACGACTATATTGTTAGAAATGTAAGTGGGAGTACATTTAAATTAGAAAATATAACATCAGGAAATATTGTAAACATAGAAGGAATGCAAGATAGCTTTAATGCACAAAATAATGTAAACCATACAACAAATAGAATAAGTGTTACGGGTCATAATTTTACAAATAATGACAAGGTTACTTATTCCGCAGGAGGTGGGGCAGCTATTGGAGGCCTCGTCAATGGTCAAGATTATTATGTAAGGAGTATATCAGGGGACACCATTCAACTTTCAGCAACTTCTTTTGGTTCAGCAATTGACATTATTGCAAGAGATACTGGAAGTTTTAATGCATCAAGCAATGTTGATCTTTTAAATAATAAAATAACAGCAGCAGGACATTCATTATCTAATGGTGATCAAGTCACGTATACTACAAATAGTGGTGGTACTGCTATTAGAGGTCTAACTGCAGGACAAACATATTACATAAGAAATGTATCTGGTAATACCTTTCAGGTATCTCAAACTCCAGCGGGTTCAATTGTAGACCTACTGCCAGAGCAAAGTTCTTTTAATGCTGCTACAAATGTTTCCGGATTAAATATTTTTACAACCAATAAGTTTTCAGTTGGTGATATTGTAACTTATTCTGCCGGATCTGGAACAGCAATAGGTGGTTTGGTAGATAACACAAATTATCGAATTCAGTTTGTATCTGGAAGTTTAGTAAGACTAGAAGGTTTAGGTGGTGGGGGTGCAATTTCTCTAACAGCTGGGTCATCTGAAACACATACTCTTACAGGTCAAAATTCAGGTTCTTCAGAAACACATTCTTTTAATGGTGCTTATGCAGGAGAAAATGAAACACATACTTTCACTAATGAATATGCTGGTCCATCAGAAAATCACAGTTTTAAAAGTACTCAATATGCTGGACACAACACTCCAGCTCAAACATTCCAAGGGAGAACAGCTACTGCCACTCCGGTTATGGGTGAAGATGATGTCCCTGATCCAATTTATTATAATGATATTACACAAGATTATGAAAGAGCAGCCTTAATAGTTGGTACTGTAACAATGGAAAGCCCTCAGACCATTAGAATTGCATCTGATAACTCAACTGAAAAAGCTGGTTTTTTTGGTACTGCCTATAGCTATATAGATGCTGAGGGAAATGCAGCGGGAAATAGTGATCTCGTGACAGTATCACCGATAAAAACTGTTAATGATGTTGATATATCTACTATAACTAATGCAAGAAAATCATTAGACTATATTGATGCAGGTATCGACAGATTTGTTGAAGTAAGTAATGAAATTTCTGTAAATGCTTCCAGAATAAGCAGTGCTATTACAAGTACATTAAATAATATAATTCATGCAGAAGGAGAATTCAGTAGTTTATTATCAACAGATTATGCGATTGAAACTACTACTTTTACTGTAAGTTCTATGATCAAAGAAACCTCCTTGGCACTTTTAGCGCAAGCTAATGCACCTAAAAAAGCTGTAAATACCCTAATTTCAAATGTGATGGAAAATCAATGGGACCCTACATTCTTTTTAGTACAAGGTGGTGGGTATAGGTATAGAAACATTTGATCGTAATTTTTATTGAATCAGATTTCAACTTTAAAATATCAATAATTATTGACACACAGTTACTGTTTAAATAACTTCCGAATATACTTATATGGAGGTGAATATGTCTAAAGTACTGCAGGTTGTCATTTATAAATCCATCTCTGATGAAACAAAACTTGCCGCTTATGCTGAATTAGCAGGACCCGCAATGAAAGCTGCTGGTGCTAAATTTTTGGCTAGGGGTATACCAGTTGCAGTCAGGGAAGAAGGACAAAAAACTAGAACTGTTGTTGTTGAATGGGAAAGTATTGAGGCTGCTAATGCAGGATACAACAGTGATGGATATCAAGAAGCTCTTAAAAAGCTTGATGGAAGTGCAATTAGGGAATTCAGATACGTTGAAATGGTTTAAATAAATAAATTAATTTATTTTATTAAAACTTCGCCTTCAATTTCGATTGCTAGGTTCATAGGCAACCCGGCAACTCCAATTGCAGATCTGGAATGTCTACCTATTTCTGAACCAAAGATTTCTAAAATTAGTTCACTAAAACCATTTATAACGATATGTTGTTCATCATATCCAGGCGCTGAATTTACCATCCCAAATACCCTTACCCAACTCGTAATTCTAGAAAGATCCCCAATTTCTTGTTTTATATTTGCTAATATAGATAGTCCAATTTCCTTAGCCGCTGATTTTGCATCATCCGTTGTCAAATTAGTTCCAACCTGACCATATGGACCATTAATAGATCCGTCATTGGCTTGTCTGGGATGTCCTGATATTATGGCTCTATTTCCTCTTAAATTTATAAAGCTAAAAGGAAGTTCAAGATTAGAAGGTAATTTTATAGGGTTTGGAAGTTTTAATCCAAGCTCAATTATTTTTTTCTCTGGATCGTTCATTTTTAACTCCTTTTTAGTTAAATTTTAGATATTATTTTAAATAGATAAAATTATATGACTTTTTTTATTTGATTTAAGTATTATTTGAAATTTAATTTAATTAATAAATCTCAAAAATGATCATTTCATACCCTATACGTTCAATTTTATCACTTTTTTTCTTTCTCTTATTACTCTCCAGCCTTTTAAATTTATCAAAATTAGATCAAGAGATTTCAATTAAAAAGCAGACAATTAACGAAACACCAGTCACGATTTTTGAACCAAAAAAAGACAAAATAGATAATATTTTGATTTTTATTGCTCATGGATTTGCAGGATCCTCAAGTTTTATGAAGTCAATTGCGATTTCTTTAGCAAATACAGGCTACAAAACAGTTACTTATGATTTTTTAGGACATGGAAGACATTCAAAAGCATATTCTGGAAGTATAACTAATGAAAATGGGGCTACGCAATTATTTGTTGAACAAACATCAGATCTTACAGATTATTTTCTAAATAAAAATGAAGAGGATGAGCTTATCATCATTGGCCACTCAATGGCTTCAGATATCATATTTAGAGTAGCTAATGCTAATGATAAATTTATTGGGTCTATTGGAGTGTCAAACTATACTGACCAAATAAAAAAAAATGAACCTAATAATGTGCTTATTATAAATGGTATGTGGGAAAAACATTTAAGAAATAAAGCTCTTAATATACTTGAGTCAATTGGAATAACTAATCCTCAAGAAAACATATTATATGGTTCTTTAAGTGAAGGATCTGCCCGCAAAGTTTTATCCATAAAAAATGCAGATCATGTGGGTATTTTATATTCTGAGAATTCCCAATTATCAATAAATGATTGGGTTAATAAAATTTTGGGAAATCAATATAGTATCAAAACTAATAATCTAGGTATTTGGGCTGCTCTATTGTTTATATCAGTTATAGGTTTATTTTTTATTACTGTATCATTTTTTAAAAAACAATATTTCAATAAAATTGAAGTAAGTGTTTTTAGATGTACATTAGGTAATATTTCTGCAGCAATAATCACTCCTATATTAGTATATTTTTTTTCAATTAATTTTACAGAATACCCAGCTCATTCTTATCTCATAAATCATCTATTTTTATATCCAATTCTAGTAATTATTATAAATAAAATTCCTCTTAATTTGTCATCACTCAGTGATTTTAAATTACAGGACTTTACTTTTTTATTTTGTTTTTTTGCTTTTATAATTGGAAGTATACTTGATAATTATGTAAGCACTTTTTATTTGACACATTCACGTATTGAGTTATTTTTCCCACTTATTATAGGTTGTATTCCTATTTGTTTTTTGATTGATAGCTATTATACAAATAAAAGATTTATTCTTTTAAAATCATTTATTACAAAGTCATCTCTAATTATTAGTTTATCATTTGCAATCTATCTCAAATTTGATGAATTATTTCTTTTGGGATATGCGATTATCTTATTGATTGCATTTTGGGTGGTTTATGGTTTTTTAAGTCACTATCTAATGAAAAGAATAGGCTCTTTTTTATCTATTTCTTTAGCTAATGGATTAACTTTGGCTTGGACGTTTGCAATTGCTTTACCTATGTATATCGCTTAAAGATAATATATGAGTAAGATTTTGTTTTTTGCTTATCCAGTTAATATATTTTGAACATTATTTAAAGGTTTATTTTCATATTTAATTTTAGTTGATCAATTATACTAAATATTAAATTTAATTCTTTTAGTAAATTTTTACTGTCATCAATAAAGTCTTCAGGCTCATAAATTGAACCTGGTTCAAACATATTTTTTTTAATCGGTATCATCATAAATAATTCTTTATTATAGAAACAACACTCAATTGATTTACTACCGAATGATGAAGTTAGTTCCAATAATCTCTCCATAAAAGTTACAGTTAATAGATATCTTGCTTCTACTTGGTCGTCAGAATAAACTTCAAACATTTTTTCAAAGTGAGGGTCTTCAAGTTTGATATTTTTTAAAGATGAAAATTTTTTTGTAAACCAATTTCCAATAACCCCACTATCTTTTCTTACGACAGTCTTAGCTTTAAATTTTTTGTTCATACTTAAGGTAACCATAATACCTTTAAAAACAGTTTTATAATAACTACGGTCTTTTGTTCTTACTCTTTCTTCTAATTCTGTTTCAAATAAATCAATAGTAACTCCTTTATATGTACCATAAATGTGATCTTCGCTTGTTTCTCTTTGATAATTGGGAATTAGACCGCTATATTCATAAGAGCCTGCACTTTTTTGAGTTTCATGATTATATTGAAATTCGCCAAAAAAATTTAAAATATTTGGAAAAATTTCGGTTTTGATAGTTTGCTGGTATAAATTCATTGAATTTGTAATAAAATAAGAAAGCAATCCATAAAAAAAAATTAAAATGCAAAATACAATTTCAAAGGAATTCTCTCCAAAAATCGAATACCAATCTATATAAGGGATTACAAAAGGTATCAAAACCATAATTGGAACACAAATAAAAGCATTATTTCTAGCTTTTTTTAAGGCTAAAATTCTTTCTGTTTCAAATTTTATAACTTTTTCACTTAAATATTTTTTATAATGCTTGGAAAATCCTTTTTCATAAATTTCTGTTTCTTTAAAGCTATCACCCAGTTTTTTTGATTTTAAAAGATTTGGATCAAACAGTCTAAAGATTGAAAAAATAGAAATAATAATATTTATGAAGAATGACATTTTAAGGTAGTTAAAGGAATTTTTCTGCAGAAATTGGCTGTTTTGATGCCTCATCAGCTTCATAAAAAGGCATGATTTGAGCATTTGCATATTTTGCTAAAAAAGTCCCAGGGAAAATTTCTATGGAATTATTGAGTTGTGAGACTGCTGAATTATAAAAACGCCTTGCTGCAGCTATTTTTGCCTCAACTTCATTATAAGTTAATTGTGCTTGTATCATTGTTTCATTAGATTTTAGTTCAGGATATGCTTCTACGGAAATCATTACTTTTCCTAATTCTGAGCCAAGAGTTGCTGCTGCAGAAATATGATCCTTAATGGATGTTGGGTCAGTTTTATCATAAGATTGATTTTCTTTTGTCCTTAATTTTGTGACACTTTCAATTAAATCTTTTTCATGATTCATAAATTTTTTTGCAATAGTAAGCACATTAGGAATTAAGTTACTTCTATTTTTTAGCTGAACATCTATACCTGCCAACGCCTCAAAAACATTATTTTTATTTCTAATGATTCTTGCATATAGGAAATATAGTAAAATTAATAAGAGAAGGATTACTCCAAAAATAATTTCCATTTTTTTTGCATCTTAATTTGTTATTTGAACACACTTGATAATTTATGTTTATAGTATACTACAAAAAACTTATTTTGGAAAATAAATAGCTACGGACTTGTTTTTTTATTTTAGGAATGGTGAATTGTTGTTTTTTTTATTAAATATTTTTCAATTATTTTTATTCGCGCAAAATAAAAAAGTGATATTCTGTAGTTATATAAAATTTACTTAAATTAATTTTTCCTTTAAAATAAATTTTCTTATTGAGTCATTAAATTAATGAAATTAATAGTTGAGAAATGTATAAACAATTGGAAATTTTGGCATTATCAGTGCTTATCTTGATTTCAATTGTTATAAAAGCTGTTTCAGACGAAAATATAAAAGATCAATTTCCTAATAGTTTTTTATATTCAAAGCCTAATGAATATATACCAAACATATGGTCTGCAATAGGTGCTACTGGTCCTCCAACCTATGAAAATACAGGTCATAACAATAATCTTTCTTTTATAACTTCAAGTGAAGGTGTTGTTGTAATCAACGCTGGTGCATCTAGTAGCTTGGCTCAAGCCTTACATGACGAAATAAAAAAAATTACTAATAAACCAGTAATACTTGTAATCAATGAAAACGGGCAAGGTCACGCAATGCTTGGAAATTCTTATTGGATAGACCAAGGAGTTCCCATATTGGCCCATGAAGATGCTATTAAAGAGTTTGAAGATAATGGGCCACAAATTTTGAATAGAATGATTAGATATAATCGGGATAAAGCTGATGGTACTCGTTTAGCTCTACCTACGATTTCTTTTACTGATAAGTATGTTATCAATTTAGGAAACCTAGTCATAGAAGCATTATACCTAGGTCCAGCACATTCACCCGGAGATATTTCAGTTTGGATACCATCTAAAAAACTTGTTATTGCTGGTGATATGGCTTTTCATGAAAGATTATTACCTATTTTTTCACATACTAATACTAAAGAATGGATTGCTACCTGGGATAATGAATTTGAAAAATTAAATCCTATTTACGTGATTCCAGGACATGGTCATCCAACAAATATGGATCAAGTGAGAAAATATACAAGGAATTATTTATTATATTTAAGGGGAAAAATAGGAACTTTTATAGAAAATGGTGGTGAATTAAAAGATGCCTATTATGTGGATCAAACCCCATTTTCTCATCTTCAAACTTTTAAGGAATTAGCAACCAGAAATGCAGGCAGAGTTTATGAGGAAATGGAATTTGAATAATTTATGTCCTGCTATTTAACAGAGACCAATATTAGATATTTAGTTTCATACTAATTTATTCAATAAAAGGATTACATGTGGATAATTTTAACAGATTCAATTTAAAAGAATTAGAAGAAAAATTTGAAGAGTTTTCATTAACTTTAAGGAAAAAGAATTATAAGGATCGCAAGATTATTCATGTTGGATTGGTCAATCAGCTTATAAATTTCTTTAAGTTAGAATATCCAAATTTAAATAGATTACCTTTAAAAGATTTACTTTCTTTTTTAATTGAAGTGGACATTAAAAATAAAGATTTATATCACACTGAGAATGAGACAAATAAAAAACCCAAATTTTCTAGAAAGAAAAAAGCAGATACTTTAATAGTAGCTGGTTTAGAAATTTTGGTAGAAAACGGTTATAACGAAAAAGACGCAATTTTTAAGGCAAAAACAATTATAAAGCCAAAAAATGACATTTATTTTTATAAATTATTAAATCTTTATAGGTCAAATCTTGTAAATCCAAATATTAAAAAATTACTCAAAGAACTTAAAAATGAGGCAAAAAAAAGGGTTAATATAGAAGATGCAGCTACTATTTATTTTGAAAAAGCGTCTGAAAATATAAAATAAATATTGAGTTTTTTAGTTGAATTCTACCCTAAGCTTATCTTTCCCAACAATTATTTCAGCCTCTATTTTATTTTTAACCTTTTTTAGCCATTCTTTCCTTTGATTAAGTGTATTATCATTTGGAATTAAATGATTAATAACGAGTTTTTTACATTTTGACAGTTTTGCTATTTTTAAAACTTCATCTATTGTGGTGTGAGAATTTTTTAAATGATTTTTAAGTTTTGAACTCAATCCAGTTTTTGTCACTATTTGGTCAATATATTCTGGGATTAAAGCTTCATGAACCAAAATATCTGTTTTATTTGAGAAAGAAGCTAAAGATTCGAAATATTTAGTATCCCCAGAAAAAACTATTTCTTTTGACCCTATAAATTTATAAGCATAACAGTCTTTTAGGGGAGGGTGTGGGACTTTTAAAATTTTCACTTTTATTTTTCCCAGATTAAATGTTTTCTTTTTTATTGGAATAATTTTAACGATTTTCTTTAATTTAATTCTTCCCTCATTTTTTTCCCTATTTTTAATATCAAATTGCATTGATGATAAAAATTTTTTCCAATAATCTAAAAGGGCTTCTGGACCAAAGACTTTAATTTTTTTCTTAAGTCCTGCAGTCCAAGCAGTATGTATCAAAGGTCCCAATTCCAAATAATGATCAGAATGTAGATGTGTTATAAAGATATTTGATAACTCATTTAGATTAAAATTAATTTCTGTAAGAGATTTTGAAACTCCTAATCCAGCATCAACAAGTATTTTTTTTTTGTCCAAAATTAATAAGGAAGAAGAAGGCATCGAACCATTTGGCCTAATAGCTGGACCTCCCTTTGTTCCGAGGAGGAAAAGCTCGTTCTTGATTGATTTTTTTAACATGATTTTTAATTTTATAGATGTTGAAGGAAAAAATTATTCGAAAATTATATTTTCCTGTTGTAAACATTTTGCTTGAACAGCAGTTATACCCTCATAAGTGAAAATAATATTATGAAAAAGTCCATTGTCAAAAAGAATGGTTTGAGCAGGTTGGTATGAATAAAACTTATCTTTATTTATCCAATTAATTAAAATTTCTTCATCTGTTATATAACCAAGTTTTCCAAATGTAAGGGTATTTTTGTTTATTTCAAAATATATTTTTCCTGGTAAAAATTGTTTTAACTCCCCCTCTTTATCAATTGACAATACAATCGAGGTTTCGCATTCAAAAGATTTATTTTGTATTAATTCTGCATATGATTTCGTTAAAAAAAACACTATAAAAATTTTAAAAAAAAATAATTTGAACAAATAAATGATTTCCTTCTTATTATAATTAACTTGCAAGTATATTTATGTTTTTTGTCCATATGTTTTTATTTTGTATCATAGAACCCAACTCATTTGAAATTCCTATAAGATAATTACCTATTTTTTCACGGAATGTATCAGAAAAAGTACGTAATGGTCCGGTTGCACCTATGCTAAGGAAAATATTTGAGTTTTTTATAATTACCGGAGCTGCAACTGAACAAATCCCAATATCAATCTCCTCAATACATTCAGCATATCCTTTTGCTTTAATTTTTTTGAATTCAGATTTTAAAAGAGACGGATTCACTCTTGTATTTCTAGTATAGGATTTTAATCGACTATGAATAATATTTAATTGAAATTTATCACTTGCATATGCTGCAATAACTTTTGCACAAGAGCATGCATGCATGGGTCTAAACCCATGACCAGGATGCAAAAAAGATATCTGGCTTTTAGATGGTGTTTCCACATAAATTATTTCGACACCTTGATCTCTTAGTCTCGAAAGAAAAAAGGTTACTCCATAATTATTAGCGGACTTTTTAAGTAAAGGTTTAGAAATAAATTTTACATCTACATCATGAAGATCTAATCTGGCTATTTGTTTTAAACGCTCCCCTAAAATAAATCGATTTTTATCTTTTTTTTGTAATAAATCATTTTTAACTAAATCATTAATAAGTTTATAACAACTTGGCTTTGGTATTTTTGTAATTTTATTTATATCAGAAACAGTTAAACCAGCACCTGATCTAACAACAATTTCTAGTATTTTAAATAATTTGTCTAAGTACATCTATTTATCTATTATCATATTGTAATATTTAATTTTTATATTATGATAAAATTTAACAATTTTCAACATGTTTAATTTTTAGTATGGTGTAATATGGAAAAAGAAATTTGCTGCGGGCCTGGATTTTCCTCTCCTTCTGAAGCTATGAAAGCCCCTAAAGAAAAAATTTTATATACAATAGCAATTTATACTGGAACAGGAATTCAAAAACCTGATTATTTAGCAACTATTGATTGTGATCCAAATAGTTTAGATTACGGCAAAGTCATTCATAGATTAGAAATGCCGGGAATAGGTGATGAATTGCATCATATGGGTTGGAATGCTTGTTCTTCTTGTCATGGAAAATCTGATATTGAAAGGCGATTTTTAATTGTACCGGGGGTTAGAACCTCTAATTTACATATAATTGACTGTAAAGATCAAAGATCTCCAAAGATACATAAGATTATAAGTGGAGAAGATATAAAAAATATAACTAATTTATCTGCACCGCACACTGTGCATTGTCTGGGTTCGCAAATAATTATTTCAATGTTAGGTGATGCAAAAGGAAATGCACCTGGTGGATATCTGCAATTAGATGAAAATTTTGAAATAGTTGGTAGATGGGAAAATTCAATGGGAAATATTAAGTTTGGATATGATTTTTGGTATCAACCCAGACATAATATCATGGTTAGTTCTGAATGGGCGGCTCCTAATACGTTTATGCCAGGCTTTGATTTAGAGGAAGTTGGACATCTAAAGTATGGAAGAGAAATTCATTTATGGGATTTTCAAAAAAAAGAACCTGTCGAGACTTTTTATTTAGGAGAAGACGGATTAATTCCTCTCGAAGTCAGGTTTCATCATAACCCTGATAGTTCACACGGTTTTGTAGGTGCTGCACTATCGGCAAATATTATCCATTGGTGGAAAAATGACTTTGGAAAATGGGAGTGGGAAAAAATCATTGATGTTGATAACGAACCTCATCCTGAGTGGCCAATTCCTATACCTGGAGTAATTTCTGTTATTTTACTTTCAATGGATGATAAGTACCTTTATTTTTGTAACTGGCTTCATGGTGATGTTAGACAATATGATATTTCTGATCCTCATAAGCCAAAATTGACTGGACAAGTATGGTTAGGTGGTCTGTTAGGAAAAGCTCCAATAGTGAATGGGCAGAAAATTACAGGTGGACCACAGATGATCCAATTATCATTAGATGGTAAAAGACTTTACATTACCACTTCCTTATTTTCTACATGGGATAATCAGTTTTATCCTGAGATAAGAGAAAATGGAGGTGTTTTATTAAAAATAAATTGTGATACTGAAAATGGTGGTATGGAAATTGATGATAAATTTATAGTGGATTTTGGTAAAGAGCCAAATGGTCCCGCAAGATGTCATGAAACACGTTATCCAGGAGGAGATTGTACTAGTGACATATGGTTATGACAGATTTTATATTTATGAAAAAAAATAGATGAGGTTATTGAATGTCTAAAATTAATCATGAGGAAGCATATGATGAGAATTACATTGCTGACATTTTAAAAAAAGTAAAAACTATAGCTATGGTTGGCGCCAGTAATGACAAAACGAAATTTTCATATGGCGTATTAAGAGTTTTGCATGAAACAGGTTATAAAATGTTTCCAGTTAATCCTACATTAGCTGGATCAAACATTAGAGGAATAAAAGTATTCCCTAATTTGAGTTCAATTGATGAAAAAATAGATATGGTACAAGTTTTCAGAAAAGCTGAGGATCTTCCTAGAGTAGCTATTGAGGCTGTTGAAATAGGAGCAAAGGTTCTTTGGGGTCAGATTGGTGTTAAACATCCTGAAGCAGCAAAAATTGCTGAGGAAGCTGGCTTAAAAGTAGTTATGAATAGGTGCCCAAAAATAGAGCTTTTTAGACCATTTTGGAAACCTAAGCTTAATTTGAAAATATAATTACTATTCTAAAATAATCTTTTCTAAGGCAACTTTCATTTTATTTGGTATCTGAACAGATTTCCTTTTTTTTAAATCCATTGTGACAATAACTGCATTCGCTTCTGCCAATATTTTTTCTTTGTTGATATCTATTAACCAATGTGACCATGTGTAAGTTTTATTTTTAATATTTCTTAATCCACTTAATAACTTTATACATGTTCCCGTTTTTACAAACTCATAAAAATAAAATTCATACTCAACTGCTGCCCCACCTATATTAGTCTTAGAAATAGAGTGATTACTCATCATTAACAAGTTTGGTACTGCTGCCGATACAACTCCCATGTAATCTGCAGCATCTAAAATATCTGAATTAAAGCTATCCTTATTTTTGGCTATTCCACAATAACTATTGAATATTTTTGGATAATTTAGAAGTTTTTTATAACTTAATTTTAATTTATTAATATCAAGTAATCCTTTTATTTCAGCATAAGATGGAACTATTTTAAACTTATCAGGATTATTAATTAGATAATTCTCAAATGTATTTTTAATTTTTTTTATTTGTTTTTTTATTTTGAATGACAATATAAAAGATGAACTTATTTTGTTTGTTTCTAAATTTTCCATTTCCTGTAAAATCAGAATTTTATCGTTCTCAATCTTAGAAATATAAAAATTAATACTAAATGGTGCACCTAACCTTTGTTCATTTAAATATCTAATATTTACTTTTTCTAAAACAAACGTCTCCTCTATATTAGAATTATAAGAAATTAAATTATTAATTTTAAAATTAAGAATACATGAATCTAAACAATGTTTTAAGTAGTGCTGTACATTCATGTGACCTAAATTATCAATTTCATGTAACTGAACTGAGTTTTTATAAATATTTGAATCAATCAAAAGCTAATTCCTAATATAACATTGATTTTAAAGATTAAATCACCTTTTAAATAAACCTAGTAATGTAGCCTTTTCAAAAGTTTTAAAATGTAATTGAAATGCAATTTGGGCAGCAGGTGTATCTTTGTGAGCCTCTATCTTAGAATTTAACCCATATATCGTAAAAAAGTACCGATGCGGGTGATCATTTTCAGGTGGACAAGGACCACCATAACCGTAGGAACCAAAATCATTTTGAACTTGCAGAGATTTTGATAAGCATTCATCGGTTATTTCGCAATATTTTTTATCAATACCTACCAAAATCCAATGCCAAAATCCGCATCCAGTTGGTGCATCTGGATCAAAAACAGTTATAGCTAATTCATCAACTTTTTCAGAAATATTTTCCCATCTTAGTTGTGGTCTTACATTAGATCCTGAACAGCCAAAACCATAATCACTACTCAATGAAAATTTTTTATCTAAAAAATCACCATCTTTAAAATCTGAACTTAATAAAATCATTATTTTACCCATTAATTGAAAATACTTTAATTTAGTAGGATTTGGTATAAAATTAAAAAGATGATATTGTTTTTGCAATTTAAATGCAAAATCTTATTTATATTTTTTAGAGAGTTTATTAAATGCCCCAAATACCACAAAAAAAACTGCACTTTAATGCTGAAGATACAATTTATACCATTGGTGATAAAGCAGAAAGTGTATATTTAATTCATAGTGGTAGAGTAAGTATTCTCTCAACTCACGGTTTAGAAATAGGAACTTTAGCTGATGGTGAAATGTTTGGGGAAGTTGGACGAGTAATTGGCTCGCCAAGAACAGTAACTGCAAAAGCTAAAACTAGTTGTATTATTTATGAAATAAATTGGGAAATAGTACAAAAGAAATTGGCAGAGGCTGATCCAATTTTAGTAGCAATAATCAGAGGTTTAGCACTTCGTATAGGAGATGCTAATGATTTAACAGAAAAATATTGGCGAGAATTAAGTATTTATAAATCACTTGAAAGCCTAGATAACGATAATTGAGCTTTATTGCTCTATTTCGGATAACAAGTAATTCTTTTTTTTATTTCTTCTTGATTTTTTCCAATAGATCGCCTTGTTTTGAAACCAATCAAACCATCTAATTCACCCACATCAAAGCCTTTTTTAGTAAGATAGTGCTGAAGTTCTAAAATCTTTTTATGATTTAGTTTAAGAGTTTTTATCCACTTACCTTTAAATAACTTCTCGCCTTCAATTAAATTTGATAAGATTGAAACATATAATGCATAAAAATCAGAAAAATTATATTTTTTTAATACATAGAAATTTTTAGTAACTAAGAATTTAGGCCCATACTCTCCTTTAGGCATTAATAGTGACGTTTTAGTAGAATAGGGAAGATTTTTTAATGAATTCTTATCAACGGGTATGATACCATATGATTTCCAATCCATTATGGATTTTTTGATATCTGGTCCTTCCAGGTAACAAGGGAATTCTTCTGTTTTAGTCACTTCAGTTCCCCATTTCAAATTTTTCTCCCAGCCAAATGAACTCAAAAAGTTTGCGATGGATGCTAATATATCAACCTCACTATTCCACAAATCAACTTTGCCATCCTTATCATAATCTACTCCATATTTTAAATAGTTTGATGGCATAAATTGAGGTTGCCCAATTGCTCCATATGAAGATCCTAAAATCTCATTGATATCTACTTTTTTATTTTTAATCATAAAAAGAATGCTTTGGAGTTCATTCATAAAGTAATTTTTTCTTTTTTCTCTATAAATATGGAAAACAATTGCTTTTAATGAAGAAAATGGAAGTTTTGCATTCCCAAAA
>CACOBR010000015.1 GCA_902625475.1 uncultured Alphaproteobacteria bacterium
AAATTAGCTGTTATTATAAGTTTTAACCTTCAAAATTAACAAAATTGTTTAAAAGCCAGTAGAATATTATATCAGAAATCTATTCATTTCAACAACGGAGGAAAAAATGAAACCCAAAAATTTATCATCAATCTCTAGAAGAAATATGCTTAAATTAGGTACAGGAACCACTGCAGCTGCTGTCGCCGCTTTATATGCTCCTAGTGTTATTTCTTCGGATCCAATCACTTTAAGATACTTAGGAACAGCAGTAAGTATGGGAGATGAAGTACAAAAGAAATTATTTGAAGATACCGGTTTAAAAGTCAAATTTATAGCAGTAACTACTGATGAAGTAACTAAGCGAGTTTTAACTCAGCCGAATAGTTTTGATTTAGTTGATACCGAATATTTCAGTCTTCCTAAACTAGTACCATCAGGAAATATCCTAGGAATGGATACCAAAAGAATAAAAGAATGGGATAATGTAACATCAATTTTTACAAAAGGTGTAACACCATCTGGAAAGAAAGTAGGACTTCAAGGAACCGCACCTTCAAAAGTGATGTATCTTGAAGGATCAACAGGTAAAAAATTTGCTAATGAGGTAACTCAGTATGCTACTCTGATACCAACAATTTATAATGCGGACACTCTTGGAATAAGACCAGATTTAATCGGAAGACCAATTAGTTCTTGGGCAGAATTATTAAATCCTGAGTTTAAAGGAAAAGCTGCAACTCTAAACATTCCATCTATTGGGATAATGGATGCTGCAATGGTAGTGGAAGCAATGGGTGAATATACTTACCCTGATAAAGGCAACATGACTAAAGATGAAATTGACCTAACAATGAAAATCTTCACTGAAGCTAAAAAAGCAGGTCAATTTCGAGCATTTTGGACTGATTTTAATGAAAGTGTTAACTTAATGGCTTCTGGAGAAGTAGTAATTCAATCAATGTGGTCGCCTGCAATAACTGCAGTTAAATCACAAGGTAAAGATTGTGTGTATCAGCCATTAAAAGAGGGTTATCGTGCATGGGCTGCAGGATTTGCTCTGCCAAAAACTACAAAAGGAAAAACAGCAGATGCTGTTTATGAATTCGTAAATTGGTATCTTTCTGGGTGGGTTGGTGCTTATCTTAATCGCCAAGGCTACTATTCAGCGGTACTTCCAACTGCAAAGCAATATATGTCTGAAGATGAATGGGGTTTCTGGATGGAAGGTAAGGCAGCTCAGGGAGACATCCTTAGTCCTACGGGTGCAAAACTTGCATCAGCTGGTGAAAAAAGAGATGGCGGTTCTTATGAAGATAGAATGGGTGGTGTTGCTTGTTGGAATGCTACAATGGACGAAAATAAATATATGGTCCGTAAGTGGAATGAAATGGTAGCATCGTAAGTTTTTATTCTTTAAATTGTCAATTTGGGCTGTTAATGTTGTTAATGGCCCAAGTTTTTGAATTTATAAGAGTAAAAAAAATTGAAAGAAAAAATTCGCATTTTTCAACCTAAATTATCTTGGTTAGCAATCCCCTTTGCTTTAATTTTTTTAGCTTATTTTGTAGTACCCCTAATATTAACTTTAATTGTAAGTTTTTGGGATTACACTGAATACTCTATTATTCCTGACTTTATTATTGGAAATTACATTTATATATTTGATGGTTGTTTTACTTTTGAAAATGGACTTTGTCTGACATTCAAGACATATATTTCAACTTTTTTCTTTTGTTTATTTACCTGGTTAATAACATTATTGTTAGGTTTTTGCGTAGCTTATTTTCTAGCTTTTTATGTAAATTCTCTTCCAATGCAAATAACTCTATTTTTAATTTGTACTATTCCTTTTTGGACATCCAATGTAATAAGGATGGTATCTTGGATTCCCCTTTTAGGTAGAAATGGTTTAGTAAATGATACATTAATTACTTTAGGTCTTATTCAAGAACCAATTGAATGGCTTTTATATTCAAGTTTTTCAGTTATATTAGCTTTAGTTCATTTATATACTCTATTTATGATAGTACCTATTTTCAATTCAATGTTAAGGATTGATAAAGAAGTTATTGAAGCAGCATATGATTCTGGAGCAAACCAATTTCAGATAATAAAAAATGTAATAATTCCACTATGTAAACCTGGGATTATTATAGGTTCAATTTTTGTGATTACAGTAGTAATGGGTGATTTTTTAACTATTGGAATTATGGGTGGTCAACAATTAGCTTCTATTGGTAAAATAATTAATACAGAAATGAATTATCTTCAATTACCAGGAGCTGCAGCTAATTCAGTGATACTCCTATTTATTACAATTTTTATTATTATTGTAATGACAAAATTTATTGATATCAGAAAAGAGCTTTAGATGCATAAAAAAGGTTCATTAGGTTTTTTTATTTTTTTAATAATATTCTCTTTTTTTGTTGTTTTTTTATATGGACCAATACTTTCTATTATCTTGTTAAGTTTTCAGGGTCCTTCAGGCGGTCTAACATTTCCATTAAATGGATTTTCGCTTTATTGGTTTGGTGAGCTCTGGAAAGGTTCAGGTTTGGTTGATATTGGAGCATCTTTTCGAAGATCAATTATGCTAGGAATATTTGTTATGATTTTAACAGTCGTTCTCTCAGTATCAGCAGGGTTAGCTTTTAGAAAAAAATTTATAGGATCAGATCTTCTATTTTATACCACAATTGCCAGTCTGATCGTTCCCTCGATAGTCCTTTCCTTAGGAGTAGCTTTGGAATTTAGATTAATAGATAGTATCATAATAACTATTGGAGAAATGTTTGAAATTCAAACTATATTAGAAAATTTTCAAACATCATTAGGAATGTATACAAGTGGTTTTGGTGCACAATTAACCTGGACGCTGCCTTTTGGATTACTCATTATGTTTGCAATATTTAATAGGTTTGATAAATCCTTAGAGGAGGCAGCTAGAGACTTAGGTGCAAATCCCAATCAAACATTTTGGTATGTTGTCTTCCCAATCATAGCCCCTAGCATAGTTGGTATAGCTCTTTTTGGATTTACTTTATCTTATGATGAATTAGCAAGATCATCACAAGTAATGGGCGCCACTAATACTTTACCTCTTGATTTGAGAGGATTAACAACAACTGTCACAACGCCTATAATCTATGCTTTAGGAACGGTAACCACTAGTATATCTTTTCTGGTAATAGGGATTTCTTTATCTTTTGTTTATTTACTTAGACATCGTAAAATAAAATAGGAAAGAAACAAATATGTTAATTTGTATTATAAATCCTAATACTACAAAAAAAATGACTGACAAAATAGAGGTGGTTGCTAAAAAAGTAGCCTCTAATGGTACTACCATTGTTTCAAAAAATCCTAAAAATGGACCAGAAAGTATAGAAGGCTATTATGATGAAGTTTTTTGCATCCCAGGTTTAATAGAAGAAGTTTTATCAAATTCAGAAGCTGATGCATACATAATAGCATGTTTTGATGATACTGGTTTGGATGCTGTAAGAACAATTACAAATAAACCAGTTTTAGGAATTGGTGACTCTTCGTTTCATATTGCTTCGTGTTTAGCAGGTACATTTTCTGTTATTACTACCCTAGATTTGAGTGTTCCAATTCTAAAAGATAATCTTCTAAAACGTGGTTTTGACCGAATTTGCGTCAATGTATCTTCCGTGAATGTTCCAGTTTTAGATCTAGAAAATGAAGAAAGTAATGCACTTATTGCTATCGAAGATGAAATTCAAAGATCAATCACTAATGATAAAGCTGAGGCAATTGTATTAGGTTGCGCAGGAATGGCTGATTTTGCAGAAAAATTGGAAAAGAAATTTTCTATTCCAGTAATTGAAGGAGTTTCATCCTCAATTATATTAGCCGAGGGTCTAGTTAAAATGAAAAAAACAACAAGTAAGTTAGGAGGGTATTCATACCCTAGACCCAAAAGTTACTCAGGCATATTTAAACCGTTTGAATTTAAAAAATAAACACTATTTTAATGATAAAAAAATTCTTTTAAATTAATGAAAAAGTTTGAAAATTCTAAAACTAATTCCTTTAAAATACCTCCTGTTCATAAGATTCTCAATTTACCAGTAGCTCAACAACTTATTGATAAGTATGGACACTTGATAGTTGTGAACGCAGTAAGAGATATACTATCTAAATATAGGAATAATCAAAAAAAAAAGTCATATAATAATAAGATAATTTCTTATAATGATATTATTAAATTACTAAAAGTTAGAGTAAGTTCAGAAACAAAAGACACTTTAATTCCTATTTTTAATCTCAGTGGAATTATATTGCATTCTAACTTTGGAAGAGCTTTATTACCAAAAATAGCACTGAATAAGACTGTAGATGTACTTAGATCTAATTATAATCTTGAATATGACGTTCAAACTGGAAAAAGAAGTGATAGAGAAAATCACATTGAAAAAAAATTATGTTCATTAATAGGTGCTGAAGCAGTAACAATAGTAAATAACAATGCTGCAGCTGTAATGTTGATATTAAATACACTTGCAAGACGTAAGGAAGTATTAATAAGCCGTGGTGAGCTTATAGAAATTGGTGGATCCTTTAGACTGCCCGATATCATGAAAAGCTCTGACTGCATATTACGAGAAATAGGAACTACTAATAGAACAAATCTAAATGATTATGAAGATGCAGTTAAATCTAAAACAGGTTTAATTTTTAAAGCTTATTCGAGTAATTTTACAATAAGTGGTTATACAAAAATTGTAGATGAGAAAGATTTAGTTGATTTAAGTCAAAAAACAAATCTACCTTTTGTTATAGATTTAGGAAGTGGAAGTATTATAGATTTAAGTAAGATGGGTTTCAAATTTGAGTCAACACCATATGATAAACTAAAGTTAGGTGTTGATTTAGTTACATTTAGTGGTGATAAATTAATGGGTGGGCCACAATGTGGAATTATTGCTGGAAGATCTGACCTTATCAAAAAGATAAACAAAAATGCTATGAAACGAGCTATGCGATGTGACAAATACACAATTGCTGCTTTATATTCAGTCTTAAAAATTTATCAAAATCCGATGAAAGCAATTAATGAAATTCCTACTCTAAGATTTCTTACTCGAACAAAAGATGAAATAAGAGAACAAGCTGAAAGGATTTATAATAAAATAGAACCTTTATTCAGAGAACAAATAAAAGTAAGAATTGTAAATTGTTTTAGTCAAATGGGTAGTGGTGCTCTTCCTAATTTATCAATACCCAGTGTTGGTATTGCTTTCAAACATTCTGATAAGAAAAAAAATGGATTATTTCCAATAAAATTTGCAGAAAAACTTCGAAAACTACCAACCCCTATCATTGGAAGGATTAATGATAGTTCTTTAGTTCTGGATCTAAGATGCCTTGAAAAAGAGACTGATCTTATAAGACAGTTACAGTCTTTAAAAAATAGGTAAGGAACTTTGATCTTATGATAATTGCCACAGCGGGTCATGTTGATCATGGAAAAACAAAATTAATAGAGTCAATTACTGGAGTAAATTCTGACAGACTTCCTGAAGAAAAAGATAGAGGCATGTCAATTGACCTTGGTTTTGCATATCATGATCTCGGAAACGGATTAATTCTAAATTTTATAGATGTACCTGGGCATGAAAGGTTTATAAATAACTTACTTTCTGGCTTTTCAAACGTTGATCTTGGGCTCCTAGTTATTGCGGCTGATGATGGACCAATGCCACAAACAGAGGAGCATTTATCAATCTTACAATTACTTAAGGTAAAAAATTGTATAATTGTATTGACCAAAATTGATAAAGTTGATCAAAAGAGATTAGATAATGTTTGTTGTATTATAAAAAAAATGATGCACAAAACAATTTTTCCAGATGCTGAAATTTTTCACATTTCTAACAAAACCAGTCAAGGTATTGATAATTTAGTCAGTCACTTGAAAATCATCGCTCTAAACTATCATCATAAAGAAGTAAAAGGAAATTTTAGACTATCGGTTGATAGGAGATTTTTAGTAAAAGGAGCTGGTATAGTTATTACTGGTACAGTTGTATCGGGTGAAGTTAGTGTTGGGGAAGAACTCATACATTCAAAAACAGGCGAAAGTTTGAAAATTCGTGCTATACACAGTCAAAGTAAGAAAAGTAAAACTGGAATACAGGGTCACCGTTGTTCTCTAAATATTACTGGACAAAAAATTACTATAGATAAAATAAGTCGTGGAGATTGGATATTATCAAAAAATGTTTTTTTTGTAACCAATAGATTAGATGCAGTTCTCTCAATTTTAAAAAATGAGAAAAAAATATTCAAACATTGGACACCTATACATCTACATTTAGGTTCAGGAAATATTACTGGTCATATTGCTATTTTAGGGAGTTTTTTTATCAATCCAGGTGAAAAGAAAATTGTTCAACTGGTATTGGACAAACCAGTTCATGCAGTATTTGACGACAAATTCGTTATTAGAGATATATCATCTAGTCGAACAATTGGTGGTGGATACATTTTAGATCCCTTTGCAAAAAAAACCCCCAATGCGCATTTTCGAAGTTTGCATTCTGAAAGAATAAAGTTAATTTCCCCAAATTCTTCAAAAATTGTTCTAAATAATTTGCTCTTGCATTATATCGAGGGGATAGATCTTGAGTATTTTTTAATGTCTAGGAACTTAACTGCTTCTGAATTTGAAAAAATCATCGAGCCATTAGATTTCGTAACAGAATTATATAACAAGCATAAGTGGTTAATTCTAAAAACAAATTGGATATGTCTTCAAAAAATTATTTTAGATATATTATTAAAAAAAAATCAGCAACTTTTTGGCCAAGGTATGGAGCTTAATACAATTTTAAAAGCAATTAAATTAAATGTTCCTAATTTTGTTGTTCAAAATATCCTTTATGAATCATTAAAGTCAGAAAAAATAAAAAAATTTAAGAACTTATTTTTTCATCCACACCATTTTTCTTATTTTATCAATAATATGTCATGGTGGTTTGATATAGAAAAAAAATTTAAAAAATATGGCTTTCAACCCCCAAAAATTAGAGAAATTTCTTTGGAGATTGGAATTGATTTGAAAAAACTAGAACCTATTTTAAACAATGCATTGAATTTTGGTTATTTAGTAAAAATTAATAAGAGCAGATATATTTTAACTAGCTGTTTTAGAGATATAGGCTGTATTTTTGAGGAAATATTCAATAAAGAAAATGTAGAAAAAATAAATGTTCAAATGTTTTCTCAATATACAAAAATATCGAGAAATTTATCGATTGAAATATTAGAATATTTTGACGAAATAGGCTTCACTAAACGACTTGATAAAGGAAGAGTTATTTTAAAATCTTTTAAGAACCTAAAAATTTTCAATACTAAAATTTAAGAAGTAGATTATTTTTTGTTATTTGATATTGTGAAAAAGGAAGGTAAACGTTCCCCGGTGGGGCGCGCGGATTTCAAATCCGTTGAAGCTCATTACATGAGTTTGGTGGGTTCGACTCCCGCTCCTTCCGCCAACAAAAATATATTGATGTATTTTTTTTTTTTGATAATTTATTTATAAGACTAACAGCAATAGAGTCGTAAAAAAATTGGTATTAATAAGAGAAATGCCTGCAGTTGGGAGAGGGTTTATAGAAAGACTTGAACCTCCAGATTTTGATAGTTCACACTGGACAGAGCCAGTTCCATTAAGAAATAGTAAAATAGCCATTGTTTCTACAGCAGCCGTATCTAATAGAGGAGACAAACCATTCTCTTGGTTAGCAAGAGATTATAGAGTAATAGGTAAAAATGACCGTGATTTGGTAATGACCCATGTTGCAGTAGAGTATGACAGGACAGCTTGGCAACAGGATCTTAACACGATAATACCCTTAGATCGATTAATAGAAATGGAAAAAGATAAAGAAATAGGGTCTGTTGCAGATAATCACTATACTTTTATGGGTGCTGCTGACCCTCGTGATATGGAAAAATCAGCACTTGAAGTTTCAAAAAAAATGAAAATGGAAGCAGTTGATACCGTATTTCTAGTTCCTGTCTGACCATTTTGCACGCGCGCCGTGTGCGGGCTTGCTCAAATATTTGAATCTCAGGGTTTTTCCACTGTTCTAATTGGATTTGTGAAAGAACATATGGAAGTTATTAAACCACCGAGAGCTTTGTGGTTAAACTTTCCAATGGGAAGACCTTTGGGAAAACCAAATGATCCAGAATTTCAAAAGAAAGTTATTAGAGTAGCATTTGAATTATTACAGAAAAGTCCAGCACCAGTACTAGAAGATTTTCCCGAAATAATTCCAGTTAAAGAAGGAAGAATGAGTTATGCATTACCTGTTGATCTTGTTTATAAAGTTAATCAATTAGGAGATATTGATAAGTTGACAGATGAAGTAAAGAAAGAATTGTCCAATCTTATGCCTGATTATTTAAAAGCGATTGATAACAATGGTAGGACAACTGTAGGAGCTAGTGAGATGGAGATTTCTGATTTTGTCCCCTACATTTCTGAATTTGCCAAAGGGAATAAACCAAAAAGCCCAAGAAAAGGATTACCCGCAATCCCATTATTAAAACTTGTCGTTGAGGATTTAAATGCAGTTTACACAGAAACTAGAATTTATAAAGACAAAATTGACGATTTAGAAATGCTAGGGAAATGGTTTTGGCAAGAGACCTATGCTGGAAAGCTATTATTAGCAATCGAGGCAGTTTCTTTGGAAAGTGACGATCAAGTTCTTCGTCAAATTGCATCAATGTCTCTTCTTACTCCAAGGTTTTGGTCTGAAGGACCTCTACCCGGTATCTCAGGTTCAGGTTGGACTTAATATCTAAATATTTAAATAAATAGAAAGGCATTTTTTTTTTATTAAGACCTTATTTGTACAGTATTAACTCAATAATAATAAAATTATTATGACCAAACTTCATAAGATAATTAAAATTCAAAATGACAATTTTATTACAAAATTTCAATTTATAAATAGTAATAGAAATACAAAAATATTGACTTTAGACAAAATCGATTTTGGTTGGGTTGATACTCCTTTTGGTAGAGCCCTAATTATGAAAAATGAGATTGGTTTATGCGGATTAGCGTTTACAGCTGAATTTGGGCAGAAATTTGCTTTAAATGATATGAAAAAAAAATGGCCAAATGCTAGCTTTTTTGAAAACTTGGAAGCAGTCAAAGAATACTACAAAATTATTGTCTCAGGCTCAGGTGAATTATGGTTGTATTTAAATGGTTCATTATTCCAATTTAAAGTATGGGAAGAGCTTTTAAATATTCCAATAGGTCACACAAAATCATATTCTGAAATTTCTAACAATATTGGAATGCCAAAATCTACTCGAGCAGTTGCAAACGCCATAGGATGTAATCCCATTTGTTGGTTAATACCTTGTCACAGAGTTTTAAGAAAATCTGGAATGTTAGGGGGGTATCGTTGGGGTATATCAATCAAAAATAAAATTCTAAATCATGAAAAAATTTCTTCTTAGAATAATGGGCATTTAAAGATCAATTTTTAGCTTTATGAAAGAAAACACTACAATTTTGGAATATCATTGGTAAATAGTCATACGATGTGCATTTTTATAAAAAAAGGAATTTTTTTTACTTAAAAAATAATTGCAACATAAAGATATTGTCGAAAGACGAATTTATACAGGCAAAATTTTCACAAATTTGTTATATTAAAAATGATAGAATTAGATAATTATGTAAACCCTAAAACTTTAATGATTGATAATTAAAAATAACAAATAAAGTATTTTTATTTATTTTTTTTTATTAAGGTATTTTCAAGTATGTCTACTCCTTGCATTTTCCAAAAATGGAGAAGATCAATAAAAACCCAATTTTCTGACAATTTACTGTTCTCTCTTCGATATATATCAATTACTCTCATCTCACCAGGTATTTGACTTGAAGGTAAATTCATAAATCCTCTTGTTGGGATAAGGGTTAAATTTGGCCAACCAAAAAATCCTCCATAGTTTCCTTCAGCAATACGGCAAATATGTCCAATGAATTTTCTATCCTTAGAGCCTGTCCTAAAGGGGCCAGAATGTTGTAAAGCATATCTTTCAATTGTATATGTTGCTCCAATTCCTTCAGGACCCCACCAAATCATATCATCATTCCAACTTTGTTTTAGTTCGTCTTTTAAAGATTTTTGATCAAAGTTTTGCCATTCATTTACATCATTCACCATTTTTTCAATTATATTTAATGTTTTTTTACCTTCTTTATGATCTTGATTCTTCAATAATAAACCATCATGTGTTTTGGGACCTGGCTGAACCAAATGAGCAGCAGTTTGAGAAATAAAAGGTTTAATCTCAGTTTGGGACATCAAATGTGGAATATCAAAAAACATTGCTGTTTCAATAATTTTTCCTTCTTCAATTTTATTGAATTCACAATATCTAAGCATTGTAAGTTTTTGAGAAGCAGGAATTTCTAACCAACTATCATCAAAAAGACCCATTAAGTGCCCCATCGATACTACCCAAACACCCTCGTGACCTTTGATTTCATTAAATCCTGCAAAAAAAATATCTTCTCTTCTTTGACATTTTGTAAAACTTTTAAGTAGCGGTTGCCAAAATGTTTTACAAACCTTTTCTGAGCCGCGAATCATGTTGAAGGGATAAAAACCTCGCCATAATAATTTATCAGAACAATATTTACTGAAGACCGATGGTATATCTTGAATTGCTGATATTTCAATTGCTTTATAAAAGTTTTGTACTAATTTTTTTTCAGATTGAAAATTCATAATTAATCACCAAAAACAGTCAGTTAAGCTATGTGAATACATAATTAATTTTTAATTTGTCAGCTAAGTATTGTTAAATCATAATATTTTGCATTCTTAATAAAAAAAATATTGTAAGGTTTAATCTTTTGATTGTATTATTGAATACGTATGCAAAAAATTCAATAGGTTTCTAATGGCAGAAATTCAGTTGCGTAATCTTAGCAAAAGTTGGGGAAACTTTGTTGCCGTAAAAGATTTCAATTTAACTATTGCTGATAAGGAATTTCTAGTACTACTTGGTCCCTCAGGATGTGGCAAAACTACTACTATGAGAATGATAGCTGGTCTTGAGGATGTATCTGAGGGTGAGATATTTATTGATGGCAAATTGGTAAACAATTTAGAACCAAAAGACAGAGACATTTCTATGGTTTTTCAAAGCTATGCTCTATACCCCAATATGAATGTATATGATAATATAAGGTTTCCTCTAAAAGTTAGAAAAATAAATAAAAGTATACAGGAAAGTAAGGTAAGAAAAGCAGCTTTAATGGTCGAATTAACAGATTTTCTTAATAGAAAACCAGCTGAATTATCTGGAGGACAAAAACAGAGAGTTGCCCTTGCCCGTGCTATTGTTAGGGAGCCTAATGTTTTTTTAATGGATGAGCCTCTTTCTAATTTGGATGCAAAACTTAGAGTATCCACAAGGGCTCAGATAAAAAACTTAAGTCATGAATTAGCTATTACTACAATTTATGTGACACATGATCAAGTAGAAGCGATGACACTCGCAGATAGAGTTGTGGTAATGAATCAAGGTGTAGTTCAACAAGTTGGAAGTCCGACAGATATATATAATAAACCAGCGAATTCTTTTGTAGCTGGATTTATTGGATCTCCAGCAATGAACCTTGTGGATGGAAAAATTAATAAAGGAGTCTTTACATCTGAAAATATAATAATCAATGGTTTAAATAGTGAAGATTGTGAGATTATTTTAGGTTTTCGTGCAGAAGATGCAACGGTAGTGAAAGAAAAGGGCCAATTAAATAGTCGAATCTTCACACTTGAAATTTTAGGTGATGCGACAATGGTAACAGTTAAAATTGGTAAAACCCTTGTTAGTATAAAAGCCGACAAAAATTTTAGAGCAAATATTGAAGACAAAGTTTCTGTTAAAATACCTGCTCAGAAATGTCACCTGTTTGATAAAAAAACAGGGGAACGTGTAGGAGGTATAAGTACCTCTTAAATTAATTCGCTTTAGCGATGTCAATCAGTGTAATTAAACTTGCACTTAATAAATTTGGAGATAAAAATAATGAAAAAACTTTTTTATTCGGTAGTTTTCGGATCTACCTTATTATTTGGAGCACCAGTTTTTGCTGGTTGCGAAATTTCAGCCAGGGTAAGTATAGTTGGAAATGAATTTCCTGCAATACAAACTGTAGGAGCTGGTGCACAAGAATGTACTGGTGCAAATGTTGAAACCAACCTGACATCAGAACATCAGAAAATAAATGTTCCTGGTATGCAGGGAAATCCTGCAGAATATACTTCTGCTATTATAGCTAATTCTTCAATTGTTGCCTTAATGAATGAAGACGTAATAAGACCATTAGATGATTTGGTTGCCAAATATGGTAAGGGACTTCAAAAAAGTCAGCTTATAAAAATCGGTGATAATATTATGGCTGTAGCATTTATGGCTAACGCTCAGCATCTCATGTATCGTGCAGATGTACTTAAAGAAATTGGAGTTGAACCTCCAAAAACATATGAAGACATGTTAGCGGCAGCAAAAATGATAAGAGATAAGGGCATTATGGAAAATCCAATTGGTGGTGCTTATGCCTCTGGATGGAATCTAGCTCAAGAATTCAATAATATGTTTTTGGGATATGGTGGATCTCATTTTAAATCTGGATCAGCTCAGCCAAATATAAATTCAGATGCAGGAGTTAATGCCTTAAATATGATGAAATCATTATCAGAATATATGAACCCTGATTTTTTAACTCATGATTCTAATGCAACGAATGCTGAGTACCGTGCTGGAAATATTGCACTATTGAATATGTGGGGTTCAAGAGCCGCTTCGCAAACTACTGCTGAAGGTGTAATTGACGCAGTAAAAAATAATCACTCTATTGCAGGACCGATGACAGTAGGTGGGGGATCGACACCAGCTTCAACACTTTGGTGGGATGGTTGGACCGTTGCAAAAAATATTTCTGATGCTGAAGCAGAAGCAACTTTTATAGCAATGATGAATGCTATCCACCCAGATAAAATGAAAGATGAAAAAATTCGAACCCAAGCCGTATGGTTAATAGATGGTTATCAGCCAACTGACGCAGCAATAGGAGTTTTTGAAGCAGCAAAAATGAGTACTACTCCATATCCTATGTTGCCTTATATGGGCCTTTTACACACTGCACTTGGTAATGAATTGGCTGATTTTATGCAAGGAAAAGAATCTGCAAGTCAAGCTCTTTCTGATGTAGAAGCTGCATATACAGCTGCAGCTAAAGAAAAAGGTTTTCTTAATTAATAAAGAATAAAATGGGGGTCAATAGACCCCCAACTCTTTATTCAAGATTATTTATGAGACACAGTACTTTTTTTTGGTTTGTTTTACCGACGGCTACTGCAATGATCTTATTTATTGCATTACCAATTATATCAGTTTTGTTGCAGTCAGTTCATGCTCCTCACCAAGCAGTTTTGGTTGAAGTTGAAACTTGTACTCCTTTAGTGGGTTGTACTGTAGAAACGACAATGGATCAAGAGGCAACAAAAGCACTTAGAGATTCGCAACCATTGGGACGCTTTGTTGGATTAGACATATTTTTTGATAGAGGACATCTAGCAGTTAATGAAATAAAAAAGATTATAAATAATTCAAATACATGGAATGAAATTTTTACGCAGCTTTCAAATCTTCCATTTTATAGAGCAATGGCTTTTACTTTAACTTTTACTTTTGTTGTAACTCCTTTTGTTATTATTTTTGGTTTCTTTATTGCAATCGGTGTAAATGCGATAAGTTCTTATTTTAAGGGCTTAGTCATTTTTTTTTCCTTATTACCTTTCGTTGTAACACAATTAATAGGTGCTCTAGTCTTATTTTGGATGATCGACAGTAGGGGTATATTAGGAAGTGCAGTACAATGGATTACGTCAGATCCTAATTTGTCATTAAAGGCTTCAACTGGGGTTATGTGGCTTTCTTTAATAATTTATGGCATTTGGCACGCTGCACCCTTTGCTTTTGTTATATTTTATGCAGGCCTTCAAACTTTGCCTCAGGATCAAATAGAAGCTGCAAAAATTGATGGTGCATCTCGTTATCAACAAATAAGATACATAGTCATACCTCATTTATTTCCCCTTATTACTTTTGTAGCGTTAATTCAGTTAATGGACAATTTTAGGGTATTTGAACCAATAGTAGGTTTTAATGCATCTGCACATGCACAAAGTTTGAGTTGGTTTATTTTCAATGATTTAGGGGGTGAAACTAGACAACTTTCTTCCGCTGCAGCATCCTCAGTATTAACCATAATTGGTGTTTCTATATTACTTTTCCCCGTCTTATTAAGAACTTGGCGTGATTATAGGGAGCAAACTTAGAATGGCACTTAGGATAGATAGAAAACCAATAAGTTTAAAATTATTAATTTATTTTTTAATTTTCTCTTGGGTCATAATCGCTGCATTTCCATTTATTTGGACTGTTTGGGGTAGTTTTAAAGTCGAATTAGATTTTTTTTCTATTGCAGACTGGACTTATGCTCTGACTGGAGAGAGAACTAAAGCTGAATATGGTAGTCCTTTTACTGGTAAAGGATATGAAGGCGCATGGCTAGATAATTATTTTTGGCGTAATGCAATAAATACTTTCATAATATGTTTTTTCGTTGTTTGTACTTCTTTAACAATAGGAACATTAGGTGGATATGCATTATCTAGATCAAGTTATCAATATACATTTTGGCTGTTGGTTATTGCACTTATATTTAGGGCAATGCCCCCAATTACTTTAGTAGCAGGGTATATGCTGCCTTTTTTTGAATGGAATATTTGGGGAATTCTACCAACTACAATAATAGTTTTAGTTGCCATTAATCAGCCATTTACACTCTGGATGTTACACTCTTTTTTCCAAAATATTCCTAAAGAATTAGATGAAAGTGCTAAGGTAGACGGGTGTACTCAGTTTGAGGCATTCCGATTTGTTATTATTCCAGCAATGTGGCCAGGGGTAATAACAACTGGATTATTTTCTTTTCTTTTAGCCTATAACGATTTTGCGGTCACTTCCATGCTGCTGGCTGAAAATAATAGAACAATGGTTCCAGCCATAGCAGCATTTCTTGGAACTACTTACACTGAAGGTAATATAATGTTTGCGGTTGCTGCTGTTGTTTCTACAACTATTCCTCTTTTCTTGTTGGTTATGTTCTTCCAAAAACAAATTGTAAGCGGATTAACTGCAGGAGCAGTAAAAGGTTAAAATGTAAGGTGATAATAAACACTGAATTAAATAATGTCATTAATTTGAGTAAAAATTTTTAAAAGGGAATAAAATGTCAGTAAGAAAATTAAAGAGTAGCAAACCAGAAATACAAAAAAAAGAGGATGATATAAAAGTAAAGACGATGGTTGAGGCTACCCTTCAAGATGTTGAAAAAAGAGGTGATAAAGCCGTAAGAGAACTATCCTTAAAATTTGACGAATATAACCCACAAAGTTTTTTGTTAACAGCAAGTGAAATAGAGGCAGCAATACAAAAAGTTTCAACTAGAGAAATGAACGATATAAAGTTTGCTCAAGAGCAAATACGTAAATTTGCCAATGAGCAACTTAAGAGTTTAAAAGATATTGAAGTAGAAACACTTCCTGGAGTTATTCTCGGTCACAAAAATATTCCTGTTCAATCAGTTGGATGTTACGTGCCTGGTGGTAAGTTTCCAATGGTTGCCTCAGCTCATATGTCAGTATTAACAGCTTCAGTCGCTGGAGTTCCAAGGATTATAGCCTCAGCACCACCTGTAAATGGTCAGCCTCATCCTGCAATAGTGGCAGCTATGAAATTAGGTGGTGCGCATGAGATATATGTTTTGGGAGGAATACAAGCAGTTGCTGCAATGGCTTTAGGTACGGAAACAATAGAACCTGTTCATATGTTAGTCGGCCCAGGTAATGCATTTGTAGCTGAAGCTAAAAGACAATTATTTGGAAAAGTTGGTATTGATCTATTTGCAGGACCAACTGAAACTATGATTATAGCTGATGACACTGTTGATGGTGAAATGTGTGCAACTGATCTTCTTGGTCAAGCAGAACACGGCTATAATTCGCCTGCATGCTTAATTACAAATTCTGAAAAATTAGCACAAGATACTTTGACTGAAATTCAAAGAATTTTAAAAATACTTCCTACCTCTGAAACGGCTAAGGTAAGTTGGAATGACTATGGAGATATTATTATTTGTGATGATCATTTTGAAATGTTGTCGATTGCTAATGAAATGGCATATGAGCACGTTCAAGTGATGACTGACAGGGATGAATGGTATTTAGAAAATATGCATTCTTATGGAGCACTCTTTTTAGGTCCAAGGACAAATGTTGCAAATGGAGATAAAGTAATTGGTACCAATCATACACTACCAACAAAAAAAGCGGGTAGATATACAGGAGGATTATGGGTTGGAAAGTTTATAAAAACACATAGTTATCAAAAAATAAAAACTGACGAAGCTGCTGTCAAAATTGGTGAATATGGTTCAAGACTTTGTATATTAGAGGGCTTTGTAGGACATGCAGAGCAGTGTAATTTAAGAGTCCGTCGTTATGGTGGGAAAAATATACCTTTTGGTAGTGCTATTGAATGAAATAATATGAGAGAAAGACAACTTAAAGAATTTATAAAACCTTTAGTATCTTCAATGAGTAGTTTTACTGAGCATGAAGTTAAAAAATCATTAGAGCGCCTTTTTAGTGACAATTCTCAAATAAAGATGTGCTACCCTTTTGGGACATTGAATGGATCAGAAAGTTTTTTTAATACTGTATACAAACCGCTATTAAATGCACTTCCAGATCTAGAAAGAAGAGATATGATTCTTATAGCGGGAACTACGCCAGAGGGTAATAAATGGATTGGTTCAATGGGTAACTATATGGGAACTTTCATTAGGCCTTTTTTGAAAATTCCACCAAATGGTAATTTAGTTCACATGAGATATCATGAGTTTTTTTGTATTGAAGAAAATAAAATTGTCGAAATGCAGATAATTTGGGATATACCAGAACTTATGATGCTGTCAAATTCCTGGCCTATGTCCCCTCAGCTAGGGGCTTATTTATGTACACCATCCCCAATGACATCAGACGGTTTAGATGATCATGGTGAAGGTAAAGAAAGTATAGCTCTCATAAAAAATATGCTCAGTGATATGTGTCTACATCCTGAAAATCCAGATCCGAAGGTTATGAATTTAGATAAATATTGGCATCCTCAATTTAATTGGTATGGTCCAGCTGGCATTGGGACTTGTAGAGGGGTTTCAGGTTTTAGAAATTGGCATCAAATTCCTTTTTTAAGGGGAATGCCAAATCGAACTGTAGATCAAAATTCTGATTTTAATTCAAATTGGATTGCTGAAACGCATTGGATTGGGTCTGGTCCATACGTATGTGAAACCGGTTGGCCTAACATGAAGATGAATTTAACAAATGATGGTTGGTTAGGAATCGCACCAGTAAATAAGGAGATCAGGTTAAAAAGCTTAGATTTTTGGCGATTAGAGTCTGGTTTAATAAGAGAAAATTGGGTGCTCGTAGATTTGTTGGATGTTTATAATCAAATAGGTATTAATGTTTTTGAAAGGCTAAATGAATTTAATAAGGCTAGGAATTTAGGATCAATTCCAAGTATAGAGGATCAATAAATTATGGAATTACCAAAAATGCCATCATTTTCGTTGAAAGATAGGTCAGCTTTAATAGTAGGCGCGTCTTCAGGTATAGGAACAGCTTGTGCTGTAGCACTTGCGGAACATGGTGCAAAAGTTACTCTAGCAGCAAGAAGAAAAGACAAGCTTAAAATTATATCACATGAGATGGAAAAAAAAGAATTTGAAGTTAAAATTATAGAGTTAGATATAAATGATATTAAAAAAACTTCGGATACTATTTCTAAACTAGAGACCTTTGACATTTTAGTAAATTCTGCTGGCATAGCAAAACATTCTTCTGCTTTAAGTACTTTATCCCATGATTTTGATTTAGTAACTAATACAAATTTGAGGGGTGCTTATTTTTTAACTCAATCTGTTGCGAAAAAAATAATTTCGGAAAGGAAAAAAGGTTCATTAATAAATATATCCTCACAAATGGGGCTAGTAGGCGGTCATGAAAGAGCTGTTTATTGTGCATCTAAACACGCAGTTGAAGGTTTTACTAAATCAATGGCAATTGAATTTGGTAATCACAATATTAGAGTCAACACAATATGTCCTACTTTCATTTTGACAGATTTGACAAAAGAAACATTTGAAATACCAAAAAATAGAAAATGGATAGAACAAAAAATAAAAATTGGAAGAATTGGAAAGGTAGAAGATATAATGGGTGCAGTTGTTTATCTTGCTTCTGATGCCTCAAGCCTAGTAACCGGATCTTCTTTATTGGTTGATGGGGGTTGGACAGCTGGATGAGTAATACAAAAATTACTTCTGCAGAAGTTGCCAAATTAGCTGGTGTTTCTCAGTCTGCTGTAAGTAGAGTTTTTACACCAGGGGCTTCTGCTTCAAAAAGTACTATAGAACGAGTCAAAAAAGCTGCTAGTGATCTAGGATATCGGCCTAATGTTTTGGCTCGTGCAATGGTCTCAGGCAAAAGTAGGATGATAGGTATAGTTGTAGCTTATTTAGATAATCAATTTTATCCACAGGCACTTGAAAAACTATCTAATGCATTGCAGTCAAGAGGTTATCACGCATTAATATTTATGGCTGGAAAGAATATGCAAAGTATTGAGAGGGTAATTGAGGAAATTCTTGATTATCAAGTTGATGGCATAATAACAGCGTCTGTATCTATGTCATCAAATTTAACAAATAGGTGTACAAGTGCTGGAATTCCTATGGTATTATTTAATAGAACTCAGGATCTTTCTAAAATGTCATCTGTTACATGTGATAATATTACAGGCGGTAAGAAAATAGCTGATTTCCTTTTATCATTAGGTCACAAAAAAATCGGATATATTGCAGGATGGGAAGGAGCATCCACACAGAGAGATCGTGAAAAAGGTTTTAAATACGGATTATTACACTACGGAATAAAACTTTATAACAGAAAAGTTGGTAACTTTGTTATAGAGGAGGCTAAAGAAGCGACAAGAAAAATGTTTCTTAAAAATCCTCCCGATGCTGTTTTTGTTGCTAATGATCATATGGCATTCGCTGTCATGGATACATTACGTTATGAGTTAGGTTTTAGAATTCCAGAGGATGTATCAATAGTTGGTTATGATAATGTTCCAGCAGCTTCTTGGCCATCTTTTAATTTAACAACTGTTCAACAACCAGTTGATAAAATGGTTCAAAAAACAGTAGATCTATTATTAAAAAAAATTGAGCATGAAGAAATCAAACCGCAAAAAATTACTTTAGATGGTCCTCTTATAATCAGGGGATCTACCATTTTACCGAAAGGTTTTAAAAATGAAGGGATTTGACTCAAAATTTAAAAATTTTCCAGACTATATAATAGGGATTACGAAAGAAATTTGGGAAGGTAGAAATATAGCTTCATTACATAACTATTATGATAAAAATATAATTGTAAGATCGCCTAGTTCTATCGTAATTGGAAATAAAAGAGTTATAGACGCAACTATGGCTACACTCGCCGAATTTCCTGATAGGACTTTATATGGTGAAGATGTAATATGGTCTGGTAGTCCTAATTCAGGAATGCTAAGTTCCCATCGTATCCAATCTACTGCAACGCATAATAACCCTGGCATATATGGTAGTCCTTCTGGTAGAAAATTGAAATATAGAATAATTGCTGATTGTCATGCAAAAAATAATAAGATTGACGACGAGTGGTTAATCAGAGATCAAGGGGCAATAGTAAAGCAATTAGATTGGGATCCAAAAGATTTTGCCCGTGATTTAATTTCTAGGGAAGGTGGACCAGAAAAATGTGTTAAACCATATACATATGATAATGACGTTAAAGGACCCTATGAAGGAAAAGGCAATGATAATGAATGGGGGGAGCTTTTTTCTAATACTTTAAATTGCATTATGTCTGCTGATTTTTCAGTTATTTCAAAAGAATATGATAGAGCTGTAAATTTAGAATATGCTGGTGGTGTTAGTGATATCTCGCATGGTGGAGTTGATAATTTCTGGATGGGTTTAAGATCTTCATTTCCTAGTTCTGAATTTATAATTTGTCATCAAATTGGACTTAATGAAAATAAAATGCCACCTAGAGCGGCCATTCGATGGATTTTAAATGGAAAACATGATGGTTGGGGTGTGTTTGGACCTCCAACTGGTGCAAATGTATGTATTCTAGGTGCTTCACATGTTGAATTTGGTCACTATGGCATTCGCAGAGAATTCACATTGTTTGATTATATTTCTGTATGGAAACAAATTTTAATCCATACAGGAGAAATTTATTAATTAAAGGAGAATTTGATGAATCAAAATGATATGGAAAAAAATATTGTTCGTTATGGAAATCTTCAACCTTGTAAAACTGCATTTATTGATGCTCATACGCCAGGTTCAAATCAAAAAGAAAATTTTACTATCCTCGGTGGTGGTGTTTCAGAAAGTCCGGATCAACATGTACACCTTACTGAAAAAGTAGGTTTTAACATTGGTGCAGCAGGACAACCACCAAAATGTAGAAATAGTTTGCATTCTCATCGAACAGCTGAGGTATTCTTTGTATTAAAGGGTCGTTGGAGATTTTTTTGGGGAATAACTGGAAATGCGGGTGAAGTAACACTGGAAGAAGGAGATATATTTAATATCCCAACGGGTATATTTAGAGGATTTGAAAATATAGGATCTGATTATGGTATGTTAATGGCAATATTAGGAGGTGATGATGCTGGAGGAGGTGTGATTTGGGCACCCCAAGTTATTCAAGATGCTGCAAGTCATGGCTTATTGCTTTCTGAAAATGGAAGACTTTATGATACAAAAAAAGGAGAATCTTTACCAGATGGTATGAAAGAAATGCCTATACTATCTGATAAAGAATTATTAGATTTTCCAGAATTAAAAACAAGTGATGTAGTTCCATCTTATGTAGCACGGTATTGGGATCTTATGGCACTTTCAGATAATCAGCCAGTTAATGTTATTGGACATAATGGTGTTTTATACGACAAGCCTGGTTTTGAGGTAGATTTCATATCCCGAAACTCTATTTCATCAAACAATTATTTTGCAGAAAAATATGAAATATTAATGCCAGTAAGAGGTCATTGGAAATTTGAATGGGATAGTGGAGAAACTGTAATTAATCCTGGTGACACAGTATTGGTTCCTCCAATGTGTGAAAGATCTATCTCCCCAAATATGACGGGGGAGTCTTCTATGTATAGGGTAAGAAATACTGATGACAAAGCTGGACCAACTGTAAAACAATAAATGAAATATCCACTAGTATTCATTCCTGGAATGATGTGTGACTCAAGATTATTTCAGCCCCAAATTAATGAGTTTTCTAAACAATATCTAGTTTGCATAACTCCTGCGAGTCATTCGGATTCAATTGAAAAAATTTCATTCGAAATTCTAAGCCAACTACCCAAAAAATTTACTTTAATTGGATTATCTATGGGAGGTATCTTAGCAATGGAAATTATTAAAAAGGTACCTGAGAGAGTGATGAAGATTGTTTTAATGGATACAAATTTCAAATCAGAAACGTCAGAAATCAAGTCAAAGAGAATTCCACAAATCAATTTAGTAAATGAAGGGAAGTTAGAAGCTGTTATGAAGAAACAGATTCTTCAAAACTATCTTATTAAAAATAAAAATAATCAACAGATTTTAGAATTATGTTTAAAAATGGCTAAAGATTTAGGAAAGGAAATTTTTATTAATCAATCAAAAGCATTGACTACACGCCAAAACTATAAAGAAACTCTCAAAAATATTAATGTCCCGTCTCTTATAATTTGTGGAAGATACGATCGTTTATGTCCTATAGATGTTCATAGGGAAATGGAGAGTTTAATACAAAATTCCACTTTAGAAATCATACCTGATGCTGCTCATTTACCTACTTTAGAGCAACCATTATATCTTAATAAAATTTTAAATAAATGGTTGCTAAAATGAAATATATTAATGGAGGTCAAGTTGAATAAAATATCTGTAACCCACGTTGGTAGCCTACCAAGAAAACAGGAAGTAGTAGATTTTATTTTTGCTCGTGAGAATAATCAAAAATATAATCAAGATGAATTTGATAATGTAATGAATAAAGCAGTACTTGAAACTGTTAAAAAGCAAGTTGACTCTGGAGTTGATATTGTTAGTGATGGTGAGACATCAAAAATAAGTTATGCTACATATGTTAAAGATAGATATAATGGTTTTTCAGGTGACAGTCCACGTAATCCACCTGCTGATTTAAAGATGTTTCCAAGTTTTCTAAAACGTTTAGCTGATGATGGTGGAACGCCAACATATGCTAGGCCAATGTGTACTGAACGAGTTTCATCTAAAGGTCAGGTTGATTTGAATAAGGATATTTTCAATCTAAAGACTGCAATGAAAATGCACAATGTATCAAGAGGTTTCATGAATGCCGCTTCTCCTGGTGTAATCTCATTATTTTTACAAAACCAATTCTATACTTCAAGAGAAGAATATTTAGCTGCACTTGCAGATGTAATGAAAACTGAATACGAAACAATCACAGGATCAGGCTTATATCTTCAACTGGATTGTCCTGATTTAGCTTTAAGCAGACATATGTTATTTAATGAATTAAGCGATGAGGAATTTTTAAAAATTGCAGAGTTACATGTTGAAACACTCAATTATGCTCTCAGAGATATTCCCGAAGAAAAAGTAAGAGTACATATTTGTTGGGGAAATTATGAAGGTCCGCATTGCTGTGACATTGACATGAATAAAGTTTTTCCAACATTAATGAAAGCAAAAGCTCAATTTCTTTTGTTTGAAACATCTAATCCTAGACACGCACACGAATGGGAGGTATTTAAAAACAGGAAGTCTGAAATACCAGACAATAAAATTTTAGTGCCTGGTGTTGTTGATACAACAACTAATTTTGTTGAGCACCCAGAGCTAGTTCGTCAAAGGATTGAACGTTTTATTGGTATAGTTGGTAAAGATAGAGTTGTTGCTGGAACTGACTGTGGATTTGGTACTTTTGCAGGTTTTGGCGCAGTTGATCCAGAAATAGCATATGCAAAGTTAAGTACTCTATCAGAGGGTGCTGCTTTGATTTCATGACTTTTAAAGTTATTACAAAAAAATAAATTGCAAACGTATGCATTTATAGTTTATACATGTTATTAAAGTACTATAATTTACAAACAAATGGAAGTAATTCTTATATGAAAGCAATTTTTTTTGGATCTATAGGTACTTTAGTAGAAACATCAGAAATTCAAAGAAAAAGTTATAACTTAGCATTTGAAAAAGTTGGGGTTGACTGGTACTGGAATACAGCTACTTACTGTAATTTATTATCAGAACCTGGTGGTTTAAAAAGAATAAGAAAATTTGCTAATAATGCTCTTTCTGAGGACAAGATAAAATCAATACATTTCTACAAAGAAAAGTTTTTTACCGAATTAATTCCTGGAACATTATATTTAAGGCCAACTGTTATTGATGTAATTCGTTATGCTAAGAATAATTCTTTAAAGCTTGGTTTTATTAGCACTACTTCTGAGTCGAATATTAATGTTATAAAATCTGCAATTATTGATGAGTTAGATTTTTCAGTATTTGATTTAATTACTTCAAATAAAAACGTAGAAAAGCCAAAACCTGATCCTGAAATTTATCAATATGCTTTAGATTTTTTAAATTTAGCAGAAGATGAAGCGATAGTCATTGAGGATACAGTAGTTAATCAAAATTGTGCATTGAAAGCAGGTGTCAAGTGTATTTTATTTCCTGGTGAGTATGCCGAAATTCCAATAAGTAATAAATACTACACCTTGACCTATAATTTAATGAGTAAAGTCGAAGAAGTGCTGGACTAGAAATTTTAAATTTAAAGTTGTAAACTACTAATTTATAAAATATTTACCAGTCACATTATATTTACTTATGTCTAATAAAGCACAAGTCATTCATAATTTAGGGCCACCTAACTCGATGAAATGGCAAGATTGGCCTTTAAGTTATCCAGAAGTAGGTGAAGTAAGACTTAGGCATACAGCAATAGGTGTGAATTTTGCAGATACTTATCATAGAGCTGGAATTTCTCATCCATGGCCAGTATCTAAACCTCCTGTTGTAATTGGTTTTGAGGGTGTTGGGATTATTGATGAAATAGGTCAGGATGTAAAAAATTTTAAGATTGGTGATAAAGTAGCATATGGTATACCACCACTTGGAAGTTATTCTGAATTTAGAAACTATCCTGCTGATAAATTGTTACATTTACCGGTTGAACTTGATGATAAAGAAGTAGCATCAATTTTGATGAAAGGTATGACAGCCCAATATCTTTTACATCGAACATATAAGGTTAAAAAGAATGACACTGTTTTAATACATGCTGCAGCTGGTGGTATGGGCTTAATTTTATGTCAATGGGCTAAAGCTATAGGGGCGACTATAATTGGTACGGTATCTACAAAAGCTAAAGCAGAACTAGCAAAAGAGGCTGGGTGTGACTATCCAATTATTCGTTCCAGTGAAAATTTTGTAAAGGTAGTTAAAGAGGTTACAAATGGTGAAGGTTGTGATGTAGTTTATGAAGCAATTGGCAAAGATACACTGCAGCAATCTTTAGATAGTTTAAAACCTATGGGAATGTGTGCAGCTTATGGGCATGTATCTGGTCCTCCTGATCCAATAGATGTTATTCAAGATCTAGGACGTCGCGGATCACTTTTCATAACTAGACCCGCTATTATGCATTATCTAGCAACTCGCAATGATTTAGAATGGGCTGCAAGTGATTTATTTAAAGCGATTTCTAAAGGAACAATTAAATCTAATGTAAATTTTGAATTTAAACTAAAAGATGCTGTCAAAGCTCATGAGGCAATAGAGTCAGGTAAGACAGAAGGTTCTATAATCTTATTACCCTAAAACTTTTTTAGGATCACTCAAAAGATAGATTTTAACATCTAATTATTGAAATTATTTATTGATCAGTAGAAGATATTAATAATAGTTTTTTTTAAGAGGTACACAAATGAATTCATCTGAAAAAGTTACTGCACTTGATCTAAAAATGGTTGATCCATTGCCAGAGGCAACAAAAAAATATTTTGACATATGTCAGGAAAAGTTGGGTATGATCCCGAATGTATTAAAGGCATATGCCTTTGATATAAATAAATTAGATGCATTTACTTCTATTTATAATGAGTTGATGTTATCAGAGAGTGGCCTTTCAAAATTAGAAAGAGAAATGATTGCTGTTACGGTATCATCTATAAACAAGTGTTTTTATTGTTTAGTAGCACATGGAGCGGCTGTTAGAGAACTATCTAAAAATCCTATTTTAGGTGAAATGATTGTAATGAACTATAAAATGGCGCCTTTGGAAATTAGACAAAGAAAAATGTTAGAATTCACTGAAAAAATAACCAAAAATAGTTCAGATATCAATGAAGAGGATAGGCAAAAACTTCGGGATGTTGGCTTTAATGACCGGGATATATGGGATATTGCCAACGTAGCAGGTTTCTTTAACATGACAAATAGAGTAGCAAGTGCAGTCGAAATGCGCCCTAATAAAGAATATCATGAGCAATCTAGATAGAAAACGCAAAAATTTAATTATTTAAAGTGATAAAAAAAAATAAACATTTAAAAAGTTTAAAAAAATTTCAGAGAGCAAGAGGTAAGTTAGAAATTTCGTTTTTGAATAATGATGAAGAAACTTCAATTTGCGATCTTCATCAATCTGGTTCTTTGAAGGTATTAATTCCTAAAGCAAAATCTAAATTTGCTGAAGCAGTTTTAATAAATACTGGGGGAGGAATTGTTGGGGGAGATTACTTATCAGTTGAAGTAAATGCCTATAACAAAACAAAGACTTGGGTAACCACTCAAGCTTCTGAAAAAGTATATAGATCAGATGGTGAATTAAGCCATCTGAAATCTATTATAAATATAGGTTATGACTCTACACTATTTTGGTGTCCAAAAGAAACAATATTGTTTGATAACTCAAAATTTAAAAGGAATTTAGAATTTAATATTAAAACTTCTAGTAAACTACTTATTGTGGAAAATGTTGTTTTTGGTCGATTGGCGAGTGGTGAGTTAGACGCAGATTGCTTTTTTTTTGATCAGTGGCGTATCAAAAGAGATGAAAAATTGATATTTGCTGAAAATTTTTTATTTGAAGATAAAAAAATTATGTACCGAAAAACAAATTTGGGTGATTATAGATCACTATTAAACATTGTATATGTATCCAAAAACTCAAATAATTATCTCAATAAAATGAGAAATATAATATCTACTGAAAACATATTTGGAGAAGCTAGTTGTTGGAATGATTTCATATATTTGAGAGCATTAGCTAATAATACTATAGAGTTTAAAAAAACTATTGAGGAAATTTTAATATTATTAGTCGGTGATAAATCAAATATCCCTAGATCATTAAGTATTTAAAGATAAGGTTTAAAAAATGTACTTAACACCAAGAGAAAAAGACAAGTTGTTGGTAAGCTTAGCAGCAATGGTTGCTAGAAATCGTTTAGATAGGGGGATTAAGCTAAACCATCCTGAAGCTATAGCTTTAATTACAGATTTTGTAATTGAAGGTGCTAGAGAAGGGAAATCAGTTTCGAAATTAATGGAGGAAGGTGGAAAGGTTTTAAAGGCGCATCAATGTATGGATGGTATCGCAGATATGATTAAAGATGTCCAAGTAGAAGCCACCTTTCCAGATGGAACTAAGTTAGTTACCGTGCACTATCCTATAAGAAAGGACAAAAAATAATGAAACCAGGAGAAATTATTACCTTAGAAGGGGACTTAATATTAAATCAGGAAATGAAATCATTTGAATTAAATGTATCTAATTCAGGTGACAGACCCATACAGGTTGGTAGTCATTTTCACTTCTCCGAAACAAATGAAGCCTTAAAATTTGATAGAAAAAAAGCGTATGGATGCCGGTTAAATATACCGTCCGGAACAGCAGTTAGATTTGAACCTGGTCAAATAAAAAATGTCAGTTTAATAGAATTCAGAGGTAATAAAAAAATTTATGGATTTAATGCAAAAGTTATGGGGAGTTTATAATGTCAAATAAAATCCCAAGATCTCTGTATGCTGATATGTATGGTCCTACCAAGGGCGACAAAGTAAGACTAGCTGATACAGAATTGATAATTGAAGTTGAAGATGATTATACAACATATGGTGAAGAAATTAAATTTGGTGGTGGAAAAGTCATAAGAGATGGTATGGGACAGTCCCAAATTACAAGAAATGAAGGAGCAGTTGATACTATAATTACAAATGCTTTAATTTTAGATATATCTGGAATTTATAAAGCTGATTTAGGCATACTTGATGGTAGGATTTATAAAATTGGAAAGGGAGGTAATCCTGATGTGCAGCCAAATGTAAATATAATTGTTGGTCCTGGCACTGAAGTTATTGCTGGTGAAGGTAAAATTTTGACTGCTGGTGGATTTGATTCACATATCCATTTTATTTGTCCACAACAAATTGATGATGCTTTACATTCTGGTCTTACAACCATGTTGGGAGGAGGAACAGGGCCAGCACATGGAACTTTAGCTACAACTTGTACTCCTGGTAGTTGGCATATCGGAAGAATGTTACAATCTGCTGATGCTTTTCCAATGAATCTAGCTTTTGCTGGTAAAGGAAATGCAAGTTTACCTGCAGCTCTTGAGGAACAGATTTTATCAGGTGCTTGTGCTCTAAAACTTCATGAAGATTGGGGTACCACTCCAGCTGCAATTGATAATTGTTTAACTGTTGCTGATAATCTAGATGTACAAGTCATGATACATACAGATACTTTGAATGAGAGTGGTTATGTAGAAACTACTGTGAAGGCCATAAACAACAGAACTATCCATGCTTTTCATACAGAAGGAGCAGGAGGCGGTCACGCTCCAGATATAATTAAAGTATGTGGTGAAAAAAATGTAATACCAAGTTCTACAAATCCAACCAGACCGTATACTGTGAATACGCTTGAAGAACATCTAGACATGCTTATGGTATGTCATCATTTAGATAAATCTATTCCAGAAGATATAGCTTTTGCAGAAAGCAGAATTAGGAAAGAAACAATTGCTGCAGAAGATATTCTTCACGATCTTGGGGCCTTTTCAATTATTGCTTCAGACAGTCAGGCGATGGGGAGAGTTGGGGAAGTTATTATTAGAACATGGCAGACAGCTCATAAAATGAAAGTCCAACGAGGACGTTTAAAAGAAGAAAAGGGAGAAAATGATAATATAAGAGTTAAAAGATACTTGGCAAAATATACTATCAACCCAGCAATAGTACACGGTATAAGTAATGAAATTGGAAGTATAACTGAAGGCAAAAGAGCTGATATAGTTTTATGGAATCCTGCTTTTTTTGGTGTAAAACCTGAAATGGTATTATTAGGTGGTAGTATTGTTTGTGCTCAGATGGGAGACCCTAATGCTTCAATCCCTACTCCTCAACCTGTTTATTCAAGAGAAATGTTTGGGGCCTTTGGCCGGTCCTTGGAAAATTCAGCGGTAACATTTGTGTCTCAGGCCAGTTTTGAAAGGGATATAGGAAGTAATCTTGAATTAAGAAAAAAAACTATTCCAATAAAAAATACTAGAAGTATAAATAAGTCCGATATGGTTTATAATAATTTGTGCCCGATAGTAGAGGTTGATCCAGAAACTTATGAGGTAAAAGCTAATGGCGAAATTTTAACTTGTGACCCGGCATCTGAATTACCAATGGCTCAAAGATACTTTTTATATTAATAATCAATCACTTTTGATACAATGGTAGGATATGCAAAAAGCATATAAAATAAAATATTTTGTAGATTTAAATAAGATCAAACCTTTTGACACTATTACTTTGACATATGATGATAGATATAAACGAAGGATAATAATGAAAAGCGATAATGGTTTAGAATTTTTGCTAGATTTACAAAAAACTACTGAACTGAGGACTGGGAATTTTATTGAATTAGATGACGGAAAGCTTCTGCAAATAATTGCAGCTCCAGAAAAATTAATGAAAGCTACTTCTAATAATCAGCTATTAGTTATGAAAGGTGCATGGCATATTGGTAATAGACATTTGCCCTGTGAGATAAATATAGAAAGTCTTACTCTTCATTATGATCATGTAATAAAAGAAATGCTAGAAAATTTAGGATTAGTTGTTGAAGTTATATATCAGCCTTTTAATCCTGAGGGAGGTGCATATGGTGAGACCAGAACATCAGGACACAAACATTAATTCCAAATATCATAAAGTTATGGCCTGGTTGTCTCCTAGTTTTCCAGTTGGAGCCTTTGCATATTCTCATGGTTTGGAATTTGAAATTTCTGTGGGAAATATTTCAAGATCTTATGATTTGTACAATTGGTTATCAGATATTTTACAATATGGATCTGTTTGGAATGATTTAATATTATTTTGTGAGGCATATAAAGCTAAAGAAAATGCTCTTAATCATTTGTCGGAAACTGCAAAGGCATTTGCACAAAGTAAAGAGAGGTATAACGAAACAATAGAAATGGGAAAAGCTTTTTCTAAAATTATATCATCTATTAATCGATCTGATTTTCAACCTATGCCCCTTCCTATTATAGTGGGATATATTTCCAAATTAGAAAGGATTTCTTTGGAATATATTCTTCCACTTTATGCGCACAGTTTCATGTCAAATCTCATAAATGCTTCCACTAGACTTATTCCACTTGGCCAAACAGAGGCACAAAAATTATTATTTGATTTGTTTCCTTTAATTGATGAAGTTTCAAAACAAGCACTTAAATCAAATATATGTGATATGAAAAATAAATGTATTCTTGCAGATTTAGCTTCTATGAAACATGAAACTCTTAAAGTAAGGTTATTTAAATCCTAGTGAAAAAATTTTAGTAATTAGTGGAGTTAGTTATGATAAAAGGTTTACCTTTAAAAGTAGGAATAGGTGGCCCAGTTGGTGCGGGTAAAACAAGTTTAACTGAAATGCTATGTAGAAATTTAAGTTCAAACTATTCCATGGCAGTAATTACTAATGATATCTATACAGCAGAAGATGCAGAATATTTAATGAGAAAACAAGTTCTTCCATTAGAAAGAATAAGAGGTATTGAAACAGGAGGTTGTCCTCATACTGCAATTAGAGAAGATGCTTCAATCAACTTATCTGCTGTAGAAGATTTAACAAAGAAAATTCCTGATTTAGATTT
>CACOBR010000016.1 GCA_902625475.1 uncultured Alphaproteobacteria bacterium
GAAAAAATAATTGAAATAAATCTTGATGAAATAGAGAAAATAAATTTTTCTAAATCTGTAGAATCTGTTCAAAAACTCATTCAAGACTGTAAAAAAATTGATATGGATCTAAATTAAATGATAAAAAATAAATTTGTGATCACATTAAATTGTATGTGATCACAAAATTAATTTTTTTGTTTGATTTTTACTTTTTTTTAAAAAATCACTTCAAAATTTTTTAAATCACTGCAAAGATTAGTTTTAATAATTAAAATTAAATTTACTAATTTTAAGGTGTAAGTATGAATATTCATGAATACCAGGCAAAACAATTTTTAAGAAAATATGGAATCCCTGTTTTAGATGGTCGAATAATTTACAAAGCAGAAGAAGCAAAAACAGCAGCGGGAGAACTAGATGGACCACTTTGGGTAGTTAAAGCCCAAATACATGCTGGAGGAAGAGGTAAAGGTAAATTTATTGAAGAAAGTGCTGGAAATCAAGGTGGGGTTAGACTTGCCTCATCAGCATCTGATGCAGCAGAAGAAGCACAAAAAATGCTTGGTAGGACTCTAGTAACAAAACAAACTGGAAATGATGGGAAAGAAGTACGTAGAATTTACATCGAAGAAGGTTGTCAAATAGCTAAAGAGTTTTATTTGGCTGTTTTAATAGATAGATCTACTTCAAGAATAGCCTTTGTAGCTTCTAAAGAGGGTGGTATGGATATAGAAGAAGTTGCGGCCAAATCACCTGAAAAAATCATTAAATTTACAGTTGATCCAGCTTCAGGACTGTCCGGCTTTCACGGAAGAAGAGTTGCATTTGCTTTAGGTCTAAAAGGCAAACAGATTAAACAATGCGTATATTTAGTTCAAACTCTGTTTAAATTATTTAGTGAAAAAGATTGTGAAATGCTGGAAATAAACCCACTAATTCTCACAAAAGATGAAAAATTGATATGTCTAGATTGTAAAATGGGATTTGATAGTAATGCCATGTATCGACAACCTTCAGTAGTTGCTTTTCATGACGAAACTGAAGAAGATCCAAAAGAACTAGCAGCATCTAAATTTGATTTAAATTATATTGCTTTAGATGGTGAAATTGGTTGTATGGTTAATGGTGCAGGATTAGCAATGGCAACGATGGACATAATAAAATTATTTGGGTCTGAACCAGCAAATTTTTTAGATGTTGGTGGCGGCGCCACCAAAGAAAAGGTTACAGAAGCTTTTAAAATTATAACCTCTGACAAGAATGTTAAGGGAATTTTAGTCAATATTTTTGGTGGAATTATGAGGTGTGATGTTATTGCTGAAGGAGTAGTCGAGGCGGTTAAAAATGTAGGTCTTTCAGTACCTTTGGTAGTCAGACTTGAAGGTACAAATGTAGATAAAGGCAAAGATATTATCAATCAAAGTGGTTTGAATGTAATTGCTGCAGATAATCTTTCTGATGCTGCAAAGAAAATTGTTACTGCAGTGAAAGGGCGTTAAATGTCAATTATTATAAATAAAAACACAAAAGTGATTTGTCAGGGATTTACTGGTTCGCAGGGAACTTTCCACTCTAAACAAGCCATTGAATATGGAACAAACATGGTTGGTGGAGTTACGCCTGGAAAGGGTGGTGAAACACATTTAGACTTACCTGTATTTGATACCGTCTATGATGCTAAATTAAAAACTAAAGCTAATGCTACCGTAATTTATGTACCCCCACCATTTGCAGCAGATGCAATACTGGAAGCTATAGATTCAAAGATAGAAACGATTGTTTGTATTACAGAAGGAATACCTGTGATAGATATGGTTAGAGTCAAAAGAGCTTTACACGGTTCAGTATCACGATTGATTGGTCCTAATTGTCCCGGTGTAATTACACCTGAAGAATGCAAGATCGGTATCATGCCTGGACATATCCACAAAAAAGGAAGTGTTGGTGTGGTTTCAAGATCTGGTACCCTAACTTATGAAGCTGTTGCTCAAACAACAGAAATTGGATTAGGACAATCTACATGTGTAGGGATTGGGGGAGATCCTATAAAAGGAACAGAGCATATAGATGTCCTTGAATTATTTTTAACTGATCCTGAAACGGAAAGTATTGTTTTAATTGGAGAAATTGGAGGTACAGCTGAGGAAGAAGCTGCTCAATTTATCAAAGATGAGAGAAAAAATGGAAGAGCGAAACCTATAGCTGGATTTATTGCTGGCATAACTGCTCCGCCAGGCAGAAGAATGGGCCATGCAGGAGCAATTGTCGCTGGAGGTAAAGGTGGAGCCTCTGATAAAATTGAAGCAATGAGGTCCGCAGGTATTATAGTTACAGAGAGCCCTGGTGAACTTGGAACTGCAATTAGTTCTGCTATTAAAAATTTTTAACTTTAGTTATAGAATCGAAGGCAAAGGATGAATAAAATTATAAATAATGCAACAGAGATATTAGAATCCCTGGATTTTAATAGTCTAAATATCATTGAAAAGATGTATGAAATTTATCAATCCAATCCTCAAAAATTAGACCAAAAATGGGCAACAATTTTCCAAAGCCTTTCTAAACAAATTTCAAATACTCAGGAAGAAGAATTACAAATTAAACCTTCATGGTTTAGAAAAGATTGGCCTCCAAACAATATAACAGATGAAATAGCTTCTTTTGATGGACAGTGGCTTGAATCTAGTGATCTCAAGATAAATAAAAATACCAGATTGGGAATATCTGAAATAAAAACATCCGTTCTTGATAGCATAAGAGCTTTAATGTTTATTCGTGCTTACCGGGTGAGAGGACATTTAGCTGCCAATCTAGATCCTTTGAGCACCTACGAAATAAAGAAAATAGATCCTGCTTTAGATCCAAAAACATATGGATTTGTTGAAGAAGATATGGATAGAAAGATTTTCCTTGATAATGTTCTAGGACTTCAAGAAGCATCAATGAATCAAATATCAGAAATTGTAAAAAAAACTTACTGCGGTACTTTTGCACTACAATACATGCATATTTCAAATGCAGAAGAATCAGCCTGGTTAAAAGAAAGAATTGAGGGTTTGGGAAAAGAAATAGAATTTACTCAAAAAGGAAGAAAAGCAATTCTTAATAAACTTATAGAAGCAGAGGGATTTGAAAAATTTTTACATGTTAAATATATGGGAACAAAAAGGTTTGGCCTAGACGGAGGAGAGGCTGTTATACCTGCAATGGAACAAATTATAAAAAGGGGTGGTAATTTAGGTGTAAAAGAAATTGTGATTGGAATGCCTCATCGAGGTCGTTTATCAATTCTTGCAAATGTTATGGGAAAACCATATAGGGCCATATTTAACGAGTTTCAAGGAGGTAGTTATAAACCGGAGGATGTAGAAGGTTCGGGTGATGTCAAGTATCACCTAGGCGCATCTTCTGATAGAGAATTTGATGGTAATAAAATACATTTATCTCTCACAGCAAACCCAAGTCACCTAGAGGCTGTAAATCCTGTTGTTTTAGGAAAAGTAAGGGCAAAGCAAAATCAACTGAATGACGAAAATAGAGTGCAAGTTTTACCAGTACTACTACATGGTGATGCAGCATTTGCCGGTCAGGGAATTATTTCTGAATGTTTTGGTTTATCAGGACTTAAGGGACATAAAACTGGTGGAACTATACATATAATAGTAAATAACCAAATTGGATTTACTACTGCGCCACATAATTCCAGATCTTCACCATATCCTACTGACATAGCTTTGATGGTAGAAGCTCCAATTTTTCATGTTAATGGCGATGATCCAGAAGCTGTGGTACATGCAGCAAAAGTAGCGACTGAATTTAGACAAAAGTTTCATAAAGATGTTGTTATTGACGTTTTCTGCTACAGAAGATTTGGTCATAATGAGGGTGACGAACCTATGTTTACGCAGCCCAAAATGTACGCAAAAATTAAAAAGCATAAAACTACTCTTCAAAAATATTCTGAAAAACTGAACAAGGAAGGTTTGGTGCCAGAAGGTGAGATCGAAGACTTAAAAATTAGTTTTCAGAAATTTCTTTCTAAAGAGTTCGAAGTTTCAAAAAGTTATAAACCCAATAAAGCAGATTGGTTGGATGGCAAATGGTCTGGTCTTGGTAAATATACTAAGGAATCCGTTATAAAGGATGGGCAGTATCAAAGAGGAAAAACTTCTATTTCAATTGAAAAATTTAAAGAAGTGGGACAAGCTTTGACAAAAATACCAAATCACATTAATGCACACAAGACCGTTAAAAGAATGCTAGATAATAAGCAAAAACAATTATCTTTAGGTAAAAATATTGATTGGGCTACTGCAGAAGCTCTGGCTTTTGGATCACTATTGACAGAGGGTTATCCTGTTCGATTATCTGGGCAAGATTGCACCAGAGGAACATTTAGTCATAGGCATAGTGCTGTAATTGATCAATTAACAGAAGAACGCTTTTATCCTCTAAATAATATTTCAAAAAATCAAAAACATTATGAAGTGATAGATTCTATGCTATCTGAGTATGCAGTTTTAGGCTATGAGTATGGCTATTCCTTGGCAGAACCGAATTCATTAACAATTTGGGAAGCTCAATTTGGAGATTTTTCAAATGGAGCCCAAATAATGATAGATCAATTCATATCATCGGGGGAAAAGAAATGGTTAAGAATGTCTGGATTAGTTATGCTTCTCCCTCACGGATATGAAGGCCAAGGACCCGAACATTCATCTGCTAGATTAGAACGATTTTTACAAGCATGTGCGGAAGATAATTGGATTATCGCTAATTGTACAACTCCTTCTAATTATTTTCACATATTAAGGAGACAATTATACAGAAGTTTTAGAAAACCATTGGTAATTATGAGTCCAAAATCCCTATTAAGAAATAGGCGAGCCATATCAAATAAAAAAGATTTTATAAATGGATCTTCTTTCCATAGAATACTTTTGGACGATGCCGAAAAAGGAAATTCTTCAACCAAGCTGGTAAAAGATACTAAAATTAAGAGAGTTGTTATATGCTCAGGTAAAATCTATTATGACCTCTTAGAAGAAAGAGAAAAAAGAAATATTTCTAATGTATATTTGTTAAGGTTAGAACAATTCTATCCATTTCCAGCTTTATCTTTTATCAAAGAATTAACTAGGTTTAAAAACGCAGAGTTTATATGGTGTCAAGAAGAACCTAAAAATCAAGGTGGTTGGTCATTTGTTGAACCTAATTTAGAATGGTCATTTAACAGAGTTAATGTAAAGTGTAAAAGAGCAAAGTTTATAGGAAGAGCCGCTGCTGCTTCACCTGCAACTGGCTTGGCTACACAACATAAAGAACAACAAGAAACGATAATTAACGAGGCTCTTACTATTAATTGAGGTAAAAAATGACTGAAATAAAAGTACCTACCCTTGGAGAAAGTGTTACTGAAGCAACAGTGGCAACTTGGTTTAAAAGTCCTGGTGATACTGTAGCTATTGATGAAATGTTATGCGAACTAGAAACGGATAAGGTAACTGTAGAGGTGCCATCTACAGTTTCAGGCACATTGTCAGAAATAATTGCCAAAGAAGGTGATACCGTAGGACTAGATGCAATTCTTGGTATTGTTAGTGAAGGAGAATTTGTAAAAACAAAAACTGAAAAATCAGTAAAAAATATTGCCCCAAAAAATGATAAAAGAATCAAAGATATTGAAAACGCTCCTTCCGCCAAAAAACTTATGAAGGAAAATGAAATTAATGAGGAGACTTTATTAGGTACAGGTAGAGATGGAAGAATAATGAAGGAAGATGTTTTAAATGTCTTAACTTCAGAAATGGCTAAGGATGACTCTGCAAATAAAACATCTGAAACAGTTCAAAATGTAAAAGAAAATAATTATGAGCAAATTGAACGAATTAAAATGTCAAGATTACGCATGACCATAGCTAAAAGGTTAAAAGAAGCACAAAATACAGCTGCAATGCTCACTACTTACAATGAAATTGATATGAGTAGTGTTATGGAAATTAGAAGTAAGTATAAAGAGGTATTTGAAAAAAAACATCAAGTAAAATTAGGCTTTATGTCCTTTTTTGTAAAAGCTTGCTGCCATGCATTAAAAGAAGTTCCTGAAGTTAATGCACAAATAGACGGCAGTGATTTAGTTTTTCATAAATATATTAATATGGGAGTTGCTGTAGGAACTCCTACTGGTTTAGTAGTCCCAATTGTTAGAAATGCTGATTCAATGGGATTTGCAGATGTTGAAAAAACAATTGGTGAATTAGGAAAGAAGGCAAGAGAAGGTAAGCTTTCAATTGAGAATATGCAGGGTGGTACATTTACTATTTCTAATGGTGGAGTTTACGGATCTTTAATGTCTTCACCAATTTTAAATTACCCTCAATCTGGTATTCTTGGTATGCATAAAATTCAAGAAAGACCTATAGCAATAAATGGAAATGTAATTATTAAACCAATGATGTATCTAGCATTGAGTTACGATCATAGAATAGTTGACGGAAAAGGAGCAGTTACTTTTTTAGTTAGAGTAAAAGAAATGCTTGAAGACCCACATCGTCTTCTTATGGATGTTTAAGTGAGGTAAAAATGAAAGATTATGATGTAATTATAATAGGTTCAGGACCCGGTGGCTATGTTTGTGCAATAAGGTGTGCCCAACTTGGCTTAAAAACAGCTTGTGTCGAAAGTAAAGAAACATTAGGTGGAACATGTTTAAATATTGGGTGTATTCCTTCAAAAGCATTGTTACATGCTTCAGAGCTTTTTGAAGAAACAAACCATAAATTTTCAAAACTTGGAATTGTAACAGGTAAAGCAAGTGTAAACTGGGAAAAAATGCTTGATTATAAATCGGATATAGTCAACCAAAATACAAAAGGTATAGAATTTCTGTTTAGAAAAAATAAAATAGATTTAATAAGAGGTTGGGGTTCTATAAAAGAACCTGGTGTCATAGAAGTTAATGGAAAAACTTTTAATTCTAAATCAATAATAATAGCTACAGGATCAGAACCTTCTGATCTCAAAGGTGTAAAAATTGATGAGAAAACTGTTGTTTCTTCTACTGGAGCTTTATCCTTAAAAAAAATCCCTAAATCTATGACAATAGTAGGTGCAGGAGTTATAGGTTTAGAATTAGGTTCTGTCTACTCTAGATTAGGAACAGATATTACAGTTATTGAATATCTTGACGAAATAACCCCTGGTCTTGATAAAGAAACTGCTAAATTCTTTAGAAGGATTTTAAGTAAACAAGGCATTAAATTTATTCTTGGTGCTGCTGTTCAAAGTACAAAAAAATTAAGAAATAATAATGTTGTAAATTACTTATTAAAAGGAAGTGAAAAAATTAACAAAATTAATTCAGAAATTATATTGGTGTCTACTGGAAGAAAACCTTTTACTAAAGGACTTAAACTTAAAGAAGTTGGAATTGAAATAAATCAACAGGGTCAAATTGTAACTGATAAAAATTTAAAAACAAATGTTGAAGGAATTTATGCAATAGGAGACGTAATTTCTGGGCCTATGCTTGCACATAAAGCTGAGGACGAAGGTATAGCTATTGCAGAGATGCTTGCGGGTCAAGCAGGTCATTTGAACTACGATACAATTCCATCAGTTATATACACAGCTCCTGAAGTCGCCTTTGTTGGTAAAACAGAAGAACAATTAAAAAAAGAAAATAAAGAATTTAAAGTTGGTAAATTTTCTTTCATGGGAAATGGCAGAGCTAAAGCTGCTCTTGCTGCAGATGGTTTTGTTAAGATTTTAAGTGATAAATATTCTGACAGGATACTAGGTGGTCATATAATTGGTCCAGCAGCAGGCGATCTTATACATGAAATATGTGTAGCGATGGAATTTGGGGCGAGTGCAGAAGATTTGGCCAGAACCTGTCATGCACATCCAACTTTTTCTGAAGCAGTAAGGGAAGCCGCTTTGGCATGTGGAGACGGTGCTATACATTCTTAAATTAAATTACATTTCTACTAACATTCTTAATCCATTAGTAACATCTGCCCTTACAGCTAATTTTAAGCCTGGTTCATCTCCAGCTCTTAGTGTAGATAATATTTTTCTATGATGATTAGGGGCTTGACTTTTTGAGGTATCATCATAGAGAGCTCGCATCATTGGAACATATTGCAACCATATAGTTTCAACTAATGCAAGGGTGCTTGGAGCTTGAGCTCTCAAATATAATGTTCTATGAAATTCGAGATTACTCTTAATATATCCAGTAGCATCTTTTTTAACTATCATCTCCTCTATTTTACAATTTATTAAAACTAATCTTTCAATTAGTGAATCATAAACTCTTGGAAGTGCTTTAGAAGCCAATTCTGGTTCCAAAATTGCTCTTAAACTTGCAAGTTCCTCAATTCTTTCATTGGTAAGTTTTGGAGTAAAAATTCGACCTGAAGAAGAAATTACTAAAGCTCCTTCTGCTACTAACCTTCTTGCAGCTTCTCGAACAGGCATTGTTGAAACATTAAAGTTTTTTGCTAGTGACCTTAGAGTTAGTACTTGTCCAGGATTTAATAGACCCCCAAGGATTTCTGATCTAAGTCTCCTATATACCAATTCATGCGTTGGTAAAGGTTTATCATTTAAAGCATTTTCTTTATTCATAAAAATTTGTGATCACAAAGAATGTTCTTTGTCAAGCAACATTTAAGTTTAAAAAATATACCTCCTTATTTCTTGACTATTTTTTTTTAACCAGTCTTTATCCTTTGAATAATTAGGTGATAATTCTTGAACCAGCTTCCAAAATAATGGGCCATGATTCATATGAACTAAATGGGCTAGTTCGTGAATTATAACATAGGTATAAACAGAGGATGGAACCATAATAAGTCGCCAATTTAGCATTATTGAACCTGTCGATGAACAAGACCCCCATCTTGATTTAGTATCTTTAAAACAAATTTTTCTTATTTTTTTTTGTATCAAATTGGATTTTTTTGATATTATTGGGATCATTATTGATTTACAATATTCTAGAAGAAACGTTTTTACCTCTTTTCCTATGTTTGAAATATTTTCAGGTATAAAGATTTGATTATTTTCATGAAATTTTATTTTGGAACAGTTTTTTTTGACTACTATCTCATACAAATTCCCTTCAACTGGAAGAAATAATCCCTCCTTTACAATCTTAGGAACTAAGCATTGATTTATTTGATCATGTATCCAATCACGATTCAAAAAAAAAATTATAAATTTCAGATTCTGATAAAAATTTAGGAGCAATAATTGAAATCTTACCAGTAATCTTACAAACTTTTAGAGATAACCTACGAACATTATTTTTTCTACATATATATATATGTTTTTGAAATTCAGTACTGTAAAAAGTCATTATAAAATTAAAAATTAAAATTTTTTTCTCTATTAATTATAACAGAAATAAAATATACGAACAGAAATAAATTATTTTTTAAAAAAAAACCTTTAATTTTTTGACAACACTTAATAGTTGTGGCAGATCATTTTAAAAACTACAAAAGGAAAATAGATGGTTAAAGTGTCATGGGGGAAAAAACGCACCTGCCCTAAGTGTGATACCCGTTTTTATGATTTAAATAAAGATCCCTTAATTTGTCCTAATTGCGAGCATACATTCAGTTTAGAATCTATAATGGAAGTATTCAAAAAATCTCCTAAGGAGACATCTTCAAAAAAGACTTCAGCACAAACATCCACAACAGAGATTCAAGATATTGAAGCAGAGGATATTATTTTGGATGAAGATTTAGAAGAAGATACTAATTCATCCATTGATTTAGAAGACAATTTATTAGAAGAAGATGATGATGATGAATCTCCAATAGGTGTAATTACAGATGTAAATAAAGATGAAGACGAAAATTAAATACATATAATTTTATAAATTTTATCTTTTTATTTGTTTTTTTTTGGTTAGTATTACTGTCAAAAAAGGGGCCATAGCTCAGCTGGGAGAGCGCTTGCATGGCATGCAAGAGGTCAGGGGTTCGATCCCCCTTGGCTCCACCAAACCCCTTTCTTGGATAGTTACAATTCGTGCAATTTACCTTATAAAATAAGGCGTTCGTGAAGATTTTTACTCTTACCTTGTAGCATGCTTTCCTATATAATCTAATACTAATTGTGGGAACTAATGTGGTAACGGAAAAGGGTGATGCCTGGATTAAACGCTCGTAGGATTGCAAGCCTTAAATTACCTGGTCGTTACGGAGATGGGCAAGGTCTTCATCTTTTTGTTAAGTCATCTGGAGCCAAAAGTTGGGTGTTAAGGACAGTCATTCAAGGAAGGCGTCGAGATATTGGTTTAGGTTCTTATCGAATCGTGTCCCTTTCAGAGGCTCGCGATAAAGCACGTGATTATATTAAAATAGCGCGAATGGGTGGGGATCCCATTTCGGAATTAAAGGGTCAGCGATTTACTTTTCAAATGGCAGCAGAGGAAGTGTTTGCTATCCAATCAAAGATCTGGCGCAATCAAAAACATAAGAATAACTGGATTGCCTCTTTGCGGAAATATGCTTACCCAAAATTAGAAAAAAAACTTCTTAAAGACATAACCACCTCCGATATACTCATGGTTTTAACTCCGATTTGGGTAGAAAAGCATGAGACTGCGTCTCGACTCAAGCAACGCCTTTCTACCATTTTTGATTGGGCAAAAGGATTTAATTATTACCATAAAGAGAACCCTCTTCATGGTATTACTAAGGCCTTACCACGTATTAAACCAAAAGTTCGACGTATGCCGTCTATGAATTGGAAGGATTTACCTACCTTTTACTCAGCATTGACCAAACGAAATGCCCTAACGGCAATATCTTTACAATTTTGTATTTTAACAGTAGCGCGTCCAATTGAAGTTCGGGAAGCAAGATGGTCTGAGATCGAAAATAATATTTGGACTATACCTGGCTCAAGAATGAAAATGGGGAAAACCCACCGCGTACCACTTACAGATGAAGCCTTAAAAATACTTGAAATACTTAGAGGTATGCACCAACATTTTATTTTTCCAAATCCCAGTGGTCAGGTACAATCTGAGGCAGCCATGATGGGACTCCTAAGACGAATGGGTTTTTCTAATTTTACTGTCCACGGTTTCCGATCTACTTTTAGGGTTTGGGCGTCAGAAAGTGCACGGGCAGACCGAGAAGTTTCAGAGTTATGCCTTGCACACGCTGTTGGTAATTACGTCGAGCAGGCTTATGCACGGTCTGAGCTTTTGGAAAGGCGTCGCGAGCTCCTTAATCAATGGACCCAATTTGTATTAGGAAAATCGAGGCGCGTTATAAAATTAGTTGCGCGTTAGTGGGTCGTAAGCCTAATCCTCCACGACTTCGGTTGCCTATCTTAAAGTCTTTACGGAAGTTACTTTGCGGAAAACTGCAAATGTTGTTCACCCATTTGTTTTGGTATTTGCAGGATATCTCTGAAGATTTGAAAGAAAAAAGGATAAACAGAAAATATGCGTCTTTTGAAATCCTATCTTGCTATTCTGAACTGGCTAAGTCTGGAATTTCGTGTGAGAAACTTTCTTCTTTTCTTCCTAAGGTTTTCAACCAAGGCGTTACTATCACACTACCACTCAATGTCATTACCCCTTTAGTTGAGGGATGGAACATCTACAAAAAAGCTCCTCCTCAGAATTCTCTTGGTGAATGTTTTGGTTTTGAGGCCTTGAAAGGTCAAGGTAGTAAACCTATGAAACTTATCCATAAAAAAAGACTTCAACAGAAAGACCTTGCTATTGCAGTACTTACCGAATACCTAGGTGAAAGTAATTCTTATCATCCCAAAAGCCTTGAGGTAATTGCAGGTAAAATTGCCTTGGAACGAGAGGTAAGTGAGGAAACTATCCTTGCAGCTTATAAAAAATTTCGTCCTACTTTGCTAGGACGTTTAAAGTATTATGATTTAATTTAAAGGCTAAAAACATCCCGAAGTTCTTACCGTGTAAGTTGCTCAACTAACCATTAATATTATTGCGTTATAAGCAAAAGGGTTAAAAATGAAGTACCAATTACTGACTGATTGTGATCTTGGATCGATACTGAGGGTCTCACGTTCAACTATTTGGCGTTGGGTCTCCCAAGGTATACTGCCTAAACCACTAAAAATAGGGGGGGCGTCACGGTGGAAGATTGAAGAGGTGGAAGTTTTTTTGGATAAAAATTCCAATAGTATATTTAAAGATAATCTGGATTGATAACCCCCTCCAGGTCACCACGTTCTAGTCATCGTACTCGACTAGGAAAAGAATGCTCGGAAAGCTCTGGAGATTACCGCCATATAGTTCTTATGATCTCTAGTAAGTGGCGAATTATCGAATGTCGGCAAGGCCTTCAATGGATTATTCAAAAATGCCAGGGAATAAGGTATGGTACAACACGTTGGGAGAGTAAAAAATACTTACTTTCCCGAGAGGGTTTAGTCAAAGCGTGCCAGCGTTTAAATCTTAACTTAGAAACAAATTCAGTTGTGGCTTTAAAAAAATTACCAAAATATATTCAGAAGAAATTATAAATGATCGACTATACTTTCAGCCTCGTTTTCGGTGTATCTTGAGTACATATTTTAACCTAACAAAAATGTAACAAACGTGTTTTCTACTGAGGAATTACTGAGGATTACTGAGGAAAGTAGTTCTCCTCACCTAAGTAATCTCCCTAAAGGTAAAAGCCTTTAGTGAGGAGATAGTTACTTAGGTGCGTCTACTGAGGAACTACTGAGGGCTACTGAGGAAATCACAACATTCTACCTAATTTTGTGGCTTTGAAGATGGGGATATTTCAGACTTGTGGTTTAAAACTAATCATTTACAAACTATTTCTTAGCCCTTTAGAACATCAAAATCATTGCATCTTAAAGAATAATATTTTCTAATAATTAAAAATGGAGCAAATGGATAGTGCACATAAATTACTTAAATTCTGACGGTATTCACCAAAGAGAAATTAAAGCCATTAATATTCTCAAAGATAAATTACCAGATAATTGGTTTGCCTTCGCCTCTATGGAATTGGTAGATCAATTTCAGAAGAACCTAGAAATAGATATTGCTATTGTTATGGAGGATAGGATCCTATTAGCAGATATAAAAGATTGGTTTGGGAACATTTCATCTAGTAATGACTTATGGCTTCAAAATGGTAAAAGCAAGGGTAGATCTCCTGCAAGAAAAATATCAGATAACGCTAAAATCCTAGCCACTGAATTAAGAAAAAGGTATAACAAGACCCCAACTTATCCCTGGGTAGATCATTGCGTAATAATGACCGGTGAGTGTAATTTTGACAAAGTCAACGAAAAAGAAAGGTGTAGGATCTTCAAAATAAATGACTTTTGTAAATTCATTTCGAATCCCTACGCAAGAAACACTCATCTCCCCCATAATTACCGAGATAGAAAAATTTTCGATTTTACCAACAAATTCTGGAAAGAGGCTCTAGAAAAATACTTCAGAGGGGGAAAATTCAAACCTCAGGAAATGGTCTATGGAGAACTGAGCTACAAAAGAACCTCAGAAGAAAAATATAGCCACCCTAAAGATATCTATAAAGAGTATGATAGTCAGGAAGAAAATGATTCACGCTCAAAAGGCCTGCTTCGAATTTGGGATTTCTCGAAAAGCGCGGATGCCAAATATGTTGCAGATGATGAATATAGGAAAAAAATTGCAGGGCGTGAGCAGAAGGTTTTATCATACATTAGCGATCGAATACATCATAACAACCTAATTTACCTTCGAGCAAAAACCCATGATAGTAATAAACTTATTAATTATTGGGAAGTGTTTGAAAAAAATGAAAGGCTGGAGAGATTTTCTGAATATAGAAATAAATTACTACCAGACTTAAGTTTTAAACAAAAAATTGATATTGTTTGCTCACTAATCAGTAACGTTGCCGACCTCCATCGCGCTGACATCATTCACAGAGACATTTCCCAGCATAGTGTTTGGGTTGACAAGCAAAACTCTTCAGTGTGTCTTTCCCACTTTTGTGTTTCCGAATATGATGAAGAAGACATCCTAAATTTGGAGGAAATCCAAACTTTTTCTTCCAGCAAAATTAAATCACAAAATAAAATTGATGAATTAGGCCTACCACCTAAACAAATTGATACTTTCTGTTTGGGAATATTATCAAGGGACATTTTATCGCCACCGGAAAATCCTTTAGATTCTTCTGATAAGAAATATGAGGAAGTAATTGAATTCTTCAAAAAAGCAACCTCAACAGAAGAACCTTTTTATGATGCAGACAAAATGCTAACAGCTTTCAATTCATTGGGGGTTACCACTACAACAACAGAGGAGCTAAAATCAGAACTTCACCAAACACTGCAAAAGTTCAAAAAATGTGACAGTTTAGAGTTTGCAGATAAATTTCCAAAAACAAGAGATAATGTAGTTGAAAGTACTCCTAATAAACTGGTCTATAAAGTCTCTACGGAAGATAGGAAAGAAGTTTTAGTTAATCGTTGGGACAAAAAAAATAATTGGTCAGATGAAGAAAAAGACAAATGGGAAATTCTTGAGTTTCTACAAAAAATAAAAAAAGCCTCATTATCCAAACAAGAGTATCGATGCAAAATTCTTGATTATTATTATTTTGAAGAATCCTTGGCTATCATAACTGAAAATCCAGATGGTCTTGGGTTGAAAGAATTTCTTCAAAAAAATGAGTGTGATGATTATGAGCTCTTTAAGTTACTCAAGAAACTTCTAATGGCTGTTGATAACCTCCACAAAGAAGGATTTTCACTTGGAAAGGTCAACACAAATAATTTTACAATTACAAAAACTATTTCAGAACTAGAGGTAATAATAACCAATTTCTTAAATTTTGAAACAAATGCTGATAGAGAAAATCATAGTTCTACGAATGATATTTTTGAACACGATCGAATTCTTGTTTTAGAGCTAGTGAATGAATTTGTTGTTCCTAAAATCAATGACAAAAAAAACATTCTAAGAGAAATAGAGAATACTATCGAGAAACCATTTTCTCTAGAGAACTTATTGTATGAGATTGATAAGTTATTAGATCATATTAACCCAGCAATCAAAGTGTTCGATATTATGATTAAAGGTGAGAAAGACTCTGAAGACAATGAATTCGAATTGAAAAAAGTGAAAAGTGAAAAAGGATATTACATAGAATTTATACCTAGCGATTCTTCTGATAAAGATGACGCACTAACTATTACAGGGCAAAATCAAGGGTTAAAAATTTTTGTTAGTAAAAAAGATCGATTTCTAAGCTCAGGCAGAAGCACCGAGTATAAAGTTGAGGGTACTATAATAAGAACAATTGGTAAGAATCTTTTAAATCAATCTATTTCAAACCCTTCTCATATTCTTGAGAAAGATATAACCATTAATGTTACTGAAACCGAAGACTATTTCTCTAACTCAAGACTAACAAACCAAAAATTGGTTGATTACTATCAGGATGAGCTTGAAAAAGGGTTCGACAAAAAACAAAATAAACCTCCCCAAGCGTATCAAGTACAAGAAGAAATACAACCCATAACTCCATCAGCAAATCAAGAAGTGAGGGAAACCTTTCACGATAATTTAGATTTGGAATTAATGTCTTCGGCGGAACTAGATCGCCACGAAAAGTTGCTTCTAAGTGAAACAAGAAATAACGAAAGAAATCATTTTATTTATACAGTCGGTCCAGGAGATCACGTTGGACCTGCAATAGGGGATTTACATGAAATTGAGGGCGGAGGCTATTATGTGGAAACTCTTGAGCAAAAAATTACCATTTTTGGATTAAATTTAAAATTAAATATTTTTATTAAAGATGGAGAACCATTTAAATCATGCACAATAACTCTTCCTGCAGTAGAACTACACAGAAAAATAGAGGAAGCAGAAAAACACATTGGTTGTTTTATAGATAGAAGTATGTCTTTAAGAATACAGAGCTCTATTAAGCAAGTAACAGATGAAGAAAATGATAAGAATTTACAATTAGTCAATTATATTAATCGAATAGCTTCTTCACGTGATCCGAGATTGGAAGAACTAGCAAGTCCCCATAATTGGATGGATAAAAGAGCTGAAGCTAGGGATCAAGCAAGGAAAGCTCAAACCAAATATACTTCGTTAGACTATAAAAAGGTAGAAGATTTCGATCCAAAAAAAGTTTGGAAAAAGTTAATTGAATTTGAAACTGATTTAACCACTGAAATTTTGGTCAAGAGTAAACCTAGGTTCGATGAAAAAATTAATCGGTATAAGATTAACTGCACATTGGAAAGTGGACAATTTGATTATGACAAAGATTCTGACCGTGTAACTTTACATTCCGCTAATGAAGTTCTGCTAGGAGAGATAGATTTATATAAATCAAAAAGTAATCATCTTGTAGTCCGGGTTAAGAATAGCAAAAAAAGAATGTTTGAAGATATTTTACGAAAAACTCAAGATCCTTTAGTTGCACATGATGAGAAAGTGAAAGAAAAACTAATATTAGAGAGCCGAAACGATAGAGCAAGCTTAGAAAGAAGAAAAAAAGCAACAGAAAGAATTTTGCAGAAAAGATCTGTAATACCGGATTTAATTGATTGGTTATCCCCACAATTCAATCTAGAACCCATCAAAATTAATCAACCTATTGATGATGTACAGCTTGATCAATATGGATTAAATGACAACCAACGTTCAGCATTTAAGAAATTGTGGGAAACAAGCCCTGTTGGACTTCTGCAGGGGCCACCAGGAACAGGTAAAACGAGGTTCATTTCGGCATTCATCCACTATGCCCTGACTAAAGGCGGATGCAAAAATATCCTCCTGGCCAGCCAAAATAACGAAGCACTCAATAATGCTGCCGAAGAAATAATTTATAATTTCAGACAAAGAAAGGAAGAGCTTACAATTGTTCGGGTGGGAGAGGAAGGTAAGTTGACCGAATTTCTCAAACCATTTCACACAAAGGCTGTGGAGGAATCTTACAAAGATAACTTTAGAAAAAGGCTTAGAGAAAACTATTCTTTGGCGGCAAAAAATCTGGGTCTACCAAGAGCTTTAGCAGATGATTTCTTTTATTTATCCAGAACTTTGAGGCCAGTATTAGAAAAAATAGAAAAGCTAAAATCAGAAGACGTTTCAGAGAAAAGAATTTCCACCCTTAAAAAAAGTGCTGAAAAGATTTTTCAGAAATTCGATTTTAAGACTGTGGAACTTCATTTTGATCTAAGTGCGGAAGAAAATATCTCAAATTTGATTGAAGCACTATCAGAAAAACATGACATTACTGACAAAGAAAATATTAAAAAAATGAAAAAAATTGAAATTTTGTCTGACGATTGGATGAATTTAAGGGGTTCTAAATTTAAGAACCTTAATGAGTTTTTGATTAATACGCGTCAAATAGTAGCTGGAACATGTGTTGGTCTAGGCAAGTTTGACTGCAAATTAGACGAGGCAGTTTTTGATTTAGTAATTATTGATGAAGCCGGGAAATCTACCCCTAGTGAATTGGCAGTTCCATTGCAAAGTGCAGGGAAAGTAATTTTAGTGGGTGACCACAAACAGTTGAGACCTCAACATCATAAAGATTTGGAAACTTCTATAAAAAAAGAAAATTTAAGAGATTATCTGAACAGCGATTTCGAAAGAATATTTAAATCAAACCATGGGAAATTAGAGAAGTTAAGATTGGGAACACAATACCGAATGTTGCCGGCTATAGGTGAATTAATTTCTGCAGTATTTTATGAAGGCAAACTAAATCATTATAGAAGTGAGGATGATAATATCATACCAAGAGATTGTTATCCTCTGAAAATAAATCAGCCTGTTACTTGGATTGACACATCCCAACTGGGTAAAAAAGCTTTAGAAGATCAAAAAGACACATCTTTTTACAATAAGTCAGAATGTGATGAAATTTTGAAACTCATTTCTTCTCTGGAAAGCAACGAAGGTTTTCTGAAATGGATTGATGTTAATCATAATGAAGAGAACCCTCCTATAGCCATAATATGTGGTTATCAAGGTCAAAAAAATTCTTTAAAAAGAAATATTGAGCATTCAAATAAAATAAAAAAATTAAAGGATAAGATAAGAATTGACACCGTAGATAGTTATCAAGGAAAAGAAAACTTGATAGTAATTTATTCCATTGTCAGAAATAATTACAAGGGGCCTGCAAGTACAATTAAACAAGGTTTTCTACTTGAACCCAACAGACTCAATGTAGCCCTATCAAGAGCAAAGGACCGACTTATAATTGTTGGCTCTAAAGAACGCTGGGCTGATAGCACTACTCTTAGTAAAGTTTCTAATGTCGTAGACCAACTGGTTGAAAAGGGATCTGCAAAGGTAGTACCTGCTGATGATTAATTATTCTGACAATGAACCGAACTATAAGGGCCAATCTAACGATGATCCTGTTTATGTTATCGATGAAATAGATATTCGCTTGCCTTGTCAATATTTTGAAATTCAGTTTCAAGAACGTAAATCAGTTTACTTTAATGTAGCTATAGAATTCTTATTACGCTTGCTAAATACATTAGGAGAATTAAGTGAAATACATGTTTCACAATTCTTCGCATACTCCTTTGAGGACACTACATACGTGATAAGTGAGGCAAAAAACTGCGGGTATATAGGACGAAATGATGGAAAACTATATTTGACACCAGCTGGTAAATCTCACTTTGATAATAAGGATGAGCCTATTATTAAGGAAGTAAGTGAAAAAAAAGAACTCACCTTTTGTATTGATCTAATTTCATACTGTTCAGCAAAAAAAGAGTGGATTTCAGATTTTGATAACGAACTAAGCTCAATTGAAATTGGAACAAAAGATCAAAAAGAAAAAGAGAGCCTCGTGATAGATTCTTTTCAAAAGAATTTCTCTGAATTTCTTGAAGAAATTGGATATAGTGATGAAGAAATCAGGAAAACTGAGCTTTTCACCGTTTATGATATAAACCCAGGCAGAACAGGTGAATGCCTAATCCCGGTAAAAATTGAACTTTCAGATCAATTGACAACGGTTTTGCCTAGCATAATAGACTGGAAATCGGGTAATGAATTGCAGCAACGACTTTCAATTAAAACTGAAGTGGATAAACATATTTTAAACCTAATGATAGAAGAGAACATGGAAGAAGTAGCGCCAAGCTTTATAGCCTCAAAACGCTATCTTTTAAAATGTGCACCACAATTACTAGACAGCTATTTTTCTCTATCCACTGAAATCGATGTCTTAAGTTATGTTAAGAAAGCATTTAGGGAAAACCAGCTATTCTGTTCTGAAGTAAAGACAATCATAACCTTTGGTACCCTTTGGACCCAAAGAAATACGGATATCATGACCAGTGCTATTGAGAGTTCTAATTTAGATAACCGAGATGAAAATGTGATTGTTTGGTTAAGACCCGAAACAAAACACTGGGGTAAATCAAGACAGTTTTATAATCTTTACAATAAAATATTTGGAAGAAAAAATAAAAATTTGTCTTATTTTATTTCACCTTATTCCCATGACATTTGTGACTCACTTGGGAACAAGAAAATAAGATTACATGAAAAAACTATGACAGAAATTCCTCCCAGTAATTTTGAAATGCTTTTCGTTCCAGGGAAATTTTTTGCTGCAAATCTCTACCTAAAATTACCCAATATTAATAATTATCCTATATCGGTTGGTTTGATTTCTATCGACAGAAAATACTTAGAAAATGCTTGTGAAGTCACACGTGATATACTCAAAAATTACTGTCAAGAAACAAAGGAAACAGAATTTTTATATGATGAATTACAGTTTAAAACATATTTCTAGTTTACCTTAAATATTCATGTGTCTTTTCATAATTGACAGCATTACATTATGCCCTCTAATTGTAATTCCTCGATTTAATTAATTGGAGTCTTCAATACTCCTACTCTATCCAAATAATTTCCTTCTTCATTGGTTACTACTTTCCAATTATTACAGCCCGTGATTTTTTTTGTATCTCCACTTTCAGTATACATGCAACCAGTTTGAAAATATATAACTTGAAATCCATTTATAAATTCGTTCCTCAAATGAATATTGCCAGCTCCAAACAAAGTACCCTTATTTTTCCAGGTTCCATTTTCTTTTACTAAAATATAAGTGTAACAACCCCCTGACCCGCAGGCTAGTGTATGGTCGAGTGTGACTAAAACTTCCAAGATACCATCGTCATTCAGATCTACAGACGACCCTTTAAAATCAATAAAAAATCCTAAATTTTTTCTAATATGGGAATCAATTGGAAAACTCGGAAAATGTGACTCAGTAAAATACATTTCAAAGAGACCAATGATCTCATCAGGTATAGCTTCAATAACTGCATCTCTTTGGTAACCATCTAAACGTTCTTCGAGTTCCAGAATTTGGAAGTCATGGTTTTCTGAGCTGTGACTAACTGATGCCGTAAGCAAGAAAATGATTATAATTATTTGTTTCATGAGAAATTAACTCCTATTAAATTAGACATCAATTTTTCTCCTCTGAAATAAGTTTTCCATTCTTCCAAATTTGAGTAAATAAAGGTCTAAAATCATTAGGATCTTGAGGTAAATTATGTGGTTTTAAATTCAAAGTTTCAAACCCATGGAAATAAGTCCAGACACCATCTTTTTTTCCTTTTCGAAAAGTTCCTTTGGAAATTTCATTAGGGGCAGTCAGAACCCAAGCACCATCTTCAGGAATACCATCTCTATAATTTATCTTTGAGGCTAATTCACCATTTATATGAGTGTAAGTCCATAAACCCTGCTTTTTTCCTTTGACGTAATGACCTGAGGCAAGATCCTTTCCATTCCAGTGTACTGTTTTCCAAAAACCTGTTTTAAGTCCATTCTCATATCTTCCTTTGCTTTGAAAATCACTAAATCCACCATTAGTGATTAGATCCCATAAAGTACCACAAATGGGGGGTCGGACCGCATAAATCCACCTACCATGTTTCAAACCATTCTTCATTCTCCCTTTAGCACGTCGGTCTTCAATCTTGTCCCATATCCATTGTCGACCATCTAATTGACCTTCTTTGTATGACTTTCTAAAGGATATTGTATCTGGGGCGCATAAACATGTTCCTCCCCCTGAAAAATTACATTTTTTTTCCCAAATCCCATGCTTTTTGTTATTTTTGAATTCACCATAATCTGCAAATTCGTATTCAGAAGTAAACCCATTCAAAAATGGCCCATGCCTTTGTCCATTTACATATTGAATAATTAAAGGGGATAAAAAAATTGGAAAATGCCCATGACCATTATGTTGGAATTCTAACCAAATCCCTTCTTTTTTTCCATTTTTATAATGACCTATGGACTTAAATTGACCCTTTTGTTGGCCTTTATTTTCTTCAATGAAATAATATTCCCAATATCCATCCTTAAGGTTATTTTTATAACTCCCTCTATTTGCTATTACAGAACGATCAGGTTGATAGCCAGGAAGAAAATAAACTGGCTTTGAATCCAGAAAGCTGTCTTTTGTATAAGCAAAAACACCATTAGTTTTTTCATTGTTTCCATCAGTATATGCAGCAACGCATTTTTTATCATCATCACTCGACCATGAATCTGGCATATAGGGACCTGCTAATCTAGACAAATCCTCAACCTTCAAGTCCTTTTCTAAAAGATGACTTTTTATATGCAAAATGCCTTCATTAAATATAATTTCTTGGTCTAAATTTTCACAGTTAGGAAATGTCTTTCCAATTGCACCCTTAATAAAAAGAAAACAAAAAATGATGGTTAAAAGATTTAAATAAGACACTTTTACTTTTTGATATTTTACTACCTTAGATTCAGATTTAAAAGTTAATGCTTCTTGGCTATTCTTTTCCAATTTAGTTTCTTTTAGCACATTAACCTCCCAGATGAATTTTGGTAAATACAGGGAACCCATAAATCTCTGAATGGCCATATTTCCCCGATATCTTGTAAGTGTGGTGGATGGGAATAGCTACAGGGGCAAAGTCCAACCTGTGTCAAAAGAAAGACCAACTCACCCCGCATTCGACAATCGCCGATTATTCTTTCAATGTCTTCACCACCACCCCGACAACCTACGTAAGCCAAATCGTGATGATGAAAGAGCGTATTGATATTTATGTTAAAAGATCCGTCCTCGTTCGCTTCAAGCCAGTGCTGCTTTTCAATCCCATCCATGTTAAAGGCCTCTTCCTTATTTTCCAGGAGAGATCCAAACATACACGGAATCCATTTATTTCTGACAATCTTCTCAAAAACTTCGTACTGATCTTTGTAAAGCGGGTTGTCTCTTTCAGTATCATTTTCCAACTTAAGCGTGTGTGCCCCGCTACACAAACCTTTGGCCTTCAGGACTTGTTCATACTGAAGTTGAGTATCGCAGTGACTGTCTTTCTTTGATGCATTGGTTTCAAAGTCACATGATTTTCTTGCTTCACTCCAGGAAAGAATAAGCGCCTCAAGTGTACCCGTTTTTTCTGCAGAAAGAGAAAGATAAGAAAATAGTAAAATAATATTTACATAGAAAAGTATTTTGGTAATTGTGTATATACTTTTTGTGATAATATAAAACATGGAAAAACAACTCCTGTTTATCTAACTAGTGATAAGGTTTAAGGTGGGCTTCTCCAAAATCAATTACCTTTTTGATTTTTTCATGCAGATCTTCACTTGCTTCATGAGAAATTGAGAAGCCCTCCTCATTGATTTTTACAGCACCTTCTTTTTTGGCGTCGGCCATGTAACGGTATATAGAAATAACGAGAGCGTAACGTACTTCAATATCTACATCAGAATATAACTTCGCAAAGTATTCACTAAAGTAAAGGACGGCGAACATGGCAAGGTCACTCTCCTTACTTTCTTTTTTTGCCAGTGGTAAAATATCATTTAGGTTTATTACTTCTCCCATTTATTACTCCCTTTTAATGATAAAAATCTAAAATCTATTACTTTTTTGTCTCCGCCTGAGTTCTGACATTTCTTTTTTGAAATTTTAAAGCCAAATCTTTTAGCAATGCCGTTTCAATACTTTCTTCATCATTTGCAAGATGTTTTGTATATTCAAATTGACAATTTAATGCTTCATTAAAGCCAAGAACAGTTTTTTCAACAAACCTGCAATCTTCCTCAGTTTTGTAAACGAAGGAATTTTTTACTGGAATATAACCCCCATTATTCATATCAGACATAAAAGCTGTGAAATAAAAAACGAACATTTTCATGATTTATCTCCATTTGAATCATAATAAGATTTCATCAACATGTCTAAGTTATCAAGTGAGTTATTACTAGCTTGATTGGTATATTGTTTAGTACAGTTATTAGGGTCTTCTTGTTTTTGAATTAACATTTCTGCTGTTCTACATTCTACGAGAGAGTCGAACACAAACTGACTATCTATACGGTTAACAAGAGAACCATCGAGTACAAAGATGTGGAATGTGAATATAAATTTAAACATAGTAAATTCCTTATAAATTGAATTTTAGTTTTAAAAATTTTTCAGTAGTCAAGCCATTATATGGTTAACTATTTTTTTGACTTAACAGTAAATTTAAGTTGTCCATTGCATTATTATTTGACGTTGAAACTTTTGTATAAATACAATTATTTGGATCTCTTGTGTCCTGAACAAAAGCCTCCACAATTCGGCAAGCCTCTTCAGTTGGAAATACAAATTGACTATCAATTTGATCTATACCACCAGCTTCGTTTGCTACAAAAATGTGGAACATGAATATAAAACGTTCAAACAAAATATTTTCCTTTTTTTAATTTCTCAAAACATCAAACATCTTCTTGAGAGGCTAAGCCTTTTAAAATTTCCTTAGTTTTGTTATTGGTAAAAGCAGTAAAATTTGCCTGGCAATTTTGCTGATCATTTTTCCCCATCGTTACTAATTCCACCATTCGACATTCTAATTCTGTTGAGAATGAAAAGAAATTTTGGCCTTTATGAAGAATGTCACCATCAATCATGAAACTAGTAAATATAAGTAAAAACTTATTCATTTTTTATTTCCTGAAAATTTCCGAAAGACCCTTCTAATGTAGGTTTTTGACAAATGCAATAAGTTTTTTTATAAAAATATAAGTTTTCTTATATATAGTAATTAAAATATTGTTTTTACACATTTATTTTTTATAAATCTTTTTATTATTAATCTTGCTTTTTATTTTTTCCTGTTTTATATTGCCATCATGGAGATACTTTTTACATGGATTGGAACTGCGGATTACAATGCGTCTCAAAGCGATTCGCTTGATAGACCAGGTCCTGTGCTGCAAGCCTTAAATTCTGAAAAGTTTGATAAAGTGATCCTGATCCAAAATGTGGTTAGCAAAAAAGAAAAGAGTTTGGGTGAAAAGGCAGATGAATTTCTTAACTGGGTAAAATCCAGAAGTTCCAGTGAGATTGAACTAGTGCAAGTTCAAATCTCAAACCCAACGGATATAGATACTATTTATAAAGCTTCCGAGGAGGTTATACTGAAAGCTTTCAAAAGCCATGGTCGTGATGAGAACCTGACTTTTCATTTGAGCCCCGGGACCTGGGCAATGAGTTCAGTGTGGTACATCCTCTCGGAAACTAAATACCCCGCCAGGCTCATTCAAAGTTCTCCTGAAGCTGGGGTGCAAGAAGTAAACATACCTTTTGAAATCAGTGCGGAACGTCTGTCTGCCAATCTTAAAGCTCAAAATAAAAACATAACAAGAATAGCATCAGCCTTCACAGGGTCAGACCATGAAGTCATTTCGAGAAGTTCGGCTATGAGAAGGCTTTTCAGCAAAATATCAAAAGCTAATAAATACAACTTCCCGGTTTTGATTGAAAGTGAACAAGGATGCGATCAGGGCCACCTGGCTAAGACCCTCCACGATACAGGGTCAAGATCGCGAGATAAATTCCACCACATAGACTGGAAGGAAATCGAACTTGAAGATAAGCGTGACCTCTTCCTAAACCTTTTAGAAAACGCAAGTGGAACTTTATTTATTGAAAATGTAGATCGCATGAACTGGGTAGACCAGAAAGAACTTCTTATCTTCCTCCAATCCAAGACAGACGAAACGGCTACGCCTCGCATCATTTGCGGTTCGGGAACCAACTTACTCAAGAAATCAGAGGATGGAGATTTTTCAATTGATTTGTTTTACCAGATTGCAGTCGTGTATTTGAAAATACCCCCCGTGCGAGATCGGGAGGGAGACGTAGGTCCACTCCTGGAACGCACACTTCAGGAGATCGAGCCTACAAAATCCCTATCAGCATCTGCAAAAAAATTATTGATAGGACACAAATGGCCCGGCAATGATTTTGAACTTGAGAACACTGTAAAGAGAATTGCCATGTGGTCAGATGACAGCATTGTGAGTGACAGTGATGTTCTCGAAGCTCTTTATGGAACTGGACAAGAAAAGGACTCTCCTGAAATCCTTGGCCGTAATATGTCTCAAGGAGTTGATTTGCATTCCATTATTTCCGAAGTCGCCAAGCATTATATCTCTCGAGCCATTGCCGACAGCAATGGTAACAAGTCCGACGCTGCCAAACTAGTAGGTCTCCCAAGTTATCAAACTCTTTCCAACTGGATGAATAAATACGATGTCACCTAGAGGAGTAAAAATTATCAAATCCATTAATCCAGTCGCCAGAGCTATGCTGAAGGATCGAAAACCAAAGCAAGTACTAAAGCCAAAGAAAGGTAAGAGCAGCTATGATAGGAAAAAAAGTAAATTCAAATTATCAACTGATATAAAAATCTCTTACCTGTAAAATAACCGGAGAATTAATTGTTAAAACTTTTCAAAAATGTTTTCTTTCTTGGTTTCTTAGTGATCAGCTTGGCCATTAGCACCCTTACCTTAGGCTTCCATGCGGCGAATTTAACGGCGAAAGTAGCGGTACTCACTTCTGCTTCTACCGTTGCTGCTGTAAAACATAGAAAAGAAATTGCCAAAGTCTTGGCTAAAGCTAGGTTAAAGAGATTTATTGTAGCCATACCTATTTTAGGATCAGGTGCAGCAGTTGCTTTTGAAGCGTCAGAATTTAAAAATTGGCAAGCTGCCAATCCACAAAAAAACGAGGTAGATTATCTATGCGAAAATGCTTCACTTACCATAGAAATTTTTGAAGATGTTATTAAGGAACTGCCGGAAAATTTACAGGTTTCTCCTGAGATTCTAGGACTTGAATCAAAAAGGTGTAAAAAAACTTAAGTTTGAAATTTATACTCCAGGACATTTTTCCTTGAAAATAGCCTTGGGAGAACGTCCGCCTGATGTCATTGCTATAGACAAACGTTTGTTACTTTTTAAAAAAGACAAAATATTTGCACCATCTTTCTGTGCTTCACAACCTTGATCAGATTTTTCAAAAAGTAACTCAAACACATTTGCGTCAGAACCATATCTTGAATATAAAAGTAAAGCTGTCCAATCCTTATCATCCTTTATGTCTGGGTCAGCGCCATATTTGAGTAATTCTTCTATCACACTCAAAGATATATTTTTTTCTGCAGCATACATCAAAGGAGTAGCTCCCCCATTATTTTTAACCTCTCTCATCTTCTTTCCTTTAGTTAGTTCCCCAACTATGCTTCGCTGCAAAATCTCAGCTTTAATAAGTAATCCCATTTCCAAATCAGTATAGATCCCAATAGACTCTTTTTCCGTTTCTATTAGTTTATGTAGTGCTGTATGGCCTTTTTTATCCTTGGCTAGTACGTCAGCACCACCAGAAATTAATCTAAGCAATATTTGACCTCTTAACTCGTCTTTTCGACTAGCAGCAATGTGTATTGGTTTTTCAACTAGGTCCTCTCCAAAAGTTTTTTTTATTGGGTTCTTAAGTATACTTTTTTTCTCTGATGCAGGAACAAAATCAGGATCTGCTCCCCAAGCTATAAGTCTAGTGATCATTTTTGGATAATTTGTATACTTAGCAGCCAGTTGTAAAGGCGTAAATCCTTCGTCACCTATTGAATTAATTATATCCTTTTTTATGCTTACTCCTTTTTGATCCTTTAATTTATATAATAAAGAATCAATTAGCTGGGCATCATTTCCATATTTTGCAATTAGGTGAATTGGATGATCTCCATTATTATCCCATTGAATTTCTTGTTCTTCATCAAAGATACAAAAATTAAACTCTCCAGTTGAAATTACCTTTAACAACTCAGCATCATATAATTTATCACACTCATTAAAATTATTTATTGGGCCATTATAAATTAAATCTTCTAACTCTAACTCTATAAAAGTTTTTGAATTATAAATAGCCAATAATGCCCCTTTATCGCTGATTTGATTTAGTTTGAAATCAGATGAAGCACCATAAGCAAATAATAGAGCAATGAAATCTTCACTACCTTCAATACTAAATAGATAGTCAATATTTTTAGTATTATCATCTAGGTAATTTAACCCTTCTGATACAGAATCTAGGTCAAAACTTATAAGTTTATCCAAATAGAAAAAATTATCCGTTTCTTCAATGGCAATTAAAAAGGCATTTCGCCCACGATTATCTTCGACATTAAGTAATTTTGAGTGACTATCTTTAGGCAAATTATTAAAAATTAAATCAATAAATTTTGGTTTTATTCTAGATAGAATGGTTAGCATTAAAGGCGTGTACCCATTTGCATCTTTTGAAAAAAATGAGTCGTCTTTTATACAATTTTTAAAGACTTCTTCATCGAAATTATCATAGAAACTTTTTACATTCATTATTGAGGTACTGAAATTTGATCCCTCTGCATTTATTAAAGCTTCACATTCTTTTGCCTCTGAAAAGAAAGGAAGAAAAATCATGCATATAATGCAAAAAATTAAAGGAAAAAAAAATTTTTTTAAATTTCTGTCAATCATAATTTGGGTTTTCTATTTCTTCTAAACTTATCTCTTTGTTGATTATTATGTCATAATCAGGATTATCAATTTCAAAATTCTTACATTCATCTGGATTTATTTCATAACTGGCCATCCTGGCGTTCATACATTTCTCAAAGTCAAGCGTAACACCTGTTATAGTTTGGAATAGAGCGTCTTTTGTCATACCACAAAAATCATTTTCCGTACTTAGATTTGATTCTTCTGAATTAGCAATTTCCGTCTCACCAATTTCCAGTAAGGTTTCTAATTTTTTCACCTCTTTATTGAGCCTAGTTATTTCTTTTATGAGTTGGCAATCTTCATGAATTTCCCAAGCCAAAAAACCAAGCATAGTAACCGAAGCAACACCTGGAACACTCAATGCTGCAACCCCTGCCGGAGTAGCAGACCAACTTTTTCGAGCCAACTTCTTTGGAATCTTTTCTAACAAATTTCTTCTCAACACATAGGTTATCTCACTCACATCATCTAGGCTGCTCAATGTGAGTCGATTTAACCCCGACTTGGTAGATTTAATTTTCAGACCAGTTTCATACTTTATCGTAGTATGAGCCCTAATTAATTCTGCTGTAGGTTTCGTTTCCTGTATAATTTTTTTTGCTTTTTGTGGATCGTCTGAAACACCTGGAAGTAGTTCTTGTTCATTAATATTGAGATATCCTTTTGACGCGTTTAGGACCAAATGCACAAAAAAACCTTTTTGTCTTGGCGATACTTGTTGCTTTTTATTCCATTCTACAGGTCCTAAATCAGATTTCATTAAGTTCGTTTTCTTTTTAGTAAATATTAGATTATTTGGATCACGACATAATGCGTCTAATTTTTTTGGATCACATATCTTACCTGTGTCATAAGCCCACTTCCAAGAAATAATGTGATCAATATGCATTTCGCTATTACAACGAATTAATTTACCTTCATTATGGCCATCTGGCACCCACTTTTTTTTCATTTTCTTACAAAAGTCCTTTGGCCGATAACTTAGGCTTTTACAACCTTCAGGCTTATCTATTTTGTTAGGACAGGATTTGGCTAAAAGACCATTCGGTATTAAAAATATGATGACGAAATATGTGATAAGAATTATTACAAAATGTAAAAGTTTTTTTAAATCAAATTGCAGCACTCAAATATTCTCAACCTCATAAACATCCCTAAACCACTCTAATACAGAAAAACTCTCCGGCTTCCAAACAGTTGTTTGAACTTTTTTACCAATAAGTGATTTAGCCTTTTCAGTTTTTTGTCCTGTAGGATCAGCCCATTGATCCATTGTCCGAATTGGGACATCTTCCTCAAAAGAAAGCCTGGTGCAATTGATAAGTCTTCCACTGTAATTTTTTCGCTGCTCCACTTTAACGCCAATCAAAGTGCAAATAGGTGATACATCAATACTCTCATTTTTATATTGAGGGTCCTCCTTGGTTGCCTTCATTATCTTATTTTCAGCTGCTATTCTTCTTTTCTCTTCCTCGTCCCTATCTATGATTGCCTGGTCTCGCTCAGCTTGTACTTCCTTCAACATTTCCTCAAGACTTTGTGTTTTTCTATTCACCCCAAATTCTACAAGCTTGGTCACTAAGGCCGCCTCGTTTGCAATTTCACCTTTTTTATAAACAGGGTGCAGGTATTTAATGATCCATTCAGGACTGATATCTCCTAACTTTCTATACTGCCTTATCAAGTCTGAGACACCTCTAGAGGCTAACCCTACCTCTTTCAGCATAACTGAAATTATTTTTTGCTCTAGATTCCATTTTTGCTTTTTCGCAAGGACGAAAGTAGCCTTGGGAACTAAAATCTCACCGTCATGTATCAGTTTTCCAATGTAATGCCTGTGTCCATTTTTAATTTCTATGGGTTTTTGGTTTTGAGTTCCTGCCACATTTTCATAGGCCTCAATTTCACCTTGGTCACATGAAGGGATCACCCCAAATCTTAGGGGCAGACAATCAAACTTTGAATGCTCTGAATGAATGACTTTTAATCTTTGTAATGGAGCTGTGTTTTCCAATTTAACACCTTTCGCTTTTACAAGATCATATACTAACAAACCCTGAATAAGAATCAAATAGTAAGTGAGTTATCCGATTCTCATAATATGCTACCGTTCTTCCATAAAATTTTATTATAAAAGGAGAAAACTTTTTATTTTCTAAAAATTATAAATATTAATAAGTTGGCGATAATGCGCGTGTGAGGCGTATTAACTTGTGGGAACAAATGTGGGAATTTTATGTTATAAAAGAAATAATAATTTAATTTCAATTGCTTATTGGATAGTTACGTACCCCTTGGCTCCACCATTTATAACATTTCACTTTATATCTTAAAAAATAAAAGACTTTCAGTGTAATATCTCCCCAAAATAGTTACACTGGAGAGTAAATATAGTGAAACTAATGCCAAAATGGAAACTAGTTTCTACTCCTAACACTTAAGTAAAAACTATATTAAACTATGTTTTTGATCAGTTTAAATCTTCCGCATCTTGTTTACCATCTGATGGATCATATTGTTCTTGATCTTCATCAAAATATATACCATGTGGAAGAATTC
>CACOBR010000017.1 GCA_902625475.1 uncultured Alphaproteobacteria bacterium
ACCCTTTATAACTTTTCCGTCTAATTCAAAATCAAGTTTTTTACCAACATGATAGGAAAAATTTAGCCAACATTTCTTTATATTTCCAAATCCCTCCTTGATATAGATATTTTCCCAATAAAGCAATGAATTTGCAATATAAGTCACCATATCTTTAGGTGAAGGTGTCTTTTTACCAATAACAGAATACAAACTGATAGGTTTTATTTTAGAGTAATAGGAAAGACCTATTTTTTGGGGATAAGAATTTAAATTTACACCTACTCCAATTACTAAGGCTAGTTTGCTTGAATTTTTATCTTTCACAGTTTCTAATAGAATCCCTGATATTTTTTTGTTTTTTAATAGAACATCATTAGGCCATTTTAATATTAAATCTTTATTATCAACACCTGCATATTTTAAAGAATCAAACAATGCTAAACTTGCAATAAATGTACGATGTGAAAAATCAATAATATTTCCTTTTGGATAATAAAGAAATGAAGCAGTTAAATTTTTTGATCCTGATATCCAATATCTTCCTCTACTTCCTTTTCCTTTAGTCTGAATTTTTGAAAAAATGCACTTATTTAAACCATCTTTAAAAGCCAACCTTTTAGCTTCTGAATTAGTACTATCTAATTCGTTGTAATTAATTAATTTAAAAAATTTTGGCCAATTTTTCACTAATTTATAAGACTTGTAGCAGCTAAAAAAGAAGGTTTTTCAAGACCATAGAGGTTTATAATTCCTATTAACATTAGTAATGCTGAACCAGATAAAATAATCCAGTGAGCAGTTGGCATTTTTCCAGACAATGGGTCTGAGGATACCCCAAAATACATTAGATAAACTATCCTCAAATAATAGAAAGCTGCTATTACTGAGGCTATACCCCCCATTACTGCAAGCCAAGAAAGTCCTGCATTTATTGCAGCGTTAAAAATAAAGAATTTTCCAAAAAAACCTGCCAGCGGTGGTATACCAGCTAAAGAAAATAACAATATTGTTAAAAAAAGGGTTTGGCTTTTAGAGACATTATTATACATATTCAGACTATCTATTGTAGTTACTGCTACACCATTTCTTTCCATATTTACAATAAAAACAAAAACTCCTATATTCATTATAATATATAAAACCATGTAAATAAGTACTGCTGAAATCCCTTTATCTGTACCACTTGCTATACCCATAAGAACAAAACCTATATGACCAATTGAAGAGTAAGCCATCAACCTTTTAATGTTATTTTGACCTATTGCTGCTACAGAACCCAAAAACATGGATAATACAGATATTAAAATAATGACTTGCTGCCAACTTTCTACTATTTGACCAAAACAATCAAAGAGAACTCTTAACAAAATCCCTACAGCTGCTAATTTAGGAACAGTTGCAAAAAATGCCGTAACTGGGGTTGGTGATCCTTCATAAACATCTGGTGTCCACATGTGAAATGGAACCGCAGAAGCCTTAAATGCAAAACCACAAATTAAAAAAACTAAACCTGCAATAATTCCAGGAAAAAATCCCTCATACTTTATCATTGAAGATATAATTTCAAAGTTTATAGAACCTGTTGAGCCGTAGATTAAACTAATGCCGAATAACATGAGTCCAGAGGATAAAGACCCTAAAACAAAATATTTCAACCCTGCCTCTGTTGATTTGTAATTATCTCTTCGAAAAGAAGAAACAACATATAAAGATAAAGATTGAATTTCCAACCCTAAATATAACAATAAAAAATTGTTAGAAGATATCATAATCATCATACCTAATGTTGAAAATATTATAAGAATTGGGTATTCTGGTTTAAATAAATTGTTTTTTTGTAAGTAATGCTTACTCATAAATAAAAGACATGACACACTTAATAAAATCAGTATTTGAAAAAATTTAGAGAAAGTATCTCTTATAAATATACCATTAACACTTGTTTGAATTTCAAAAGGAGTAAAATATAAAATTAGTGCAGAAATTAAAAAAATAATTACAGTTGCTTGGAAAATTAAATTATACGATCTATTACTCTTTAAGAAACTAGCAGTTAAAATTGCAATTATTGAGTAAATTATAAGTAAAATTTCTGGACCTAGGGTTAAAATATCAATGGTTTTCATTTTTCATTCATCATTTTAAATTTTGTGTTAAATGAGATACTAACAAGTCTACAGAATTAGATGTAATTTCTAAAACTGGGTAGGGTAAAATTCCAAGAAATAATGTAAGAACAATTAAAGGTATTAAATATAGTTTTTCTATTCTGTTTAAATCAGTTATTCCAAACAACCTATTATTTGTAACGTTACCAAAAATTATTCTACGAGAAAGCCATAACCCATAACATGCCGAAAGTACTATTCCTAAACTTGCAGATATAGTTACTAACTTACTAACTTGAAAAGTACCAAGTAATACCAAAAACTCTCCTACAAAGCCACTTGTTCCGGGTAATCCTACATTTGCCATGGTAAAAAATATAAAAAACAAAGCATATTTAGGCATTAACGATACTAATCCACCATAAAAATCAATGTCTCTTGTATGCATACGGTCATAAATCACTCCAACCAGCAAAAATAAAGCAGCTGAAATTATTCCATGGCTTATCATTTGAAAAATAGCTCCATCAATACTCTGTTGATTCATGGAAAAAATACCCAAAGTAACAAAACCCATATGCGCAACTGATGAATATGCAATTAATTTTTTAATATCTTTTTGCATAAGAGCTACTAAAGAGGTGTAAATAATAGCAATGACTGAGATAGAAAAAATAAAATTTTGAAAAATTAGGCTAGCATCAGGAAACATAGGGAGACTAAATCTTAAAAACCCATATCCTCCCATTTTAAGCAAAATTGCTGCCAAAACTACAGAACCTCCAGTAGGTGCCTGAACATGAGCATCTGGAAGCCAAGTGTGAAATGGCCACATGGGTAATTTGACTGCAAATGAAGCAAAAAATGCCATCCAAAGTATTGATTGAATACCCCCACTGATATTAAAACCTAATAATTCAAAATCACTACTGTTAAAATCAAAAAACATTAATTTTGTGATGTCAGTTGTGCCGGATACTGTCCACATATAAATAACAGCAAATAGCATTAATATTGAGCCTAATAAAGTATATAAAAAAAACTTAAAAGCTGCATATACTCTATTATTTCCACCCCAAATTCCAATTATTAAAAACATTGGAATCAACCCAGATTCAAAAAACAAATAGAATAAAACAAGATCTAATGAGCAAAAAACACCTAATATTAAGGTTTCTAATATTAAAAAACAAATCATATACTCTTTAACATTTTTTTCGATTTTCCAACTTGAAATTATAACAATTGGCATTGTTATTGTTGTTAACAAGATTAGAGGCAAAGATATTCCATCAATACCTACTTTATATGTTAACCCCATCAACCACTGATATTCTTCAACTAGTTGAAATCCTGTGACATTAGAATTAAAATTAGGAAAGATAAAAATACTGAATATTAATGGAGCAATAGTAGAAACTAAAGTTAATAACTTAGCATTATTGTTAGATTCTAAATTTTCACCTCTTAAAAAAATTCCAAGTATTAATGCACCAAAACTTGGAAAAAAAATAATTAAGGAAAGTAAATAATCCAAGCTTAACCCCCTATACTAACGAGAAAATAAGTTAATATAGATACTAATCCAATAAAAATGGCAAAAGCATAATGGTAAATGAAACCAGTTTGTAATCGACCAACATACTTTGTTATTTTTGGTATAAAAGTTAAAGAAATAAAATTAATAAACCCGTCAATTATTCTTTCATCACCAGTTTTCCAAAAAAAGTTGCCTAACCACCTTGAAGATTTTACAAAAAGAAAATTATATAGCTCATCAAAATACCATTTATTCAACAAAAAACGATAAAGGATTTTTTGATTGTTAGAAAAAATTTGGGGTAATATTGGTTTAATTACATAAAAAGATAAAGCTAAAAATAGCCCAACTATCATTGCCAAAAATGGGACTACTTTTGCCCATTTTGGTATGTAATGCAAATCATAAAATACAGTATTATTCGGTGAAATGAATAAGGATTGAGAAAAGAAATATTCTGCATTTTTCCCAAGAAAAATATCATAAAAAATAACTCCAACCAAAATAGAACAAATTGAAAGAAAGATTAATGTAATATTTATAGGTCTAGAGTCTTCTACTGCATGATTAAAATGTTCAATTTTACCTTTGTAGTCTCCAAAAAAAGTCAAAATAATCAAACGCCAACTATATAGTGAAGTTAAAAGTGTACAAATTGTTATTATTAAAAAATAAATAAAAGCACTTTCATTTTTTGAAGCATAGATTCCCTCAATAATAGCATCTTTAGACACAAATCCTGAAAATCCAATAGGTAAGTGAAATAAATCATAGCTTAAAGGTATACCCAAACCCGTAATTGCTAGAGTTCCAATCAACATTGAGTAGAAAGTTATTGGAAGCTTTTTTCTCAAACCACCATAGGATCTTATGTCTTGCTGGTGATGCATGGAATGGATGATTGATCCAGCGCATAAAAATAATAGAGCTTTAAAAAATGCGTGTGTGAACAAATGAAACATCGCAGCCTGATAAAGTCCAATACCAGCTGCAGCAAACATAAAACCGAGCTGAGAACATGTTGAATAAGCAATTATTCTTTTTACATCGTTTTGAACTAAAGCAACTGTACCTGCAAAGAAAGCGGTAGTTGTTCCTACTAATATTATTAAATTTGAAGCGATTGGGGTATATTCAATAACTGGAGAAAGTCTACATACTAAAAATACACCAGCTGTGACCATTGTTGCTGCATGTATTAAAGCAGATACTGGTGTTGGCCCCTCCATCGCATCAGGTAACCATGTGTGAAGAAAAAGTTGTGCAGATTTCCCCATGGCACCTAAGAAAAATAAAACTACAATAAATTCTAAGGCATTAAAATTAAAAAATAGAATTTCAATATTTTTTTTTGAAATTTCTTGGGACTTCAAAAATAGTTCATCAAAATTTAAAGAATTTACATAAAAAAAAGTACAAAAAATTGCTAAAGCTAATCCAATATCCCCTACTCTATTAACAATGAATGCCTTTATTGAAGCCAAATTCGCAGAAGACTTTTTGTAGTAAAATCCAATTAATAAATAGGAGGCCAAACCCACACCTTCCCAACCAAAAAACAACTGAACAAAGTTATTTGAGGTAACCAACATAAGCATTGCAAATGTAAAAAGTGATAAGTATGAAAAAAATCTAGGCTTGTATTTTTCATCAGTTTCCCAATTTGGATCATGCGACATATAACCTAAAGAATAAAAATGTACAAAAGCTGATATTGTAGTAACTACAGTCAGCATTATAGTCGTTAAACTATCTAACCTTAATTCCCAATTGACAAGTAAGGAGCCAGACTCTATCCATTTGATTAAGATTATTGTTTCAACTTTAGAAAAATCAAAGCTTAAAAGAATATACCAAGATAGTAATGCGGATAAAAAAATAAGAGAAGTGGTAAAATATAAAACAGTTTTTTCATTAAATTTTTTGTAAAAAAATCCTGAATAAATAGATGCTATCAAGGGAGCAAATATGATGAACTTAATCAAATTGTTACCCTTTCATTACGTTAGCATCATCAACAGCTATTGATCCTTTATTCCTAAAGAAACAGACTAATATAGCCAAACCAATTGCAGCTTCAGCAGCCGCAACTGTCAAAATAAACAGTGAAAAAATCTGTCCTGTAAGGTCACCAAGAAAAAAAGAAAAAGATACAAAGTTTATGTTCACGGCTAATAGGATTAATTCTATAGACATAAGAATTATAATTATATTTTTTCTATTAAGAAATATTCCAAACACACCAATTAAAAATAATAAAGAAGATAATATTAAAAAATGTTGTAATTCAATCATAACCCCTGTCCTGGTTTTATATCTTTTAATTCTATTGAACTATCTGGATTCTTGTATATTTGAGATAAGATGTCTTGTCTTTTTACATCTTGTCTCCTCTGGTGTGTTAATACGATTGCACCTATCATTGCAATTAGTAGAACAATACCAGCTAATTGAAAATATATAAAAAAATCAGTATAAAGGACCAACCCTAATTGTTTAGTATTTTCAATTTCAGAATTGATTTCTAAATGATTATTGTCATTAAATTTTAATTCTGGAATAAAATCACCAAAAATTAAGCCTAGTTCGACAAAAAGAACTAAGCCAACTAATATTCCCAGAGGTAAATATTTTGTCAACTTTGATTTAATTTCTTTAAAATTAATATTCAACATCATGACAACAAACATAAAAAGTACGGCTACTGCTCCCACATAGACAATCATTAAAATTAAAGCCAAAAATTCTGCTCCTAAGAGTATAAAAAGACCCGAAGCTCCAAAAAAAGTTAATACAAGCCACAACACTGAATGAACCGGGTTTGTAGATAATACAACCATCAATGCAGGTAATACAGTAAGTATGGAAAAAAAATAAAATCCTAATACAAATGGTTCCATTAAAAATCCTTAATTAATTCTTAGATTACCTAAAACTCTTATCAAGTTTTATATTTTCTGCTAATAAATGTTCCCACTTTCTTCCATTTTCCATTAATTTTTCTTTGTTATAGAATAACTCTTCTCTAGTTTCAGTTGCATATTCAAAATTTGGACCTTCTACTATAGCATCAACAGGACAAGCTTCTTGGCAAAGTCCACAATAAATACATTTTGTCATGTCAATGTCATATCTAGTGGTCTTTCTACTACCATCTGCCTGTCTGGGTCCTGCATCTATAGTTATAGCTTGAGCAGGACAAATGGCTTCACATAACTTACAAGCTATACACCTTTCTTCACCATTAGGATAACATCGCAATGCGTGTTCACCTCTAAACCTTGATGAGATAGGTCCTTTTTCGTAAGGATAATTAAGAGTAGCTTTAGATTTAAAAAAATACTTAAACCCAAGCTTAAAACCTGTTATAAAATCCTTTAGGAGGAAATAATATATCGCTCTTCGCCAATCAATATTCTTCATAGTTTCACCTAATTGTTACCATCTCACATAACCTGAAACACCAAACTGAGCAAGTGTAGCTACTATTACCACCCAAGCTAAAGACATAGGAAGAAATACTTTCCAACCTAATCTCATTAATTGGTCATATCTAAACCTAGGAACTATTGCCTTTACCATAGAAAACATAAAAAATATGATTAATACTTTTAATATCAACCAAAAAATGCCATCAGGTATAATTGGAATAGGAGATAACCACCCCCCAAAAAAGAGTATTGATATTAGTGTGCACATCAAAACTACGGTCATTAACTCGCCAATCATAAAAAGTAAGAATGGAGTTGATGAATATTCAACCTGAAAACCAGCGACTAATTCGGCTTCAGCTTCAGGTAAATCAAATGGTGGTCTATTAGTTTCTGCTAATGCAGAAATAAAAAATAATATAACCATTGGAAAATGAGGTAGCCAATACCAACTTAAAATACCGTAACTACCATTCTGTGCCAAAACTATTTTGGATAAATTCAGAGATCCGGTTGAAATAAGTATACCTATTATTATAAAACCTATTGAAACTTCATAAGAAATCATTTGAGCTGCAGATCTTAAACTTCCAAGAAATGGGTACTTTGAATTAGAAGCCCAACCTCCCATTATAACCCCATAAACTTCTAGACCCGCTACAGCAAATATGAACAAAATGCCGATATTTATGTCAGTAAGTACCCATCCTTCGTTAAAAGGAATTACAGACCAAGCTACCAACGATAAAACAAAAGTAATTAAAGGAGCTAATAAAAAAACTACCTTATCAGAACCTGATGGTATTACAATTTCTTTAAATACATATTTTAAAAAATCTGCGAATGATTGTAATATACCAAAGGCACCAACAACGTTAGGACCTTTTCTCATCTGCACAGCTGCCCATATTTTTCTATCTGCATACATTAAAAAAGCCAAGCTTAATAATACACCTATTGTTATTAACAAGCATTGACCAGTTATTATAAGTATTAAACCAAAACCCTGTGAAAAATCCATATTATTAATTAACTTTTTTATTTATTTTTTTTTTGTTTATTTTTTGATAATTCAGCCATTATTGTACTTGATCTTGCTATCGGATTTGTTAAATAATGATCTTGCCAGATATTTTTTAAGTCAAACTTTAAACATTCTTTAGAATACTTTAGAGAATTTATCCAATTATTATTTTTAACCTCATTAAATAAAGACAAATTTGGATGTTCTAAAAAAAGTTTTTCTCTTAACTGAATTAAATTATCATATTTTAGAGTACAATTGAGTTTTTCTGACAACGCTCTTATTATAGCCCAATTTTCACGAGCTTCGCCTATTTTTTCACATGCTTTTAGTGAAATCTGAGGTCTTCCTTCTGTATTTACATAAATACCTGATTCTTCAGGAAAAGCACATGAGGGAAGTATTACATCAGCCCTATTAGCGCCTCGATCACCATGACTTCCTTGATAAATAACAAATTTATCCTTAGGCAAATCGTATTCATCCATACCAATATTAAGTATAATATCTGACCATTCAATTGAAGAACTATATCCTGGATCAGAAACAAAATTTAAATCCATTGCTCCAACCCTCGAGGCAGAAACATGCAGACTAATAAGGTCTGCATTTAAACTTTCTTTAAACTTTTTTACAACTTCTAAAGCTTCATAACCATCTTTTCTATAGAAAACACCCTGGCCTAAAATTATTAAAATTCTTTTATTTGCAAATAACTTCGTTTTACTTTTGATTATCTTATCTAATTCAGAAAGACTTGTCCCCACATGATTATACTCATATGTTAAATCAGAATTTTCTCCTACTAAATTTACTTCAGCACCTCTAAGCCAAGAATTTCTAATTCTAGCATTTAAGACCGGAGCTTCAATCCTAGGATTAGAACCAATGATAAATATAATTTCAGAATTACTAATTTCTGCTATTGGAACAGTGCCAGCATACAAACCTCTATCATTAGGTGGAATACAAGTATCAGCAATCCTACATTCAGTCCTTCCACCTAAATTTGAAGCCAACTCTTTTGCAGAAAAAAGGGTTTCTATGTTAATTAGATCTCCAGCCAATGCAAGAATATTAGGGCTTTCATTAAACTTATGAGTAATTACATCAAAAGCTTCATTCCAGGAGCAGGGTTTTAATCTTCCGTTATTATCTCTAACATAAGGTATATCTAACCTTTGCTTGTTAAGTCCATCCCAAATATATCTTGATTTATCTGATAACCATTCTTCATTGATGCCATCATGATTTCTTGGAATAATACGCATAATTTTTTTTCCTTTTGAATCAATTCGGATATTTGATCCAAGCGCATCCATTACATCAATAGAATTTGTTTTAGACAACTCCCAAGGTCTAGCTGTAAAAGCATAAGGTTTAGAGGTCAGTGCTCCAACAGGACATAAATCGATAATATTTCCTTGTAATTCACTTTCTAATGTTCTCCCAAGGTAAGAAGTTATTTCACTATTTTCACCTCGACCTATTTGTCCCATTTCAGGCATACCTGCTACTTCTGTGATAAACCTTACACATCTAGTACATGAAATACATCTTGTCATATGTGTTTCAACTAATGGCCCTAAATCCAAGTCCACCACAGCCCTTTTAGGTTCGATATATCTTGAAAAATCAACACCATATGCAAGAGCTTGATCTTGTAAATCACATTCTCCTCCCTGATCACATATTGGGCAATCCAAAGGATGATTTATCAATAAAAACTCCATAACTCCTTCTCGAGCTTTTTTTACCATTTTGGAATTTGTTTTTATAGTTGGAGGTTCACCATTAGGACCTGGCCTTAAGTCTTTTACCTGTAGTGCACAAGAAGCCATAGGTTTTGGAGGACCTCCAACAACCTCAACTAGACACATCCTACAATTTCCAGCAATTGAAAGTCTTTCATGATAACAAAATCTTGGAATTTCTTTATCAATATATTCGCAGGCTTGTAATATTGTCATCGCAGGATTTACACCTATTTCTTCTCCATCAATTATTATTTTTCTTAAATTATCTTCCATTTTTACTCGGCCGCAATTTTTGGACTAACTTTGTTTTTAATTCTATCTTCAACTTCACTTCTAAAATGCCTAAATAGCCCTTGTATGGGCCAGGCTGCTGCATCACCTAAAGCACAGATTGTATGTCCCTCTACCTGCTTAGTGATTTCCAAAAGATTGTCTATATCTTCTAATTTTGCATCACCTGAAATCAATCTTTTCATAACTCTCATCATCCAGCCAGTACCTTCTCTACATGGAGTACACTGACCGCAGCTTTCATGATTATAAAATTTAGACAATCTCCAAATAGCCTTAACTATATCAGTTGAAGAATTCATAACTATAACTGCACCAGTACCTAATCCTGATTGATTTTCTCTAAGCCAATCAAAATCCATAATTGCATCATTACATAACTTAGCTGGTAAAAGTGGAACAGACGATCCACCAGGTATCACAGCTTTAAGGTTATCCCAACCTCCGATTACGCCACCACCATATTTTTCAATAAGCTCTTTAAGAGGAATAGACATTTCCTCTTCAACTACACAAGGTTTTTCAACATGACCAGACAAGCAAAACAATTTAGTACCTGTATTATTTGATCTACCAAATTTGGAAAACCAAGATGCTCCCCTTCTCAAAATCGTTGGGACAACTGCAATAGATTCAACGTTATTTACTGTAGTTGGACAACCGTATAAACCAGCCATGGCTGGAAATGGTGGCTTCATCCTAGGCATTCCTTTTTTGCCTTCTAAACTTTCAATAAGAGCAGTTTCCTCTCCACAGATATATGCACCAGCACCGTGATGAACGAAAATATCAAATTTCCAACCTGATTTTGCAGCATTTTTTCCCAAAAACCCTTTAGAATATGCTTCATCTATTGCAATCTGTAGTGCTTCCCTCTCCCGCACATATTCACCTCTTACATAAATGTAGGCAACATGTGCACCCATAGCAAAACCTGCTATCAAACAACCTTCGATTAAAGTATGGGGCTCATGTCTTAAAATTTCTCTATCTTTACATGTTCCAGGTTCAGATTCGTCAGCATTAATTACCAAGTAGGAGGGTTTAGTTGGATTTGGTTTAGGCATAAAGGACCATTTGAGGCCAGTAGGAAAACCAGCTCCTCCTCTTCCTCTCAACCCAGAATTTTTAATTTCTTCAATTATCCAAGAGGAACCATTTTTTATAAATTTTGCTGTACCATCCCATTGACCTCTAGACATAACAGAACTAATACTTCTATCTTTAAATCCATACAAATTAGAAAAAATTTTATCTTTTTCTTTAAGCACTATTTTACCTTTCTGACATTAACTTACTTGTTTTTTTCTCTTAAAGATGTTTTTAAAAATAATTTTACAGAAGCATTTCTATTTTCCTCAATCTTTACTTTTGAAGAATTAAAAAAGCCTTCAGGTTCAGAAGAAAATCTTTTCTTTTGACTACCTGGCTCTGGATATCCTTCCATTAATTCATCTAAAAGATGTGAGAAACTTTCCTCTGACAAATCTTCATAATAATCACTCCCTACCTGTACCACTGGTGAATTAGAACAAGCTCCGATACATTCAACTTCTTCCCAAGATAATTTACCTTTAGAGCAAGGTTCTTTCTGATGTTTAGAAATTCTTTGTTTACATATTTCAATTAGTTTTTCAGATCCTCTCAGCATGCAGGGTGTGGTACCACAAACTTGAATATGGGCCTTTTTACCAACTGGGGATAGATGAAACATAAAATAGAAACTTGCTACTTCATAAACTCTGATTGGTGCCATTTTTAACATTTTTGCAATAAATTCTATAGCAGGTTTTGATATCCAGCCTTCTTGTTCTTGAGCCCTATATAATAATGGTATAACAGCGCTTTGTTGACGGTCCTTAGGATATTTCAATATTTGTTTTTTCGCCCAAGAAAGATTTGATTTTGAAAATGCAAAAGTTTCAGGCTGATCCTTGTCAATTCTTCTTAACATCATCTATCTATTTCTCCAAAAACAACATCTAATGATCCTAAAATAGCTGAAACATCAGCAAGTTGATGACCTTTACACAGATAGTCAATAGCAGCTAAATGCAAAAAGCCAGGGGCTCTTAATTTTACTCTGTAAGGTTTATTTGTTCCATCAGATACCAAATATACTCCAAATTCTCCTTTTGGTGCCTCAACTGAAACATAAACTTCACCTTTTGGCACATGAAATCCTTCAGTATAAAGTTTAAAATGGTGAATTAAGGCCTCCATGGATTTTTTCATATCTGATCTTTTAGGTGGCGCTATTTTTCCCCTAATTAAAACATCCTCACCCATACATTTTGATAATTTTTCAATACTTTGTTGAATTATCTTTACACTTTCTTTCATTTCCCATACTCGACATAAGTATCTGTCATAACAATCCCCATTTTTCCCAACAGGTATTTTAAAATCAAAATCACTGTAACACTCATAAGGTTGAGATCTTCTTAGATCCCAGGCTAAACCTGAACCTCTAACCATGACACCAGAAAATCCCCATTCAAAAGCATCATCTTTATTCACAATACCAATATCTACATTTCTTTGCTTGAATATTCTATTCTCAGTTAATAAATCTTCTATGTTGTTAACTATTTTTGGGAATTCTTCAGACCAGCTCATAATATCATTTAAAAGTTCTTCTGAAAGATCTTGGTGAACGCCACCAGGTCTGAAATAGGCTGCGTGAAGTCTGGCCCCACAAGCTCGTTCATAAAAAACCATTAACTTTTCTCTTTCTTCGAATCCCCAAGATATAGGAGTGAATGCTCCTACATCCATAGCCTGAGTGGTAATGTTTAATAAGTGGTTTAGTACCCGACCAATCTCAGAATATAAAACCCTTATCAATGAAGCCCGATAAGTAATTTTAACATTTAAAAGTTTTTCTATAGCTAAGCACCAAGCATGTTCTTGGTTCATTGGGGCAACATAGTCTAATCTATCAAAATAGGGTAAATTTTGAAGGTATGTTCTGCTTTCCATTAGTTTCTCAGTTCCTCTGTGAAGAAGTCCTATATGAGGATCACATCTGTCAACAACTTCTCCATCCAATTCTAACACCATTCTCAAAACACCATGAGCAGCAGGGTGCTGTGGTCCAAAATTAATGTTAAAATTTCTAACAGAACTCTCTTTTATATTTTTTTCATTTTGAAAATTATTTGCCATTTTAATTTTTTTCGTCTATTCCTTCATCACTGTTATCAAAATTAAAAGCTTCACCTTCCCAAGGGCTCATAAAATCAAACTTTCTGTATTCCTGGGTAAGCTTTACTGGCTCGTATATTACTTTTTTTTTCTCTTGATCATACCTAAGCTCAAGGTATCCAGTTGTAGGAAAATCTTTTCTTAATGGATGCCCTTGAAAACCATAATCTGTAAGTATTCTTCTCATATCAGGATGGTTAGAAAATAAAATACCATACATATCAAAAACTTCTCTTTCAAACCAATTAGCACAGGGAAACAAATTTGTAATTGAAGGAACAATTTGTTTCTCTTTAACAAATGATTTAATTCTAATTCTTATGTTTTGCTGCATTGACAAATAATGATAAACTAAACAAAATCTCTCCTCCTGTTCCGGATAATCTATAGCTGTAATGTCGATTAGAGTTCTAAATTTACAGACATTATTAATTTTCATAAGAGAAGTAATTTTTTCTAATGATGAAAAAACAATTGTTATCGAAAGGTGATTATGTTCAATTACAGAAGAAATTATGTCTTCGGAACAGTTAGACAAAAGAAATTCGTTTAAATCTTTAAGTGATTCATCCAATGCTGATACCTTCTACCTTGCTAAAGTTCCAGTTCTTCTTATTTTACGCTGGAGTTGTAATATTCCATATAGCAGAGCTTCTGCAGTTGGAGGACATCCAGGAACATAGATATCTACAGGAACAATTCTATCACATCCCCTTACAACTGAATATGAGTAGTGATAATAACCTCCTCCATTAGCGCATGAACCCATGGAGATAACGTATCTTGGCTCAGGCATTTGATCATATACTTTCCTAAGGGCTGGAGCCATTTTATTGGTTAAAGTTCCGGCAACTATCATAAGATCAGACTGGCGAGGACTAGCTCTTGGTGCAGTACCGAACCTTTCCAAATCATATCTTGGTGTTGATGTATGCATCATTTCAACAGCACAACATGCTAACCCAAAAGTCATCCAATGTAAGCTGCCAGTTCTGGCCCAGTTAATGACATCTTGAGCTGACGTTTGAATAAAACCTTTGGTACTTACATTATCAGATATTTCTCTGGTAAAAAAATCTTTATCTATCCCCAGAACGTTATTATTGCTTTTTGCTAATCCCATTCTAACGCGCCTTTTTTCCATTCATAAACAAAGCCAACAGTTAATATGAACAAGAAAATCATCATGGATGTATATCCAAATAATCCAATTTCACTAAAACTAATAGCCCAGGGGAAAAGGAATGCTACTTCCAAATCAAATATTATAAAAAGAATAGCCACGAGGTAGAAACGAACATCAAATTTCATTCTCGCATCATCAAAGGCATTGAAACCGCACTCATAAGCGGAAACTTTTTCTACATCCGGATTTCTAATGGCAATGACAGCTGCTGCTAACAAAAAAGTAACACCTATAACTATAGCTAGACCCATAAAAATTAGAATTGGCAAATAGTTAATTGCAATACTACTCAATTTATCCTCCCCCACGAGAATATACTTATAACATAGGTAGCATACTCTTTAAAATCAAGTTGTTCATTAATTACTCCTAAGTAACATTTACGTCAACAGTGTAAAACAAAATATGAGGGATCACAAGGTCGCACCATATAATTATATCATAATTCCAAATTTTTTAAAATTAATTAAGATTTGTTAATAAAATTAAAAATCTGAGCTTCTTTTTTTATTTCATCTAACCATTCAGACACTAATTTGGAAGATTTTGGAGCAGCACTTACTCCAAAAGAAATTTTACGCTTCAATAAGCTTTCTACTGCCAATGCTACGGGAATTGAAACCAATCTAGCCATTGCTGTACTTTTTTCGTCCCCCCAAGCATCTAATAAATAAGATCGATCAAATTTGATGATATTATTTTTTGAAGCTTTTAAAGAAACATTGAGGACTACTCTATCATCTTCATTTTCTTTATATGAATATTTATTCCAAAGTTTATTGGATAAATTTTCAAGTCTTTCGAGATCACTATCAATATTTATATCCTCTATATTTTGAAATATTTCCTGCCAAGCTTTTTTCCATCCTATATTTCTCAATGTACCTCTTACAAATTTTTTTAGCTTCCAATTATTTTCAAAATCATATTGGTTAATAAATGGCAAACTATCTCGGTTAGGATAAACCTCGAATTTCTCTTTTTCAAAAGATGGAATTTCATGTACTTTTACATTATGCCATGGTCTTAATGTTTCTACAGGATTAAATTCCTCTATTGATTTAGCTGGTGATTTTAAAGCTTTTAGAACCCCAAGTGGAGACCAACTAAATTTATAACAAAATTTGTTAGGTTTTTTTGGTACCCCGCCGCAAAATGAATAAAATTCAATAGTATTATCATTATTATAATTATAAGATTCTTTATATTGTTTAACTAAGTCATAAGCCATTAAATGATCAATACCAGGATCAAGGCCAACTTCATTCAAAAAAACTAATCCTTGTTTTTTGACATCACTATCTAGTTCTTGAAGTTCTTCAGAGATATATGAAGAAGAAATAAAGTTTGCATTCTTTTTAAGACATAATTTAGCTATATCCAAATGATGACTAGCTGGAAGCATAGAAATTATTACATCTCCATCTATAATTTTTTTTTCCAGCTCATTAAGGTCGAATTTGCATATATTATTTGTCAAATCGTCTAATAGAGATTGAGCTTTCTCTAAAGTTCTATTCCAGACAAAAACATCATATTTTTTTTTTAATAACCTTCTTAATCCTGGAATTGAAGAAAGACCAGTTCCTAACCAATGAATTCTAGGCATTTATGAATCCTATCTTTGAATTTGACTTAACTTATCATAGAATATTTTCTCTGCACCTCTCCATACACCAGTTTTATCAAGATTAAAATCAAATAAATATGGTAAAAGTTGGTTCTCAAAATCCAAACTACTTTCTTTTGGTAGCATAGCTGGTAGATTATCTATAGCAGTTAAAATTAAAGGTTTTTGTTCATCAATTATGTATTGAAAAGGTTTTTTGAATGAAGATGGCTTATCATATAAAGGAATTGTATTAAAATCACTGCCGGGATCACAAGATACATCTGATATTAAAACTAATTTTCTATCATTAATTAAATCTCTTTTTCTAAGAAATTTGACTGATTTGTCAGATGATAAAACACAATTAACAAAAATGTCATGTTCAAGTATCTCAGGAAATGATTTTCTGTTAGAAGTCTCTTTAAAATCCCATTCTGTTAAAATTATACCTAAAGATTTAAAAAAATCACTGGCACCTGTACCTACCCTTCCAGCAGCTCCTATTACTATAATTTTAGGCATAGCTATTTCATTTTTTTTATGCTGCTTAATTTGACTTATAGCTGTATCAACAAGATTTTTTCTGGTTGTAGAAAATGGAACTTTTATTCCTGATGATAGAGTATTATTTTTATAATTAAACCATATGTTCAGCCCTATAAATGCTCCTGAATAGCCAGCATAATATCCAAAAGCAGCTACTCTTTTACCTTTCTTATCTTTTAAATATTCGAGATCATATAATATACCCTTATTTTGTTTGAAGTTATTGAGTATTTTAACTGAATCAGTTTGTTTTTTAAAAGCGTGAGCGAACATAATATGCTTATGGTTCAATGCTAAATCTTGATTAATCTCTTTCAAACCAATGATAATAGTATCTTCATTAGCAGATACCCAAGAACCTTTTTTTACGATTTTACAACCTTTGAGTTGATATTCTGATGTCTTAAAAATTCTTTTTTCACAATTTTCAACAGTTACCTTAAAACCTTTTTTCAAAAGTTTTTGTGCTCCAGTAGGAGAAATAGGCGTACGGAATTCGTCCTGTCTATCTTCGGATCGCAACCAAAAATGTGTCATTTTCATTAATTAGTTTATGGCGCGGTTGACGGGGCTCGAACCCGCGACCTCCGGCGTGACAGGCCGGCACTCTAACCAACTGAGCTACAACCGCATTTATATTATATTACACTACTTTTAAACTCTTGGATACGATTATTGTCAAGAAAAAGATTCTTGTTAAGTTAGCTTCACTAAGTAATATAAAAGTTAAATATAATAAAATCAGAGGGTTGGTGGGTGATAAGAGACTCGAACTCCTGACATCTTCGTTTGCCTACTATTTATTAAAATCAATAACTTACAACTGCCTATTTTGGACGCAAATGTTACAATTAAGTCTTTTATAATTGGATGAACTAAATTACATTCACAAATTCGACCAAAACCTCACTCTTTGCTGATAATGTGAGCCCTTCCAGTTCAACAGAAAGGGATCCCCAGGTCACTTTGTCTGTCCCTGAAATCCCATAAACCTGAGAGTCTGATTGTTGCTTATAAAAAACTATCTTATCACCCGCCCCTTTGTTGTAATCTTTTATGATGTCATTACCTGATTGATTGCAAAATTCAAAAGTATCTGATCCATTACCGCCTGTTAATGTGTCTATTCCTTTCCCACCAAACAGTACATCATTTCCATCCCCACCATTTAAGGTATCTGCGCCTGATGAAGCCCAGATAACATCATCCCCTGCTTCTCCATTAAGAGCCATCGAATAAGTCAACTGAGTATCGGGAGAGGTAATATCGATCACATCATCACCACTTCCTCCATTGATGGTTTCAATGGCAAGTAAACGATCGCTGTTCTGGGTTCCAAAAGCATCTTTAGATAAGGATACACTTGAATGAAAGCCTGAGATAGCGTCATGTAAAAAAAGAGCATCATTCCCTGAAGTGAGATTAATGGTATCCGCTCCTGAACTACCATCAATGACATCCGTAAATTGATTTTTACCATTGATACTTACTTTACTAAAAATCTTTTTAGAGGCATTGATATTCCAAGCCTGATGTAACTTTCCCCATGTTCCATCAGCAACAAAATTAATAATATCATCCCCATCACCGGCATTAATGGTGTCATTGCCTCCACCACCATCAATAATGTCGTTGCCAGCATCTCCGTTGATAATATCACTGCCATCTCCACCTTCTAAGGTATCATTGCCCGTTCCTCCAATCAGGACATCATCCCCCGCTAATGTCTTGATAATATCATTCCCAGCATTGCCTCCATAAAAATCCCTACCTGATGTTCCAATAAGCGTATCATTACCGTCATAGCCTGTCGCTGAGACTGAAGAGGCTGAACCTCCATTAATTGTGTCATCTCCAGAAGTTCCTGCAAAAAAGTGTATGCCTGATGAGGGAACTAAACTATTAACCGAGATTAGCCTTACAACTGAACTGTCGGTATATTCGATATTCTCTAAGCGATTTGCTGTTGAATATGCTCCTACAACTTTTATAAAATTTGTACCATTGGCAGCATAGATAATAAGATCATCCCCATCCCTATATTCACTCCAGCCTGTGATATTACTGACCTTAAGGGTATCGTTACCCGCTCCAAAAGTTACGGTATCATTCCCTTCGCCTTTGTAGATAACGACATCATCCCCATCCCCGGCGTTAATAGTGTCATTACCGCCTCCACCATCTATGGTATCGTTGCCTAATCCACCATCAAGATTATCATTATTACTAGTCCCGTTCAGGGTATCGTCATAAACTCGGCCTAATTGGATGAAACCGGTACCAGAATCTTTAAGATCTTCAACTATGCCATTTGATTTACTAAGAGTCGCTGACCCACCAGTTTGTGTATTTCCCCAAGTAATTACAGTGCCATCCTCTTTTACAGCAGCAAAAGAAAGTGAAGAGGCAAAAATCTCAACTACTCCTGAAGTTAATTGGGATGAATGATCTTCAGTACCAGCTTTTTGGTTACCTCCCCAATCAGAATATCCCCAAGTAACTACTGATCCATCATTTTTTAAAGCAGCATAAGCACTACCATTTGCAACAATTTGAACAACTCCTGAAGTTAATTGGCTTGCTACACCTCCAAAATAATTTATGGCTTCATCATGACCTTGATTTGCCCATTTCCCCCAAGTTACAACTGATCCATCATTTTTTAGAGCTGCCCATCCTTTGCCTATACCAGTAATATCTTTAACGTTTGATGATAAAGAACTACTCACCTGGTTGAATGCTTGAGAAGAAACGTTTCCATCACCCCAAGTGACTATAGAACCATCATTTTTTAAAGCTACAAATCCCTCACCTGGTGGAAAGTAGGAACTTGGGCTACCAAACTTCATAGATGCGCTTCCAAATAATTTTATTACACCTGAAGAAATACTGGAGGAAACACTGGAACTATCCCCTCCTCCTGTTGATAACCCCCAAGTCACAACTGAACCATCATTTTTTAGAGCTGCATAAGCACGTTCACTTGCAACTATATCAATAACCCCAGAGGATAATTTATCTACAACATATGTGGGTTTTGATTGTTTTGCACCAGAAATAAACCATGAATCTTTTGTTCCACCCCATGTAATAACTGAACCATCACTTTTCAGCGCAGCTAAAGAATATTTGTTAGCTACTATTTTAGTTACACCTGAGGAGATATAATTAGCTACATTTGAACTCACACCACCATATAAAGGATCTGAGCTATTAGAAGTCCAACCATCTGACCATGTAATAACCGAACCATCACTTTTTAGGGCGGCATAAGCTTTGTCGTTACAAACTATATCTATTACATTTGACGATATTTCCGTAAATGCTGCATCAGTCATACCTTTTGGACTTAAAGGATGAGAACCAACTGTTAAATAATGAACTACTCCTGATTTTGTAAGAAAAGCTACACTATCAGGTAAGGGCTCTTCACTACCAATTCCAACTCTTGATGACACAACCTTTTTTATATTTTCAGTATTTAAAGAACTATAAAAAGATTGCATCCATTGGTACCCTAAAGGTGATGGAAGAGTACCCCAAACAATAGTAGAACCATCTTGCTTATTGGCTAAAAATCCGTGATGAAATGGAACTATCACTTCAGACATTAAAATACATACCTAAATTACACTTTAAATTTACTGCAGAAGAAAATATAACAAAGATATTATTTTACAATAAAACTTTAATATTAAACTTATTACTAATTTTTAAAATTTTATAAAATCACTAACTTTGATCAATATTAACTAAGCCACTAACAAAACTTAGAACAAGTGTTATTTCAAAAAGATTCCCAAAAACCACTTTTCCCAAGATTTGAAAAATGAAAATATAATAAAATCAGAGGGTTGGTGGGTGATAAGAGACTCGAACTCCTGACATCTTCGGTGTAAACGAAGCGCTCTACCAACTGAGCTAATCACCCAAACACTTCATGAGAGGATAATAATTATACAAAATAAATACAATAAGTATTTTATAAAATTAATATTATTAAGTAATATTAATGGGCTACTGAGGTCTCACTTTCTAATTCATCTTCACTTTTACCACCACTATCTGAACCAGTTCTAACTAATGTTTCTGGATCCCATTCTATTGGTTGAGGTTTATCAGTGAGAGCAATATTTAAAACTTCACTAACATGTGAAAGTGCGATTATCTCAAGACCATTCTTAACTTGATCAGGGATTTCTCTTAAATCTTTAGCATTTTCTTTTGGTATCAAAACTGTTTTTATACCTCCTCGCAATGCTGCTAATAATTTTTCTTTGAGACCACCTATTGGAAGTATATTCCCCCTTAGTGTTACTTCTCCAGTCATGGCAATATCTCTACGTACGGGAATTTCTGTAAGAACAGAAACTATAGATGTAACCATTGCAATACCAGCCGATGGGCCATCTTTTGGTGTTGCTCCTTCAGGGACATGCACGTGAATATCCAATTTCTCAAATAGTGGTGGTTTAATACCAAGGGATGGTGATTTAGACCTAACAAAACTTGAGGCAGCATCAATACTTTCTTTCATAACTTCGCCAAGTTTACCGGTAGATTTCATTCTTCCCTTACCAGGTAATTGCAAAGCTTCAATTGATAACAAATCTCCTCCAGTCTCAGTCCAAGCAAGACCAGTAGTCACACCAATTTGGTTTTCTTCTTCTGCAAGACCAAATTTAAATTTTTTAACTCCTAAAAAATCATCAATATTCTTCAAGGTAACATTTACTTTTTTTGCTTCACCTTTAATAATTTTTGTTAATGATTTCCTGCATAGTTTGGCAATTTCCCTTTCTAAATTACGAACTCCGGCTTCTCTCGTATATCTTCTAATTATCTCTAAAAGACCATTTTCATTAATACTAAACTCTGTATCTTTAAGTCCATGTGCTTTCATCTGCTTTGATATCAAATGCTCAGTAGCAATGTCACGCTTTTCGATCTCAGTATAGCCTGCAAGACTTATTATCTCCATCCTATCTAACAAAGGTCTTGCCATATTATAAGTATTAGCAGTCGTTATAAACATTACATTGGATAAATCATACTCTACTTCTAAGTAGTGGTCTGTAAAAGTACTGTTCTGTTCTGGATCTAGAACTTCCAACATAGCGCTTGCTGGATCACCCCGAAAATCTCTACCCATTTTATCCACTTCATCAAGAAGGATAAGTGGATTAGTAGTTTTTGCTTTTTTCATAGATTGAATAATTTTTCCAGGCATAGAGCCAATATATGTTCTTCGATGACCTCTAATCTCACTCTCATCATGAACTCCGCCTAAGGCTATTCGTATAAATTCCCTACCAGTGGCAGATGCAATAGATTTACCCAAGGAAGTTTTTCCAACACCAGGAGGTCCTACTAAACAAAGTATTGGACCTTTAATTTTCTTAGATCTTTGCTGTATTGCTAAATATTCAATAATTCTTTCTTTAACTTTCTCTAAACCGCAATGGTCGTCATCAAGGATTTTTTGAGCTCTATTAAGATCTTTTTTAACTCTACTTTGCTTTCCCCAAGGTATGGAAAGTATCCAATCCAAATAATTTCTTACAACTGTAGCTTCAGCAGACATTGGTGACATTGATTTTAATTTTTTTAGCTCTGCCAAAGCTTTATCTTTAGCTTCTTTACTTAGTTTAACTTTAGAAATTTTTTCTTCAAGTTCGGCTAACTCATCTTGAGTTTCAGAACCATCACCTAATTCTTTTTGAATGGCTTTCATTTGTTCGTTAAGATAATATTCTCTTTGAGTGCGTTCCATTTGATTTTTAACACGAGATTTGATTTTTTTCTCAACTCTTAAAACACTCATTTCCCCTTGCATAATACTAAAAATAGTCTCAAGCCTCTTGTGCAGATCAATAATTTCTAAAAGTTCTTGTTTTTTTTCAACTGAAACGCTTAAGTGACCTGCAACAGTATCTGATAGCTTGGAAGGATTATCAGCTTCGGATATAGCTTTCAATGCTTCCTCTGGAATGTTTTTATTTAATTTTGAATAACGATCAAATTCATCAATAACTGACCTTCGAAGAGCTTCAATTTCTTCTGATTTGTTTATTGTATCATTTAAAATAGTGGCTTCAGCTTCAAAATAATCTTTGTTAGGAATAAACTTTTCGATTTTAACTCTATTTTTTCCCTCTACTAGGATTTTGACTGCACCATCAGGAAGTTTTAAAATTTGAAGAACATTAGCAGTTACACCGACTTTATTAATACTTTCTTCGGTTGGTTCATCCTGAGTTGCATCAATTTGACTGGCTAATAGGATTTCTTTGTTTTCTTTCATTACCTCTTCAAGAGCACGAACAGATTTGTCTCTTCCAACGAAAAGTCTTACAATCATATTTGGAAAAACGACAATATCTCTTAAGGGTAATACTGGATGGATAATTTTATTTTTTTTAGCCATTATAACCTCTTCTTTCCGCTCTTTTAGTAAGTTTAAACTTTAATGATAGATATGTTTGGTATACGACATATTCAAGAAATACATTTAATTAAAATTAAATAATTTTTCAATAAATTAATGTAAAGAACATTATCAGATAAGAGATAAGTCTCCTGAATTTTGAAGTTTGGTAAATTCATTTATAAATTCAATTAATTTTTTATTTATAATTGCATCTCTGATATTACTCATCAATTCTTGATAATAATGTAAATTATGCCATGTCATGAGCATTGAGGATATAATCTCACCTGATTTAAACACATGATGTAAATATGACCTTGAATAATTGAGACAAGTGTAACAATTACAATCAGGATCTATAGGCCTATAATCATATTTGTGTCTCGAATTTTTAATATTTACAGGACCTCTTCGAGTCAAAGCCTGACCGGTTCTGCCTGATCTTGTTGGAAGAACGCAATCAAACATATCAACCCCTCTCAAAACTGCTCCAACAATGTCATCTGGTTTACCAACACCCATCAAGTACCTAGGTTTATCTAAAGGAAATTTGCTTGCAGAAGCATCTAATATCTTAAACATTTGATTTTGCGGTTCACCTACAGCTAAACCTCCCAATGCATATCCTTGAAATCCTACATCTATAAGTCTTTTGGTGCTTTCTTCCCTTAAATCTTCATATATCCCACCTTGCTGGATACCAAATAACAAACCACCATTAGTTAAATCAAACTCTTCTTTGGATCTCACAGCCCATTCCATGGACCTTTTCATACTAAGAGCAATATCACTTTTATCTGATTTAAAACTTGCACAATCATCAAAACACATAATGATATCACTGCCTAATTTTTTTTGTATCTTTATGGAATATTCAGGATTTAAGAAATGTTTTTTTCCATCAAAATGTGATTGAAATTCTACTCCTTCATTAGACTTTTTGGATAAACCACTTAAACTCATAACCTGGAAACCTCCACTATCAGTAAGTATTGGTTTTTCCCAGTTCATAAACTTGTGCAATCCACCTAACTCCTTTATTAAGTTTTCTCCTGGTCTTAACATGAGATGATATGTATTACACAAAATAATATCCGCACCTAGTGATTTTACATTTTCAGGAAACATAGCTTTAACAGTTGCCTGTGTGCCTACTGGCATAAATGCAGGTGTTCTTATTGATCCTCGACTTAGGATTAATTCTCCTACTCTAGCCTTCCCATCTGTATCTTTAATCTTGAAATCCATAGGAAATCTATTTAGATTAAAGTATAACATTTTGAAAGTATGAAAATGAGTGAATTTAAAAATAGTTCGTCACATACAACTGATGATAATTTTAACCAGATTGAGAATGTATCTTTAATTAAGCCATCTAGTACAGATCATCCACTCTACAATGATGTAGTAAATGCTTGTAAAACAGTTTTTGATCCCGAAATACCAGTCAATGTTTTTGATTTAGGATTAATATATACTGTAGAAATAAATAAAGATGGAGATACATCTATATTAATGAGTCTTACTGCGCCAGGTTGTCCTGTTGCCGAAGATATGCCGGGATGGGTTACTGATGCTGTAAAGCCAGTAAAAGGTGTTAGATCGGTTAATGTGGAAATCGTATGGGAACCACAGTGGGGCATGGATATGATGAGCGACGAAGCACGATTAGAATTAGGTTTTATGTGAGAATTATACTATGAAAAGTCCAATCTCTTTAACAAATAAAGCAATTCAAAAAATTAAACAACTTACTATTAATTCAAATAAATATGCGTTACGCCTTGATTTGAAAAAAGGTGGTTGTGCAGGTATGGAATACTTTATGGAATATGTTGATAATGTGGAACAAAACGAGGAAGTGATAGATTTTGATGGAGCAAAGGTTATCATAGCTCCACTTGCTCAGATGTATCTTTTTGGCACAACAATAGACTATGAAGATGGAATTCTTGAATCAGGTTTTAAATTCAATAACCCTAATGTAACTGAATCTTGTGGCTGTGGTGAATCTATTAAATTTTAATTAGGTTCAGAGTAATTATTTTATTTTTTTTTGAATTTAATTTCTCAAACTTTTTTACTTTGATGGAGAGTTAATGATTTATAGAAAATTTTTAATTGCTGGTAATTGGAAGATGAATGGGATGTTTGATTCAATAAGTGAGGTATGCAAAATTGATCAACATAGTAAGGAATTGACTAGCGATTTGGCATTATGCTTACCTAATACAATT
>CACOBR010000018.1 GCA_902625475.1 uncultured Alphaproteobacteria bacterium
CCAAATATAAAAATTCAAATAATTATACAGAAAAATCAAAAATACAAAAAATACAATTGGATCCAAATATCAAGAATAATGTAAAAGAAGTAGCTAATTTAATTTTAGAAAATTCTAATAAGATATAGTAGCTTTACCTTTTACAATTTTTCCTATTACAGAATGATTTAGACCTAAAATTTCAAGTTTTTTTTGAACTTCTAAAATATGTTTCTTTGGAACTGAGGCTAATAATCCACCAGAAGTCTGAGGATCAAATAATAATGGCCATTTTTTATTATCAAAATTTAAATGGTCGCTATAGGCTTGGAGAAGGTTATCTTCAAATATTGTTGATCTGACCCCTTTTAAAGATAACTCCAAGGCACCTTCTAGAATTGGAATTTCATCTAAGCTCAAAATTGCTGAAACATTTGAAGACTTACAGATATTCTTTAAATGACCATATAATCCAAATCCTGTTACATCTGTCATTGAAGTAACTTTATTTGATAAGAATTTAATAATCGAACCTTGAGATTTCATCATCCATTCTTGTGCATTTTTAATCCACAAACCTTTTGCTAAACCTTGCATTTCCCCAGCTAGAATTGTACCTGTCCCGATTGGTTTTGTGAGGATAATTAAATCACCATGGTTGGCTCCATCAAGAGTGATTGGATTTTTATTAGAGTGTCCCAAAATTGTAAAACCAATTGTTAATTCTTTACCCTTTGAAGTATGTCCACCTATAATGCTTGCGCCTTCTTTTTTAAAAACAGAATTTGCAGCATCTATAATATCGCTTAGATATTTTTGTTGATCAATTAAAGGTACATCTGGAATTATAATATGGCTAAGAACTAAAGAGGGGACCGATCCCATTGCCCATATATCACCCAAGGAATGAATTGCCGTAATCCTAGACATCGTCCAAGGATCTGAACAGAATTCTCTCAGATGATCAGTGGTTAATACATGATTTCCCTGCTTTAAGTTAACAATTGCTGCATCATCACCAATTTTATTCAACATCCCGTTAACTTTTATTGGCAATTTTTCCAAAGCATTTTCTAATACTTTGTTCCCTATTTTTGCACCACATGCTCCACATAAATCCTGCTTTTGTTCTCTATATTTTTCTTTAGATAAGGAATTCATAGAATTCTTTATATAAAATTTCTTTATAAAAGACCTATCAACGAAATCTTTAAATATCCAAGGAAGGATTCCATAAATTGAAAAATTTCCTCGAAATAAAAGAGCTTTTTTATTATCAATGGTAAGGGCTTGTAAAAAGTTTTTTTGAGGATTGTATTTAATTAATTTATTTGAAGAAATATAATTCTTAATGTTTCGATATAGGAAAGGTGCCGCTCTTACAGCAAAAACACCTGCTTTTTGATTTGGATTATTAACTATAGATGCACAATCTCCAGAGGCAAATACAAAATCATGTGATGTACTTTGCAAGCATTGGTTGATACTTATGAAGCCTTTTTCAAGATTTAAATCTGTATTTGATAACCAGTTTTGAGGTATTCCACCAGCTGCTCTCAATATAAAATCACTTGAAATGATTTCACCATCTTCACAATGTATTTTACCTTTAGTAATAGAAGATATATTTAAGTTTTTTCTTAAAATGATATTATTTTCATCAAGGAGTTTTAATATTCTATTTTTTGCCCTATTTGGTAGATTTCCTGCAATTTCATTTTTGTCAATTAAATAAACTTTAGGACTTAATCCTAATGATTTAATTTTATAATTTACACAAAGTGCTAATTCACATCCTGCGGCTCCAGCACCAATGATGGATATTTTAGGAACATTTAATGGTGCTTTTAAATTTAAGAGAAATTTGCTCCAATTGTGAATAAATTTATCAAAAGGTTTTATTGGAATTGAAAATTTTTCTGAACCATGGATATTTGTCAATTGATAATTAATACCAATATCAATTGATAGTACATCAAATTCTAGGGGATTTCTTTCCCCCAAGTATACTTCTTTCCTTTTTAAATTAATTTTATTTACATATGAAAATACAATTTTACATTTTGCGAATTTTGATAGTTTAATTAAATCGATTTTGATTTGATCATAATTATAAGCACCTAAAATTGCGGCTGGTAACATACCAGTATATACTAATTCAGGGTCAGGCGTAACTAAGGTAATATTTAAACCTTTAATAGGCTTCATCCCCATTTTTTTCATAAGTAAAATATGTGAGTGCCCACCACCGATTAATACTAAATTTTTTTCAGCCATTGAAAACCTTAGTTCTTTATGGATTATTAATGTAGATTATTTGATTCTAAAATAATAAGAATTAGTCAAATGAAGTAAAAATTCAATAGGGTATGGAGATTAGAAAATGGGAAAATCATTAAAAGAATATGCTAAAAAAAATAAGATTAATTATTTTATGATTTCATTCACTGACATTTTTGGTTCACAAAGAGCAAAATTAGTACCTTCCCAGGTTATTTCAGAAATGGAAAAAGATGGCGCTGGCTTTGCAGGTTTCGCAACCTGGTTAGATATGACACCTGCTCATCCAGATATGTTGGCTATACCTGATCCTAAAAGTGTTATTCAACTTCCATGGCAACCAGATGTAGCATGGTTAGCATCTGACTTGGTTATGGAAGGTAAAGAAGTACTACAGGCACCGCGAAATGTTTTGAAAAAATTAATTACCGAAGCCAATACAAATAAATTTAGAGTTAAAACAGGTATAGAGGCAGAATTTTTCTTAGTTAAAAGAGATGGCTCAGCAATTTCTGATGAATATGATAATGCTGAAAAGCCTTGCTATGATCAACAAGCCGTAATGAGAAAATATGATGTAATAAAAGAAATTTGTGATTCAATGCTAAAGTTAGGATGGGGTCCATACCAAAATGATCATGAAGATGCTAATGGTCAATTTGAAATGAACTTTGAATTTGATGATGCTCTTGCAACTGCGGATAAACATTCTTTTTTTAAATTTATGGTTAAATCTATAGCAGAAAAACATGGACTGAGAGCTACATTTATGCCTAAACCCTTTTCGCATTTAACTGGAAATGGTTGTCATGCTCATATTTCGGTATGGGACTTGGTAGGAAAGAAGAATATTTTTGAGAATAAAAAAGCAGAACTTGGTTTATCTGATGATGGCTTTCACTTTCTGGGCGGATTTATGAAAAATGCTAAATCATTAGTTGCAATCACAAATCCAACAGTTAATTCTTATAAAAGAATTAACGCACCAGTTACTCAATCTGGTGCAACTTGGGCACCAAACACTATTACTTGGAGCGGAAACAACAGAACACATATGGTACGTATCCCAGGTCCAGGTAGATTTGAATTAAGACTTCCCGATGGGTCAACCAATCCATACCTTCTGCAAGCAGTTATAATTGCTGCGGGAACCATTGGAATCGAAAAAAAATTAAATCCTGGTAAAAGGTATGACAATGACATTTACACTGATAAAGAAACAGAAAATAAAGTCGAAAAATTACCTTCCAATTTGATGGATGCTTTAAGAGAATTTTCAAAAAATTCAGAATTAAAAAATAAGCTTGGCCTAGAATTTTCTAATGCTTTCTTAAAGTTAAAAAAACAAGAGTGGAACAAATTCACAAGTCATCTATCAGAATGGGAAATTGAAAATACCATGGATATTTAATTATGAAATTTGGCTAACAAAATATAAGTTGATTACCCTTTTCGATAGATCCATCATTTAAAACTTCACAATAAACTCCAAAATCTTGGTGTCCATAATATGTGTTTAGAGCATTTAGTGTGTCGACGTCTTTTTCCCCATTTAATGGGTTTACTTTTGTTGCATTACATCTTTCAATTGGCTCAATTATCTTAAATTTAGCGCTACCAATTACAATTTCTTGTCCCAACCAATCAAATTCTTCAAAAGGTTTTCCACCACTCAACCATAAATTACCTCTAAACCTCCTGGTATCCAGTTTTGAACCAATTTTACTAGATAGTTCTTTAAGTGATTCAATCGATAATAAAGAGACTGAAGGATATTCGGTATCTGTTAATCCTCTATCTCCAATCTTGTATAATTGATTTGGACTTGGTCCTTGAGACGGACATAAAGGTTTAATCCATTTTAAAAAAAGGTTTAACTCTTCTTTATTATTAGGATTAAAAGTTAATTTTTTTAAATTAGGATGCATCAGTGTAATTGTACCATTACTGTCATTGTATGATGATGTAACTGCCATAAAAGATGGTGCTATTGATCCTCTCAAAAAAGAACTACAAGGTATCCACTCTTTTTTAGAATTTGGGATTCTAGTTTTATCATGAGCTAAAGCCCAAACTCGATCTCCAGGCATTGTCTTTCCAGAAAAAAGAGAAACTTTTTCCAATAATTCAGCACCAATACTTTTGATTGGATGTCTATAAATTTTTTCTAGAATACGAATATTAATTCCTTACAATATATTCTTTATTAATTTATTTATAAAATAATCTTATAGCAACTGAAATTGCTAACTTAAAGTTAGAATTGAAATAGAACTGAATACTAAACTAATTCCCAACATTTGAATAAGATTAAGTTTTTCTTTGTAAAAAAAACAAACTAAAAGAATAGTTATTAATCCAAAAGTAGAGGCTGATACTGAAGAAAATTCTGGGTGATTAAAATTTCCAGAATATACCATTATTAAAAGTGCTAAGGTATCAACAATTCCCATTAAAATAAGAATTATTATATAATTAGGCTTAATAGATTTAATCTTTATATGATTTGCAACCAAAAAAACTAAAACCATAATAGATGAAGTTCTAGCTATAAGATTAGATATAATTTCATTGGAATTAATAATTTGGTTTTGACCTAACTGAAATGATAATGAAAAAAATATTGCAGATAAAATTGACCAATAAATAGTTTCTAATTTAACAGTTTTCACTTTGTCCGTATTTTCTTTTTTAGTATAGACTGTCAAAAAAATACCAAAAACAACAATTAAACTTAGTAACCACTGATAAGGTTTTGGTGACTTAGTTAAAATTGCAGCATAAATTAGTGATAAAATGGGATATGCACAAATAATTGGTGCTGCTACAAAAACAGGGCCACGATCAAAGGCCATATACAAACCATAAGTAGCTATTAAAAAAAGAATACCATAAATAATAGAAATAAAAATAAAAGTTAAATTAAGGATAAAATTTTGTTCAGATAAAAAGAAAGAACCAGTAAGAAATAAAATACCAAATAGATTTGTATATAATAATGCGGAAATAATACTGACTTTCTTAACTATAAAACGAACTAAAAAGTCGTGTAGTCCCCAACAAATTGCCGCTAAAAATCCAAACGCAATTTCTATCATACTTACTCAGTTCCTGTTTTAATTAATGGTTAATTGATAAAAATTTTTAATAATTGATACTTTAATTAATGAAAAGATTCCATTGGGATAAAAAAAGAAAAAATTTTTTAATGGGATCTCTTAAAGATAAGACAGATTGGATAATTATTTAGGACTTTATATTAATTAGTATTAGGTTCTAAAGTACTTTTTGTTTACATTATTATCTTGATTTTTAGATTTACTTTGTTGCGTCAAATATTTTAAGTTTGAAAGCTCTATCATGATTAAGGCTAGGTATTTTTTGACGCGTATCTTTAACTTTGCCAAGATTTATTTTGGCAGAAATAACTCCAGAACCTATTCCACCATCAGCCAAAACTTTACCCCATGGATCTATTATCAATGAATGTCCATAGCACTCTCCACCACCATCAATCAAACCTGAAGCACATGCGGAAATAACAAATGCTCCATTTTCTATAGCCCTAGCTCTGTTTAGAACATGCCAGTGCGCCTCCCCAGTTTTTTTTGTAAATGCAGATGGAACCATAAAAACCTCAGATCCCTGTTTAGCTAAAGATCTATACAATAGAGCAAATCTTAGGTCGTAACAAATAGAAAAACCAAAAATTCCAAATGGTGTTTTAGCTATTGACGATTGATTTCCAGGATTGACAGTTTCACTCTCTAAAAATTTGTTTTCATCATCACCTAAATCAATATCGAAAAGGTGTATTTTATCATACCTATGTACTATTTCACCATGGTTATTTATTAAAATACTACGATTACAGTACTTTCCTTTTGTGTGTGAAATAGCTACTGAACCAATAGATATCCATACATTTTTATTTTTTGCAAAACTTTTAAATGCATTCAAAAAAGGATGATTGTACTCTTCTGCATGGGGTGGAATAAATCGTCCATTTCTGCTTTTTAAGCCACCACAATATTCAGGAAAACAAATAATAGATGGGTTATCATTAAGAGATTCATTAGCTAATTTTAAACCCTCATCAATTGCTGAATCAAAATCAGGTCTTGGTCTTATTTGTAAACAAGAAGCAGTAAATGAAGTTGCCATTTTAAAATACCATATATACTTTTTTTAAGATACAGAAGTATATCTATCAGATGTTTGAATCTAAATTAATATTTCTATTAAAATTATATCCTATTATTTTTTATTATCACGTAACTCAATATTTTAATTTGAAATACTTCCTCCTCTATCTATTTATTAACTCCATGGATATGGACTATTTGATACAGGGTGTAATTCTCCTTTACTAAACCTTTGAAATCTGAATGGTTTTAATAAATCTTGTTCATCTCCTAACAATTCGTCGGCAATTAAATGACCCACTCCAATCATTTTCCATCCATGGTTTGAGTCAGCAATAACTGCTACATTTTCTTTAAAATGATCAAAAATAGGAAAACTATCTGGAGTAAAACAACCAATTCCTCCTGAGGGGTCTTTATGATATTTTGGCATAGATCCTTCAAATCTTTTATGGCAATGAGCCAGGGCTGAGACCCACATATGAGCAAATTCCTTACTAGAGATAAACTCAGGACTTGAAGGGCCATAAGGATCGACTTTAACGTCGTCTACTGGAGTATCAACTTTATAGGGTGATGCCCCTCCTTGTATCCCTCCAAAATGCCAATCAGGCTTATAGTAAATACCCCACATTTTTTCGGTAATTGTTGAACCATCGACATCAGAAATTAATGGGGCATCAGTATCAACGTGAATTACAGGAGGTATCTTACCATCATTTGTTTTTAAAATACCTGGTTCAACCTTTAAAACACCTTCCTCTAATTGCCAGTATCTCCACATATCAACATTATTATGTATTTCACCTTTTAAATCTTTAACTTGAATCTGCTTAGGCAAATCTAGCATATTCCAAAAATCTCTTACCCAAGGACCAGCACCTACTACAATTCTCTCACAATTAAGAGTACCCAAGTTTGTTTCAACTGATTTTACAGTATCAGACCCACTACTTAAATTGAATCCTTTCACTTCTACACCCGTCATAATTCTTACACCCAAAGCCTCAACTTTTGAAGCTAGGGAATACATGGTCTTGGTTTGGTTTGAATATCCACCTTTTTTTTCGTGAAGAACAGAGGTTATTCCTTTAGCTTGCCAATCATCAAAAAATCCCCTCATATATTTTTTTGATGCTTTTTCGCCTTCAATAAAGACACTTTCATAACCTATTGCTTGTTGTTGTTCATAAATCTGTGAAACATCCTCCCTCATAGCCTCACAAGAAATTTGCATATAACCTACCGGGTGGTAGTGAAGACCTGACGGATCACTTTCCCATAAATTAACAGAGTGAGCCATTAATTCTCGCATTGCAGGCTGAAAATAATTATTTCGAACTACTCCACATGCTATTCCAGATGCTCCAGAAGCAATTCCAGATTTTTCAAGTATTATTATTCTACCCTCTACATCTTCACCCGACTCATTAAGTTTTTTTGCTAATCGCCAAGCTGTAGATAAACCGTGAATACCCGCACCCACAATTACATATTCAGAAAAGTTAGGAACTGACATATTTTAACTCCCTAAATCCTAATAAATTAAATCTTAATTTAAAAAATCACCAAATTCAAATAAAGAAACCAAATTCCTAATTTAAGATATGATATAACTTATTAAAAAAATTTGTGCGTAGTTTATGGATTCTTACCTTTTTTTAGATGCAATATACCAAAAATCATTTATTATTAATTTTAGTGGTTGATTATGAATTATTCTGGTTTTAAAATTTTTTGGGAGGGTTTGACTGGCAATAAAGGCTGGAAGAAAGCCTGGAGAGAGCCCGATCCAAAAAAAGAGTATGATGTAATAATTATAGGTGGTGGAGGACATGGATTATCTACTGCTTATTATCTAAGTAATAGATTTAATGTAAATAATGTAGCAGTTCTTGAAAAAGGTTGGCTAGGATCAGGAAATATAGGAAAAAATACCACTATTATAAGGTCTAATTATTTACTTCCAGAAAATCAGCCTTTTTATGAATTATCCCTTAAACTTTGGGAAAATTTAGAAAATGATACTAATTATAATTCTATGGTATCTCAAAGAGGTGTTTTAAATCTTTTTCATAGTGACAGCCAAAGAGATGCATTTGTGAGGCGGGGAAATGCAATGATTCTGTCAGGAGCAGATGCAAATCTTCTTAATGAAAATGAACTGAAAGAAATGTGCCCATATTTAGATTTCGAAAACGCACGATTTCCAATTAAAGGTGCGCTTTTGCAGAAAAGAGGAGGAACCGTTAGACATGATGCAGTTGCTTGGGGTTATGCAAGAGGTGCAGATATAAAAGGTGTTGATATAATTCAAAATTGTGAAGTTGGAGGTTTCATTATAAAAAAAGGAAAATGTATTGGTGTTGAGACTAATAAGGGGATAATTAAAGCAAAAAAAATTGCATCTTGCGTAGCTGGATCATCTAGCAAATTGATGAGTAAAGCAGGAATTAGACTACCGATAGAAAGTCATGTCTTACAAGCGTTTGTTTCCGAAGGTTTAAAACCAGTATTAGATAATGTGATTACTTTTGGAGCTGGACATTTTTATGTTAGTCAGTCTGATAAAGGTGGACTTGTTTTTGGGGGTGATATTGACGGATATAACAGTTATGCGCAAAGGGGTAATTTACCAGTAGTTGAGGATGTTTGTGAAGGTGGTATGGCAATTATGCCAATGATAGGTAGAGCTAGGTTACTTCGTATGTGGGGGGGGGATAATGGATATGTCAATGGATGGTTCACCGTTTATTGATAAAACTCATATTAATGGATTATATTTTAATGGTGGCTGGTGTTATGGTGGTTTTAAAGCAACTCCAGCTAGTGGGTATTGTTATGCCCATCTTTTGGCAAAAGACGAACCACATCCTGTTGCTAGAGATTTTAAATTAGATAGATTCGTTAAAGGTAAAATTATAGACGAAAAGGGTCAAGGTGCTCAACCAAACTTACATTAACAATTGGAATTAAGAGTAATGATTATCCAACACCCAGATTTAGGCCCAAGGGACTCTTCAGAATTTGTATACAAAGGTGATGCTGCGTTACTTTTTAGACCTAAAAGAACTGAAAATAATGACCAAAAGATATTTCATGATTATCTTTATTTAAGAAACAATCCTGCTGGAAAACATTGTGAACTTTGGTATCACGAATACGGAGATAGGTCCTGGTTAGTTGTGACTAGAGATACAACTACTCACGAAATATTAAAAGTAGAACATGTAACAGATTACATAAAATCCTGTAAGGCCAAGTAAATGCATAGAACAAAATCAGGAGGTTTAATTAACCGTAAAGAGGTACTTAACTTTTCATTTAATGGAAAAAATTTAAAAGGTTTTGAGGGTGATACTTTATCTTCTGCCCTTTTGGGAAATGGGGTTCACTTAGTTGGAAGATCTTTTAAATATCATAGGCCTCGTGGAATTTTTACATCTGGATCTGAAGAACCATCAGCTTTAGTACAGCTTGATGAGAAAAAGTTCACTGAACCCAACATTAGAGCCACTACAGTAAAACTTTTTGATGGTTTAGTTGCTAATAGTCAAAATTATTTTGGATCACTTTCTTGGGATTTTATGAGAACAAATGATTATCTTTCAACTTTTCTATCTGCAGGTTTTTATTATAAAACTTTTATGTGGCCAAAAGCTTTTTGGGAAAAAGTTTATGAACCAATTATCCGAAATGCTGCAGGATTAGGTAAACTATCTAAAGAGCCTGATCCTAGTATATATGATAAAGGCTTTTTACATTGTGATTTATTAGTCATTGGAGCTGGACCTTCTGGGTTATATTCTGCATTAATGGCTGCAAGAACAGGTTCCAAAGTTATAATAGTGGATGAAGACTTCACACTTGGAGGCTCATTAAATGGAGAAAAATTAGAAATTAATGGTGGCCTTTGCACTGATTGGTTAAGAACTATTTTAAGCGAACTCACATCTTTCAAAAACGTAAGATTAATGCCTAAGACTACTTTATATGGATCCTTTGATCATGGCATTTATGGAGCTTTAGAGATTAGAAATTACAACAGTAGAGATAATTTAAAAAAACCAAGACATATACTTTGGAAAATTTATTCTAAATTTTCAGTATTATGTACAGGAGCCCTAGAAAGGTCGATTTTATTTGAAAATAATGATCTACCAGGCATAATGCTTTCAAAGTCAATGAGGCATTATTGTAATCGGTGGGGAGTAATTCCAGGACAGCATATTTCAATATATACAAATAATGACGATGGCTGGGAAACTGCTAAAGATTTAAAAGAGGCAGGATGTAATGTTATTTGCATTATTGACCAACGTCCAGATATTAATCCACCCATCAAAAATATAGATTATGTATTAGGTAGAAAAATCGCCAAAGCTTACGGTAATTTGAGGATTTCTTCTATCAAATTGGATAATGGTAAAATTATAAAAACTGACTGTTTGGCAGTTTCTGGAGGGTTTAATCCAAATTTGCATTTAACCTGCCATCAAAGGGGAAGACCTAAATGGAATGAGTTAAATCATTGTTTTATTCCAAATAATCCTCCAAAAAATATGTCCGTTATTGGTGCTGCTAACGGTATATTTAATTATCAAGATATATTTAAAGATTCAAAAATAAAATTAACCAAAATTCTACAAAACTTGGGTCATAAAAAAATTTCAATTGAAGAAGTGAAAATTAGTAATCGGGTTTATAAAGTTTCACCCTTTCCAAAAAATATACCTGAAGGAAAAGTATGGGTAGATTTGCAAAATGATGTAACTGTAAAAGATATTAAATTAGCCGTGCATGAAGGTTTTCATTCAGTTGAACTTTTAAAAAGATATACAACCTTAGGAATGGCAACTGACCAGGGCAAAAATTCAAATGTTTTAGGACTCTCTATCTTAAGTGTAATAAAGAATAAACCGATGGATGAAGTTGGTACAACAATATTTCGACCACCTTTTACACCTGTCCCAATTGGTGCTTTTGCAGGCCGGTCAAGAGGTAAACATTTTAAGCCATTTAGATTAACACCCTCTCATCATTGGGCCAAATCCAATAATGCTGTTTTTGTTGAAGCTGGCAATTGGCTAAGGGCACAATGGTTTCCTTTGAAAGGAGAAAAAACATGGCGAGAAAGTGTTGATAGAGAAGTTATTCAAACGAGAACTAATGTTGGTATCTGTGATGTCACTACGTTAGGTAAAATTGATATTAAAGGAAAAGATGCTGGTGCATTTCTAAATTTTGTTTATGCGAATAATTTTGGAAAACTTCCTTTAGGTAAAGTTCGATATGGATTAATGTTAAGAGACGATGGGATAGCCTTCGATGACGGTACTACAGCAAGATTTTCAGAAAATCACTTCGTGATGACAACCACAACTGCAAATGCAGTTACTGTTTTTAGACACTTAGAGTTTTGTAAACAGTGTTTAAATCCAGATTGGGACGTTCACTTGATTTCTACTACAGATCATTGGGCACAATTTGCAGTAGCTGGACCAAAATCTAGAAAACTTTTGCAAGAAATTTGTGATCCAAAAATTGATATTTCTAATGACAAATTTCCATTTATGGCATGTGGAGAAATAAATGTCCTTAAAGGAATACCTGCTAGGTTATTTAGAATATCATTTTCTGGGGAATTAGCATACGAAATCGCTATTCCAAGAAGATATGCTGATTTTTTTATAAAAGAAATAAGTGAAATTGGAAAAAAATATAATCTTGTTCCATACGGTACAGAAGCTTTAGGTGTTATGAGAATAGAAAAAGGTCACGCTGCAGGTAATGAATTAAATGGCCAAACTACTGCGAATAATCTTGGATTAGGTAAAATGGTTTCAAAATTGAATGACTGTATTGGAAACACTATGTCAGAAAGAGAAGAGTTAAATAAAGAAAATACACTTAAATTAGTTGGATTTATCCCAACTAATAAAAACCAGTCATTGGTTGCAGGATCTCACTTTATAGAAAAAGGACAGACTGAAAATTTAGAAAATGACCAAGGTTGGATGAGTTCTGTTGCTTTTTCACCAATGTTAAAACATTCAATAGGTTTAGGTTATATAATTAGAGGAAATCAACGATACGGTGAAAAAGTTCATGCAGTAAATCCTTTAAGAAAAGAAATAATAGAAGTAGAAATTCATTCCCCACATTTCTATGATCCTGAAGGAGAATTACTACGTGGATAAAAGTAAAATTACAACCCCGTTAAACGGTTTTAGTAAAAATATTGGCGATGTTTCTATTAAAGAAATTTTATTTGAAATATATTGTATTTCTGTACCAAAAAATATGGAAATAAATTCCATTAAAGCATTAAAAAAAGTACTGGACATTGACCCACCCAATATAGGAAAAAGCGTATTAAACAAAGAAAAATCTATTAGACTTATCAAAAACTCCTCTGATCAATATTTTATACTTTTTTCAATTGATTTTAAAAATATTTCAAAAATAATTACTATGCTTGAAAAAAGTTTTTACATTACTGAGCAAAGTGATGCATGGGCTTGCATTGATATTTCAGGATCCCAAACTCATAGTTGTTTAGAGAGAATCTGTACTTTAGATCTATCTAATTCCACATATGAAATTAATTCGGCCACAAGAACTTTGATGGAACATTTGAATGTTTTTGTAATAAAAGTTACTGAAGAAAATTTTATATTGATGTCGGCAAGTTCTTCCGCACTTTCTTTTTTGGAAGCTATACAAACCTCTGCAGAAAATATATTATAAAATAAAATTGGAGGAGACCCTATGAAATTTAAAAGTGATATTGAAATAGCAAGATCTGCAAAAAAAATCCCTATTGCTGATGTTGCAAAGAAATTGGGCATTTCTTATGAAGATATAGTTCCTTATGGTCACGATAAAGCAAAAATCTCTGACAATTTTTTAAAAAAAATATCATCCAAAAAAAAGGGAAAGTTAATTTTAGTAACTGCAATTAACCCTACACCAGCAGGAGAAGGGAAAACTACAACAACTGTAGGCTTAGGAGATGGCTTAAATGCTATTGGAAAAAAAACTGCTATTTGTATAAGAGAAGCTTCTCTTGGTCCATGTTTTGGAATGAAAGGGGGTGCTGCAGGTGGAGGTCAAGCACAAGTAGTACCAATGGAGGAAATGAACCTTCATTTTACCGGAGATTTCCATGCCATTACAAGTGCTCATAATTTATTATCTGCTATGATTGATAATCACATTTATTGGGGTAACAAAGAGCAAATTGATATAAGAAGGATCGTTTGGAAAAGAGTGCTTGATATGAATGATAGAGCTCTAAGAGATATAGTAACTTCACTAGGAGGTGCACCCAATGGATATCCAAGACAAGCTGGTTTCGACATTACTGTTGCTTCAGAGGTTATGGCAATACTATGTCTGGCTGATGACCTAAAAGATTTAAAGCAAAGATTAGGTAATATCATTATTGCATATAGAAGAGATAAATCACCAGTTTTCTGCAAAGATATTAAAGCAGATGGAGCTATGACAGTTTTACTCCAACAAGCTATGCAACCAAATATAGTACAAACATTAGAAAATAATCCAGCCTTAGTTCATGGTGGTCCTTTTGCTAATATTGCTCATGGATGTAATTCAGTTATAGCCACTAAAGCTGCGTTAAACTTAGCAGATTATGTCGTCACTGAAGCTGGTTTTGGTGCTGATTTGGGAGCTGAAAAATTTCTTAATATAAAATGTAGAAAGGCAAATTTAAAACCATCTGCTGTAGTTTTAGTGGCAACAGTTAGAGCTCTTAAGATGAATGGTGGAATAACTAAGGAAAAATTAGGAGAAGAAAATTTATTAGCTGTTGAAAAAGGGTGTGACAATCTTGGAAGACACATTGAAAATTTAAAAAGCTTTGGAATACCAGTAATTATAGCTATCAATCATTTTATATCCGATACAGAAAATGAAATATCGAAAATAAAAGAATATGTTTTGAAAAAAGATTGTGAAGCAATATTATGTAAACATTGGGAAAAAGGCTCTGAAGGAACTATTGAGCTTGCAAAAAAAGTTGCAGAAATTGCAGATAATGATGAAGGTCAGTTTTCTACTTTGTATCCAGATAAAATGAATTTATTAGAAAAAATTGAGACTATTTGTAAAAAAATCTACAGAGCTGATGAAGTAATAGCTGACAAAACTATACGAGACCAATTACAATCATGGGAAGAAAATGGATATGGAAATTTACCTGTTTGTATGGCTAAAACTCAATATAGTTTTACAACAGACCCTAATAGGAGGGGCGCTCCCACAGGACATTCAATACCGATCAGAGAAGTAAGATTGTCAGCTGGAGCTGGATTTATAGTCGTTGTTTGTGGGGATATAATGACTATGCCTGGATTACCAAAAATACCAAGTGCTGAAAATATTTATTTAAATGAAAATTCTCAAATAGAAGGTTTATTTTAGTTTTTAGGAGTAAGCAGTATGAATATTATAGATGGTAAAGCTTTTGCAGAAAAAATTCGTGAAAAAGTAAAATCACAAGTTAAAATATTAAAACAAAATCATAACATTGTACCTGGCCTTGCAGTAGTTCTGGTAGGTGAAGATCCAGCTAGTAAAGTTTATGTTAAAAATAAAGGGATCCAAACTAAAAATGTAGGCATGAATTCCTTTGAATATAAATTGGACGAAAAAGTGGACGAAACAAAGCTTTTGGATTTGGTAGAAAAATTAAATGATGATCCCAACGTTCACGGGATACTTTGTCAACTTCCTCTTCCAAAGCATTTGAATGAAGATATGATAATAAATACAATAAAACCAGATAAAGATGTTGACGGATTTCACATTTCAAATGTTGGCTTATTAAATACAGGCCAAAAATCTATGGTTCCATGTACACCATTAGGCTGTTTGATGTTATTGAGAGAATTTGTTGGAAATTTAGAAGGAAAAAAAGCAACAGTTATTGGACGATCAAATATAGTGGGTAAACCAATGTTTAATCTTCTTCTATCCGAGAATTGCACAGTTACAGTAGTCCACTCAAAAACAAAAAATATTGAAGAAATTTGTAAAAATAGTGATATCCTTGTTGCTGCTGTAGGAAGACCAAATTTTGTAAAATCAAGCTGGGTTAAGCCAGGTTCAGTAATTATAGATGTTGGCATTAATAGAATAAGTATAGAAGAAAATGGAGAAACTAAAGCAAAACTAGTAGGTGATGTTGATTTTGAAAATTGTAGCAAAGTTGCAAATGGTATTACTCCTGTACCTGGAGGAGTGGGGCCAATGACCATATCTTGCCTATTAGCTAATACCTTAGTGGCTTGCTGTAGATCAAATAATATTAAAGAGCCACAAGAATTAACTCTTTAGTTATAGATTACTAATAAAAAAATACATACTATTTTTGATCTCTTTGATATAACCATTCAAAATCTGGATGATTTTTAAAACGCCATTTTCTAATTGGACCAGCCATTACGTTAAGATAATAAAGTTCATAACCATATGGTATCCCACATGGATGATGTCCTTTAGGAACTAAAACTACATCACCATCATTGAAACATATTGATTGATCAATCGAGCCGTCTTCAGAAAATACTCTTTGAAAACCAAATCCATTATTAGGATTAATTCTATGGTAATATGTTTCCTCTAAATAAGTAATATTTGGAAAATCATTTTCATCATGCCTATGTGGAGGGTAAGAAGACCAATTACCTGGAGGAGTAAATACTTCTGTAACAAGTAAACTATTTGCAATTGGATTATCTTCCATAGCAATGTTAAAAATAAATCTTTTATTTGATCCTTTCCCTCTTTCAATTAATTTTATTTCATCTGATTTAATTATAGATGGAGAAAATTCTTCTTTTCCAGGTGCACTACATACTGCTAATTTTAACTTAGTATTTGCTTTTACACTCCAAGGTGTTTGTAAGGGAATATAAAAACCTGAGGGAGGTTTTTTTTCAAAAACAGAAGTCCTACTACCTAACTCACCCATATTTTTTCCAGAAACTTCGATTTCTCCATAACCTTCAATAAAAACAATAATAGATTCCTCAAAATTGGTTTTATCCTTGATATCGTCACCTTTTTCCAAATGAAACAACTTGAAACCTACGTACTTCCAATGTGCTGATTGTGGAGTAATATCAAACTTTTTTTTACTATTATTGTTTGGTTTTAGTAATAAATTTTTCATAAATTAACCATAATCTACTTTTAAAAACTATATTTTTTTGTTCCAAAGATTACAAAGTTTTATAAAATTTTTGGACATAAGTTCTATAGCGTCAGAATTTGATATTTTCCCAGAGAACCAGTTTTCTGCAACTTTACCAAAAATACTTCTTCCAACGGCAAACCCTTTTACTATTTTTGATGATTTAGCTAATTTAAAACAAACATCCAATTTATTTATTGGTCTATCTAAACCTAACAATAAAACCCCCCGACAAAATTTATCCCATTTAAAAATAAGCTCTTCTAATTTCAACCAATTTTCTTTTTCTTTTAAAGGTTCTAACTTCCACCAATCTGGTCTTACACCAATTCTATATATATTATTTACAACATTTAGAATATCTTCATCATTTGCCTCACATTCTTTTGAAGTAATTATTTCTAGCAAAAACTCTAAATTATTCTGTCTACAAGACCTATAAAGAGATATCAAACGCCTCTCCTGTTTAATTTTAATACTTTCTGTATCTTTAGGGTTAAAATAACATAGTAATTTTACAATATGGTTTTTGGGCCATTCAATCAAACCATAACAATTTTCACCTACATCATTTCCAAATTGCACTGGACATGATTTAGGTAATTCAGCAGGTCTCGCAATCCAAAGATTATGATCAGAAGCTTTATGAAGAATTTCTCGGCCATATAGATCATCACAAATTATTCCAAATCCATTTTTTTTGTTTGAAACCTTTAAAGCAGCTTTAAGGCAAAGATTTTTAAATAAAGAGATTTTCTTTTTCGAAGAATTTAATTTATTTACTAATTGTTCAAATTGTGCCCTATGATCAAACGCAAAAATTAAAATCTTTTTTATATTCCCCTTTCTAGTTGTTGACCAATGTATATTTTCTAAATCTTGGTCTTTACGAAGAACAGGATTTTTTATTCCTTTTTTTAGAAAAAATGAAAGTTCTTCCCAACTTGGATAAGATGGGGTGCAACCATGCCTGCTTACTGCAATGGCTCCACAAGCATTGGCAAAATCTAAACATGTTTCCCAGTTTTTATTTTTTAACCAGCCTCTTAATAAACCTGCCATAAAACCATCACCAGCACCTAAAACATTAAATACCTCAATTTTAAAATTCCTGCCGGTTATACCTTTTTCTAAATTTGATTTAATTGTATTTTCAAAAATACTTGCCCCATATGGTCCTCTTTTGCAGACTAAAACTGCCTTAGTTAAGGATCTAACGTTTTTTAAAGCCTTTATTGTATGATTAATCCCTCCTGCAATATGAAATTCTTCTTCAGTTCCTACTATTAAATCAAAAAGTCTCAAATTTTTCTGTAATTTTTTTGTAACTTCACTGGACTTAATATAACGATTTTCTCCATCATTATGATCTGAAAGTCCCCATAAGTTGGGTCTAAAATCTATATCTAAAACTGTTTTTTTCTTAAGCTTTCTAGCAATTGAAATAGCTTTGATTGTTGCTCCTTCTACATTTACATTTGAAAGGTGTGTTCCTGTAGCACAAACACATTTTGCTCTTGAGATAAATTTTTTATCAATATCATTTGTTGACAATGCCATATCTGCACAATTTTCTCTGTAAAAAATTAATGGAAAATCATTTTTGTTTCTTATGCCTAAAATGACAAGCGCCGTTAACCTTTCTTGGTCAATTTTAATACCATCAGTATTAACTCCCTCTTTTTTTAATTGTTCAACTATGAACCTTCCCATATGTTCATTTCCCACTCTGGTAATAATTGCTGATTTTAAGCCTAATCTAGCAGCACCAGCTGCGATATTAGTAGGAGAACCGCCTATATATTTTTGAAATGTCCTCATATCTTCTAGACGACCCCCAATTTGAGAACCGTATAAATCAACTGAACTTCTACCTATTGTTATTAAATCAAGATTTTCACTTTTCTTCATAGCCAAACATTATTTTTTTATATAACTTAATTATGAAAATTAATCCCAAAATAAAAAAAATTAAACCTATAATTATAAAAATTATATATAATGAACAAAAAAAAAATTGGAGAAAAAATCAAAGTTTCAGAAATTTGTTTTGGGACTTCTGCATTAGGAAATATGCCTGATACATATGGTTATGAAGTTGACCCCTCAATAGCAGAAGAAACCATATTAGCAATTCTAAATGGGCCTTCTAACTTTATAGATACTTCTAGAAATTATGGAATGGGAAGAAGTGAAAAACTTATTGGAAACGTATTTAAATCATTAGGAGGAAAACCTAATGACATAATTCTTTCCACAAAAATTGATCGAGATATGACAACAAATATTTTAGATCGAGATGCTGCACTAAAATCGTTCGAACAAAGTATCGAGTCTCTAGGCACTGACAAAATTGATATTCTTCATATACATGACCCAGAACATTGTAAAAATTTAAGTGATATTACATGTAAAGATGGTGCAATTGATACATTATTTCAACTTAAAGACGAAGGATGCGTAAGTTTAGTTGGTTTAGCTATGGGGAAAGTAGAAGTGATGTATGATTTGATCCAAAAATGGCCTTTTGATGTTATGATTAATCATAATAGGTTTACCTTGTTAAATCGACAAGCTAATAAGCTTTTTGATTTTGCTAAAAAGAGAGGTATAAAAATTTTCAATGCTGCACCCTTTTGTGGCGGAATTTTAGCAAAGGGTACGAAAAAAACAAATAGATTGGTTTATCAAGAAGTATCAGAAAAAAAACTTAAACCAATTCTAGATTTAGAAAATATTTGTCTAAAGTATAATGTGCCTTTAGGAGCAGCTGCTTTACAATTTTCAATGAAAGATACGCGAATAACTTCAACCATAGTTGGTATCACTAAAAAAAAACGTATTGATGAAATATTACAATGGTCAAGTTTTAAAATACCCAAAGATGCTTGGACAGAAATATTATCTCTTCCATTTGCAACTAATGATCCTGAAGAAGCGCGAAATTATAAGCTGGGGTAATTTGTTCTCTAAATCATGACCCAACGTTTCTCCTTAGATGATCTATGGATGGCATCTACTAATTTCTGTATTCTATGTCCGCTAGCAAAATTAAAAGGTTCTGGAATTTCATTGTTGATCGATTTTATAAAATTACTTATTTCAATGGCTTTAAGTTCATTGAACCCTAGTTGATGACCTGGTGCTACACAAAATCTATGATAGGGTTTATTTGCTGGACCGGCTTCAATTTTTCTAAATCCTTGAATATTTTTTTTATCACTTAACGAAAATAAATATAGTTCATTTAATCTTTCTTGAGAAAATCTGATTGCACCTTTTGTTCCATATATTTCAAAATCATGTTTCATTTTACATCCAGTAGCTAGCCAGTTTGCCTCTAAACTACCACTGACTCCACTTTTAAATCTTACAAAACTTCTAGAAATATCATCTATCTTTATGTTTTTTGTTTTATTATCCGTAGTCTTTCTTTTTTTTATCACGGTAATTGATTCACCCATTACTTCTTTTATAGGACCTAACAAGAATTCAGCAGTTGCAAGAATATGGCTTCCTAAATCAGCCAAAACACCACCCCCAACAGGCTCATGTCTCCACGTGTATGGAATTCTTGGATCAGACATATAGTCTTCTGCATGAATACCTCTAAAGCTTATTATTTCTCCTAAATCTCCATTTGCAATTATTTCTTTTGCTGTATAAAACATTGGGTTTGATAAATAATTAAACCCAACTTGAGTTTTTTTATTAGACCTCCTTGAAGCTTTTACCATTTCCTGTGTTTCTTCTAAAGTTGGAGCTAGTGGCTTTTCACAATAAACATGTTTATTAGCTTCCAGTGCCGCAATTGAAATATCTTTATGAAGAGAATTTGGAGCAGTTATTGAAATTAAATCTAATTCAGGATCATTAATTAGGCTCATCCAATCAGCAGTAGATTTTTTAAATCCTAATTTTTTTGCTGCAGAATTAGCAGCTTTTGAATCAATATCAGCAATTGAAATTAAATTTAATTTATAAGGCAGATCAAAAACTCGATCAGCAATTGCATATCCATAAACATGAGTTTTCCCCATGAAACCACTCCCAACAACTCCAATATTTAAAGTAGGTTTTGAAAAATTCATAAAAGAACCCCATTAACAACTAAACTTTCACCCAAAGTACCATCGAAATAATCTAGAATATTTTGAATTGATTTTATAGACATTCTTTCAGCAGATTCCTGACTCAAGCCTGCTTGATGAGGAGTGAAAACCACCTGTTTATATTTGAAAAGTGAGTGATTTTTTTCTAATGGTTCATTATCAAATACATCTAATCCCACACCAGCAATTGTACCTTTTTGGATTCCGTCTAATAAAACATTATCCTCAATCAACCCTCCCCTTGCAGTATTAACTATAATTACTCCATGTTTTAAATATTTTGAATTTTCCCTTGTGATAATAGGTTTTTCTACTTTTGGTAAATTTAAAGAAATACAATCTGCACTTTGAAATGCAGTCTTCAAATCTTGAAAATATTGGATTTCATATTCTTCAAAATTATTATCTATATAAGGATCATATACAAAAATATTCATACCAAAAGCATTGGCTAATCTACCTAATTTTTTACCTATCCGTCCAAAACCAACAATAAGTAGGTTTTTACTATATAGCTCTCTTGGCTCATAATTGTTCCTATAATCCCAAAATGAATTTCTAGTTGAAAAATCAGCTAAAATTATTTTTTTAAACACAGAAACAATCAACATCATTGTATGTTCACTAACTGAAGTTGAATTCACATCACCAACAATTGTAAGAGGAATTTTTCTTTTCTTTAATTCATAATGATCAATATTATCATAACCAACTCCATGTCTTGAAACTATTTTTAATTTCTTGGCTTTTTCTATATGGTTTTTGTTTAAAGTTTGTGTGCGCACAATCATTGCATCAGCGTTTTTCAAGTATGGTAAAAAATTTTTGTTTGATACTTCTTTTAAATAATCTACTGAATATTTGGAGTTTTGATTAATAATTTTTAAACCAGCTGGATGAAGTTCTCCAGCAATTAAAATATTAAGCATTATAAAAAATTCCTATCAGTAAATTGTAAAATTAAATTAAGTTTCTTGTTTGATTTACTACCTGATTTGCCATTTCTGATAAAAGTTTTACATCTGAATTTACCGTCACTAAATCAAAACCCCACTTTATGGCTTTTGCTGCATATTCTGGACTTGCACAATGGATACCTGACAAAATATTTGCTTTATTAGCTTCATCTAATATTCTTTTAAAGGCATCAACTACTTGGTCTTCTGTTCGATCCATACCAGGACCTAAATCACCATCTGATAAGCCTATGCCTAAGTCTGAAGGTCCTATATAAATTCCAGACAACCCTTTTGTATTAACAATTGAATTGATATTTTGAAATGCTTCTTTTGTTTCTATCATCGCTAAAGATAAAATTTTACTATTAGCACTTTCCCAATATGTATCACCAGTAGAGTATAATGCTCTAGTTGGACCAAAACTTCTTTGTCCAAGAGGTGGGTATCTCATATAAGAAACAAATTCTTCTGCCTGCTTAGGATTATTTATCATAGGGCAAATTACACCCATTGCTCCTGCATCCATGGTCTTCATAATTATTTGTGGATCAAGCCATGGAACCCTAACCATAGGAACAACTGGGTATCTACCTATTGCTTGAAAAATAGAAAGAGCGTCCTTATAATCATTCAATCCATGTTGCAAATCGACTGTAATAGCGTCGTAGCCACTCTCTGCAAGTACTTCAGCACAAAATGGTGAACTAGATGACATCCAACAATTTAATACTGGTTTGCCACTATTCCATAAATTTAAAATTTCATTTTCCATTATATTACCCAATTTTTAATTTTATTTACCAGTCATAGTTTATTGAAATACTTTTTCTTTCCTCAAGAGATTTGTAGGCAGCCTCTGCTATTACTAATGCTTTATAACCATCTTCAAAACCTACATCAGTAGAACTATTTTGTTTTACTGATCTTATGAAAGATTTTAGTTGCAAAGAAAATGCTTCTTGATATCTCTCTATAAAAAAATATAAATAAGGCGAAGAGGTTTCTGAACTCCCTCTTTTATAAATTTTTGTTTGATCCAAATTATGGTTTCCACTTTGCAGCATTCCATTTGAACCAAGTAATTCTACTCTTTGATCATAACCATAAACAGCTGTTCGAGAATTATTTATAAAGCATTGTTTTCCATCCTTACAAGTAAGAATAAACATAGCTGTATCATGATCACTAATTTTATTCATCATGTTTGGATCAATTAATTTTTGGGCTGAAGCAAAAATCTCAATTGGATCTTCATCTAGAAAAAATCTAGCTAAATCAAAATCATGAATTGTCATATCTCTAAATAACCCTCCTGCAGATTTATAATACTCCTCTGAAGGCATCTCAGGATCTCGTGAAGTGATTATAACTTGATTTAATTGACCAATCTTATTTTCCTTAAGTAGATTTTTTACTTTCGCATGAGAAGGGTCAAATCTACGATTGAAACCAATTTGAATAGGAAGTTCATTTTTTTTTATTCTGTTATAACATTGTCTTATTCTATTTAGACTAAGATCTATTGGTTTCTCACAAAATACCGGTTTATGATTTATTAAAGCTTTCTCTATATAATCTGCATGAGTTGATGTTACAGAAGCTATTAAAATAGCATCGATGTCTTTGTTTTTAAATAATTCAGCATCATGATTGCAAACCTTAGCCCCTGTTTTGTTTGAAACTGCTTTTGCAAAATTTTTATTTATATCAAAGACTGATTCAAGTGTTACATCATCCTCTTGATGCAATATATTTGCGTGCATTGAACCAATTCTTCCACATCCAATAAGACCAAATTTTAGCAAAATAACCTCCAATATTATAAAGATACATTAAATAAAAATTTATGACACAATAATTCGACAAAATAAATTTATTATTCTTGTCAATTTAAATGTGTTGCAATAACTTCAAAATCATAAATTTTGTAAGGAAAAGGACTATGGGAAAAAATACAATTAGATTAACAATGGCTCAAGCTTTAGTAAAATACTTATGTAATCAATATATTTTAATAGACGATAAAAAAGAGCAACTATATGCTGGGGTTTTTGGTATTTTTGGACATGGCAATGTAACTTGTTTAGCGGAAGCTTTAGAGCAAGTTAAAGATACTCTTCCAACCTGGAGGGGGCAAAATGAACAATCAATGGCATTAGCTGGAATTGCTTATTCAAAGTCAAAATTGAGACAACAAATTATGATTGCAACCTCTTCAATAGGTCCTGGAGCAACTAATATGCTAACTGCTTCTGCTCTTGCTCATGCAAACAGATTACCATTGTTAATACTTTCTGGAGATGTTTTTGCTAATAGACGTCCTGACCCGGTGCTTCAACAACTTGAACACTTTAACAACCCTACAATTACAGCAAACGATGCTTTTAAAGCTGTTACAAGATATTGGGATCGAATAAGTCATCCAGAACAAATAATACATTCATTACCACAAGCAACAGCAATTATGTTAGATCCCTCTGATTGTGGTCCTGCCTTTATTGGACTTTGTCAAGATACACAAGAAATAGCCTATGACTATCCAATTGAATTTTTTGAACCTAAAATTCATTCTATACCACGTCCAAGAGCTGACAAAAAATATATTGAAGAAGCAATTAATCATATTAAATCTTCAAAAAAACCTCTGATTATAGCTGGGGGTGGAGTAAGATATTCTAGAGCAAATGAAGTTCTAAGAAATTTTGCTACAAAATTAAATATACCAGTTTCTGAAACAATAGCAGGAAAAGGAACACTAACCCATGATGATCACATAAATATAGGATCAATCGGAGTTGTTGGATCAACTTCTGCAAATTATGCCGCAAAAAATGCTGACCTAGTTATTGCTGTAGGAACTAGACTACAAGATTTCACAA
>CACOBR010000019.1 GCA_902625475.1 uncultured Alphaproteobacteria bacterium
TAAATCATGGATCAAATGCATCGGATTATCATATTCAATTTCAAAATGAAGTTTGTCCGTTACACAAAAATTAAAACCTGATCTATTCAATAATGACCCAAATGTAGGTATTGTAATCATAGGATGTATTCTTGGAGAAATACCACCAAAATTTTTTATCTCTGCATATTCAAAAGATCTCCTTAATTCGTACAGGCTCTTTTCACCAAAAGCATACCCCAAGAAAATTCCATTAGTTTTTAATCCAAATCTCATTTGAACTAATTTAGAAATTGGATCATTAGCACTATGTAAATGGAGAGCACTAATAATTAAGTCTTGAGATCTTGGTAAAATATTAAGAAATTTATTTTCTTTGATATATTTAGTTTTTTTAATTGTTAGACTATTAGACCAATATTTTGCAAAATGACCAACTATTAATATTTCTAAACATTCATCACCCATTTCTAATAATCTATCTTTTAAGTCACTTATGGCCAAATCATGTATAAAAGTAGAAAAATTATTTTTTACTCTTTTTTTTCTAATATCTATAAGTTTTTCATCAAAAATATTTTGTTGATCTGTCATTAAGTGATAATTTAGAATTTTAGAAAATTTATTTATTCTTAATTTATATACTCTTGTTATAGATAAATGGATATTAATATTAAAATAGGCATCATTCAATTATCTTCAAATGATAATCTAAAAGACAATTGTCGCCAACTTGAATATTATTTTAACCAATGTGTGGAAAAAGGTGCTAATTTCATTTTAAGCCCAGAAGTTTCAAATTTTATCTCTATAGATAGTGAACTAAGAAACAAAACTTTAACGACTGAGAGAGAGGATCCAATGATCCATCAAGTTAAAAAGCTTTGTAAAAAATTCACTGTTTGGTGTTTGATTGGATCAACAGTGTTAAAAATAAAAAAAAATAAATTTGTAAATAGGTCAATATTAATAAATGAAAATGGTAGAATTGTATCAAAATATGATAAGATTCATATGTTTGATGTAAAAATTAATTGCAAAGAAACTTATTTTGAATCAAAATTTTTCAAACCGGGAAGAGAGTTAGTTTTAGTAAAAACCCCATTTGCTAAAATTGGACTTACTATTTGCTATGACGTAAGATTTCCTTATTTATTTAGTGCCCTTAAAAATTGTGGTGCAGATATAATTTGTGTTCCCTCAGCATTTACAGTTAAAACAGGAAAAGATCACTGGGAAACTTTGTTAAAAGCACGTGCAATTGAAAATCAGATTTTTATTATTGCTCCAGCTCAATGTGGCCAAAACACTTCATCAAGAAAAACTTGGGGACACTCATTAATTATTGATCCAAATGGGCAAATACTTTGTGATTTGGGAAATAAAATTGATTGTGATGTAATTCAATTAAAAAATCATTAAGTATTGCATATTTTCAAAGATATTATAGCTTAAAACCTAATTGAAAATTTCAAATTACTTAAATGAAAAATAAATCAAATAATTTGGCTCCACTAATTTTATTTTCAGAAATTACAACCATTGACCAACTTATAAGAGCACAAATTTCTAAAATATTACCAGACGGTATGGCAATATCTCATTTATCAGTTCTGAATCATTTATCCTCTATCAAAAATGAAAAGACACCTATGCAATTAGCTAAAAGTTTTCATGTAACAAAAGGGGCTATGACAAATACACTTTCAAAATTAGAAGCGTCTGGATATATCAATGTAAGACCCGATTGGAATGATGCTAGAAAAAAACAAGTTAAAATTAGTAAGTCTGGAGTTGAAGCACAAAGAGATGCCATTAAATCAATTACTCCAATTCTAAATAAAGTAATTTTTAAACTTGGAAAGGATAAAGCAAATTTAGTTTTACCAATTATTCGAGAATTAAGAGGTATTTTAAGTAATTAGATGAGCAAAAAGATAAATAAAATCCTTATTATAGGTAGTGCACCAGATTCTGTTTCAGCAAGTAATTGGAAAAATTTTATATTTAATAATATAGTAGTTATTAATAACGCTTGGAAAATTAGGAAAGACTGGACTAATTGTATTTATCCAGAAGACTTTCCAATAAACAAGAGACCAAAAAAAATAAATCAAAAACAAACCCTTCATTCTGCAGATGATTATGTTAAGGCACAAAATCACTTTGGTGGTTTTGTTTATGCAGGAGGAACAATGGCATTTACCGCAGGTTACTGGGCATTGTATAAATTTAAACCTCACATTATTTACTATAAAGGATGTGATATGGTTTATAAAGGTGAAAAAACACATTTTTATGGAAAAGGGACAGCAGATCCTCTTAGAAAAGACAAAACTCTAAAAAATTTATTAGCTAAATCAGCCAGATTAGAGGCAATGGCACTTTTGAATAATTGCAAGATTTTTAACTTGTCAAACCTCTCAGCTAGTAATCTAACGTTCAAAAAAATTAATATTAATGATATAGAGGATGAATTTAATATTGAATATAAAAGATTAGATGAAGATAAAATCGATCTCGCTTTAAGAATGGAAAAAGAAACTGGCTATTATATTCCGGATGGAAAATACTGGAAAAAGATGAATGAGTTTGATGAAAGAAAGATAAAAAAAATTGATGATTTATGGTTATCTTCAATTGAAAAAATATAAATTAATTAAGTTTTAGTTGACGTTAAAACATAATTAACCGAAAGATCTTGACTGGATAAATTCCAATCCCACTTCAAAAAATTAAAAACAAAACCCCGTTTATCTAAAACTTTCAAATCGGATTTTTCAGTTAAATCAAATAACTCTTCAGGCTTAATAAATTTTCTCCATTCATGAGTTTTTTTGGGAAGCCATTTCATTACATACTCCGCACCAATAATAGCAAATAAATAACTTTTGTAATTTCTGTTAATAGTAGAGCAGGTCATTAAACCATTTTTTTTAAGAAGTTTAGAACAGGTAAGGAGATAATTTTGAGGGTTAGGCACATGTTCAATAACTTCCATATTCAAAATTACGTCAAAAAGTTCTTTTTTAGACAAAAGCTTTTCAGCCGTAGAAGCCATATAATTTATTTCTAAACCAGATTTTTCTGAGTGTAATTTAGCAACTTTTATATTTTTCTCAACAGGGTCTACACCAACTACGGACGCTCCCAATCTTGCCATTGGTTCTGTTAATAGACCTCCTCCACAACCAATATCCAAAATTCTTAATCCTTTAAAAGGTTCTAAATCTTTATAATCACAATTAAAATGAGTTTTGATTTGAGATGTAATATACTCTAATCTGCAAGGATTAAGCATGTGTAAAGGCTTAAATTTCCCGTAAGGATCCCACCATTCAGAAGCCATTGCTTCGAATTTTAAAATTTCATCCTTGTCTACTTCAATATTTTTTTTCATATTATATACCTAACACTTAATAGATTTAATATTTGATTAGAATTCATCAACCATGGCTCTGTATAAAAATGAAAAAAAAATTGAAAGCTCTCATTCTTTATTTCCAAATATTCAACCTTATTCCAATAGTTTTATAAATACAAAAGACGGGTATCAAATTTACTTTGAAGAATGCGGAAATCCTAATGGCCTACCAGTATTTATTTTGCACGGGGGACCTGGTGCAGGATGCAACCCAAATATGAGAAAATATTTTGATCCTAAATTCTATAGAATAATTTTATTTGATCAAAGAGGGTGTGGAAGAAGTCATCCTCATGCATCTGTTGTTAATAATACTACTTGGCACTTAATTGATGATATTGAAAATATTAGAAAGAACCTTAACCTAAAAAAAATTTTAATTTTTGGTGGAAGTTGGGGTTCAACTCTGGGTTTAATTTACTCAATTAATTTCCCTCAAAATGTAATCGGCATGATTTTACGTGGGATATTTATGATGACCAAAAGTGAATTAGATTGGTTTTATAAAGAGGGAGGAGCAAGTTTATTTTGGCCTGAGAAGTGGTATGATTTTGTTAAAATGATACCTCAAGATGAACGCAATAACATTATAAAAGCATATCATAAAAGGTTGTTTAATAATTCAAAAGATTTACGAGAAAAGTTTTCAATTTCTTGGTTTAAATGGGAAACTGCACTTGCATCAATGCAAAATTCTTCAAATAATTATACTCCCTCTGTAAACTATGCATTAGCATTTTCAAGAATTGAAAATCATTATTTTATAAATAAAGGCTTTTTGAAAGAAGAAAATTATATCCTAAAAAATGTTGTAAAATTAAAGAACATACCTGGAATAATTATTCAAGGAAGATATGATATGGTTTGCCCACCAAATTCAGCATATCAACTACATGATGCTTGGTCAAAATCAGAATTAAAAATAATGGATTTTTCGGGCCATGCAATGTCAGAACCAAAAATCACTCAAGAATTAATTGAGGCAACAGAAAAATTTAAAAAATTATAATTTGGCTACAAGCCTACATCCTTGATCAATTGCACTTTTAGCATCTAATTCATTTACCACTTTTGCTCCACTAATAATATGATGATTTATTTTATTTATATTGAGTTTTTCAACTAAAGATATTTCAGAATTTTGCCCTGCACAGATAATTATCGAGTCAACTTTTAAGGTTTGAAGATCCTTTTTTTCTTTCCCAAACGAAATTAATAAACCATCCGAATTAATTTGTTCGTATTTCACACCCGCAAACATTTTAACATTCTTTTTTTCTAAGGATTTTCTGTGTATCCAACCAGTAGTTTTACCTAATCTTTTTCCAAGTTTTTCATTTTTCCTTTGAAGTAAGAAAATTTCTTTTGAGGAAGTATTAAGAGTGATTTCACTCTTCGGTAAAACTCCACCTCTTTCTTTTTCGGGATCAACAACGCCCCATTTTTCCATCCATTTAGTTATATTTAGTGTAGGACTAATCCCTGAGCTAGAAATATATTCAGCCATGTTAAAACCAATTCCACCAGCACCAATTATTGCAATTTTATTACCTAAAGAAACCTTGCTACTAAAAACATCTTGATAATCATAAACAAAATCAACATCATCTTGGCCTTTAATATTAATTTTTTTAGGTAAAACTCCAGTTCCTAAAACTATTTCGTCAAATTCTTTAAGGTCAGAAATTTCTAATTTGTAGTCTTTAACTAAATTTATTTTAAGCCTCTTTATCTCATTTTTATAAAAAATCAAGCAAACCATAAAACTCTTCTTTACCAGGTATCATTTTAGCAAAATTTAATTGTCCACCAATTTCATGGTTTTCATCAAATAATTAAACTTCATGTCCTCGCTGTGCAGCTACAATTGAAAAAGGAATTCCTGCAGGTCTTGCACCAAATACTGCAATTCTTTTTGGTAGAATTACTTTCTCATAATTTAATTCCGTTTCTCTGCAGGCTCTTGGGTTTACTAAACAACTCGTAAGTTTCATTGAAAAAGTATGATCTAAACAAGCTTGATTACAAGCTATACGAGGTACTATTTCATTAGACCTATTTTCAAACACTTTTCTTACAAAATCGGAGTCTGCCAGAAATGGTCGAGCCAGAGAAACCAAATCTACACAATTTTCCGAAAGAACTTCTTCAGCAATTTCAGGTGAATTAATTCTATTTGAGGCTATGATTGGTATACTCACGTTTCCATAAAGTTTTTTTGTAATCAATGAAATGTTTTTTTAGGAACTGAAGTTGCAATAGTTGGCATTCTAGCTTCATGCCAACCTATTCCAGAATTTAAAATATTCGCACCAGCTTTTTCAATTTCTTTTGCCAGAATAATTACTTCTCCCCAAGAAGATCCATTGGGTATCAAATCAATAATAGATAATCTATAAATAATTAAAAAATTTTTGCCGACTTTCTCACTTACCCTCTTAACTATTTCTATTGGAAATTTAATTCTGTTGTTATAAGAACCTCCTCAACTATCTGTCCTTTTATTAGTATGCTTAACTAAAAATTGATTAATGAGATACCCTTCTGAACCCATTATCTCTCCGCCATCATATCCCGCACATTTTGCCAAAAATGCAGATTGGGCGATATCTGAAATTTGTTTTTCAATTCCTTCTTCATCTAATTCTTTAGGTGTAAAAGGAGAAATTGGTGCTTTTACTGGGCTAGGGGCTACTGCTTTGTCATTGTATGCATGTCTTCCAGCAGGTAATATTTCCATTACGATTTTTCCACCTTCATTATGAACAGCTTGTGTTGAAATCATATGATTTTTAACATCTTGCTCGTTTATCATCATTGCAGAACCAGGCAAAACTGACCCCTCCTTATTTGGACCAATTCCATCAGTAATAATAAGAGAAACTTATTCCCTAGCCCTTTCTGCATAAAATTCAGAAATACGTTCCCAATCACCTATTTCTTCCAAACCAGTATGCATTGAGCCCATTATAATTCTATTTTTTAATTCAATAAAACCAAGGTCAAGTTTTTTAAATATATGTGGATATAATTTTATAATGTTTGAATCTTTGTTTAGTTTATGTCGATGAAGACCTATTTATTTTTCTTATTTCAATTGAATTGACAACTCTCTTTAATTTATTTTCAAGTTCGTTGAAAGATTTATAGTTAGATTTTTTTTTAGAAAATCCATATGCAGTTGTCGAAATTAAAATATTATCATTAATGCTTAGTGTTTTCCAAATTTTACTTCCTGTACCTAGAGTACTGTCTGTATTTTTAGAGAGTAAAGACATATAGATAGTATTTTCTTTTTGATAATATTTATTGATTTCAAGATTGTTTGTTTTAAATATATTTTCAAGCTTAACATCTTTACTTTTAATAAAATCACTAATTTTATTGAATTTATTCAAACCTATTTCTTTTTGAAATTTTACAGTGATTAAAGATGAAATAGGTCTTCTTATTAAATCATTTGTGTCTGGATTCTTGATACACTCTGTTAGAATTAATACTAAACTCTCACTTTTCTCTTCTACTAAATCACTGTTTATACATAATCCGTTCGGTGATCTTATTATTACCTGATAATCGTCTAAATCGTAAGCTGCTGATTTTTGAATATCACTTACCTGATCATTTGAACAGGAAATTAATATAAAGGTTATTGGAAAAAAAAATTTAAGTATCTTACGAAGCATGCGCTATTTATTGAATTTTACACTCTTTTTTTTAATATATAGATGGTATATATACTTTAAATAATATGTCTAATAAAATTTTTATAATTCTTATAAAGGACATGTAGGTTATTTTTAATTATTATACTTTATTATATAAGAAATTTTAAAGGATAAAAATGAATTGGATTTCTAATTACGTAAGACCTAAAATAAATGCTATCTTTTCTAAAAAAGATACTCCTGAAAATCTTTGGCAAAAATGTCAGAAATGTGGTATGATGCTTTTTCATAGAGAAATCAAAGATTCATTAAACGTTTGTAATGGATGTGGTCACCATATGCTGATTTCTCCCAAGGAAAGGCTCTTAGACCTTTTTGATGGTGGAATTTATTCACGAATTGATTACGAAGATGTGGTTGAGGACCCATTAAATTTTAAGGATACAAAAAAATATACAGATCGAATTAAGGAAACAAGAAAAAAAACCAGTGAAAAAGATGCCATGGTTCTTACAGTTGGAGATGTTGGAAGACAAAAAGTTACTGTCGCAGTTCAAAATTTTGCTTTTATGGGCGGATCAATGGGTATGTCTGTAGGCAATAGTATAATTGCAGGTGTTAATAATTCACTAAAATTTAAAACACCTTTTGTATTATTTGCAGCCGCTGGAGGAGCAAGAATGCAGGAAAGTATTCTTTCTCTTATGCAAATGCCTAGGTCTATTGTGGCAATTCAGTCATTAAGAGAAGCCAAATTACCTTATATTGTAGTGCTTACTAATCCTACAACTGGAGGGGTAACTGCTTCATATGCGATGCTTGGAGATATTACAATAGCAGAACCAAATGCTTTAATATGCTTTGCAGGTCCTAGAGTTATAGAACAAACAATCGGAGAAAAATTACCTGATGGTTTTCAAAAATCTGAATATTTACTAGATCATGGTATGGTTGATATGGTTATTCCTAGAGATAAAATTAGAGATGAACTAATTGTAATACTTCATATTCTTATGAACAAACCTCGAGCTATTAGAGGGGACATAAAAAAAGATACTAATGAAGTTAATTTATAACTTATGTTTTTTGAATTTATAAGGATCATTTTAAACTGTCACATATATCTTATTTAAGTAAAAAACCAGACAGACATAATATATTTAAAAATTTCCCCAAAAGGCTAGATTTAAATAAAATAAGAATTTCTAACCTTTTAAAAAAGCTTGGCAACCCACATCTCAAAATACCGCCAGTAATCCATGTCGCAGGTACTAATGGGAAAGGCTCCACAGTAGCTTATATCAAAGCAGGATTAGAATCTAAGGGAGACAAGGTGCACGTATTTACCTCACCACATTTGATAAATATTACTGAAAGAATTCAAATAGCAGGAAAAGAAATAAGTAAAAAATATTTTGAGTTTCTTTTAAAGGAATGTATAAAAATAAATAATAGAGAAGAGTTAAGTTTTTTTGAATTAATAACAGCAGTTGCCTTTTTAGCTTTTTCTAGAAATAAAGCTAAATGGACAATTTTAGAAGTTGGGTTAGGAGGCAGACTAGATTCAACAAATGTAATCAAAAGTTCACGCTTAAGTATAATAACGCCTATTGCAATGGATCACCAAGAATTTTTGGGAAATAACATAAAGAAAATAGCATTAGAAAAAGGTGGTATTATTAAGGAAAATTCAAATTTGATAATTTCCAAACAGCCTTCTTCAGCTTTAAAAGTTTTAAAAAAAATATCTAAAAATCAAAATTGTAATGTAACTATTTATGGCAGAGATTTTAAGAATATAAAAAATAATAAAACTTTTTTATATTCTACTAATGAAAAAAAGATTGTATTACCATTGCCACTTCTCAAAGGGTCTCACCAAATAGATAATGCTACAGTTGCACTTACTGCATTGAGAAAATTAAAATGTAGAAAAAAAAATCTTATTGATGCAGTTACAAATGTTTACTGGCCAGGAAGATTGCAAAAAATAGAAAAAGGTAAATTCAGTCCTAAAAATTTAGGAATTTATGGAAAAATTTTTATTGATGGTGGCCATAATTGTTCAGCAGGTGTTGCATTATCAAAATGGATTAAAATCCAAAAAAAAGAAAGTAAATTTTATATTATAATAGGAATGATGAAAAATAAAAATATAGAGGAATTTCTTAAGCCATTAAATTCATACATTAACAAATTAGTGGCAATTAATATACCATTAGAAAAAAATTCTTACGAACCTGATGAAATTTTAAAAAGGTCAAAAAAACTTGGTATTAGTTCTAAAGTTTCCGAAAGTTTAGAAAAAGCTTTGAAGTTTGTCAGTAAAGATAATTCTTCAAAACCAAAAACAATTTTAGTTACAGGATCGCTTTATTTGATTGGATACTTCTTAGAAAAAAATAATTAATTAAAAATATAACTACTTATTTTCTTCAATCCAACTTTGAAGAGAAGCTTTTGGAGACGCCCCAACTTTAGATGAAACCATTTCACCATTTTTAAACAAAAATAATGCGGGAATCCCACGAACCCCAAATTTACTAGGAGATATTGGATTGTCGTCTACATTCACTTTAGCTATCGTGATTTCACCTTCATATTCTGAAGCTAGTTCTTCTAAGGCAGGTGCAATTTGTTTGCAAGGACCACACCATTCTGCCCAAAAGTCAACTACTACCGGTATATTTGAACCTATAACCTCGTCTTCAAAAGTTGCATCTGTTACTTGTGTAATTGCCATGATAAATACCATTTTATAGTTTAAGATATTGGATACATAATGTTATTTAAATTCTTTTTCAATCTTTTCCAAAAGATCTTTTATTTTATACAAAAACTCTAAATCCTCTTTATTACCATCGTCCTCTAGTTTTATACCGAGGTTTTCTACTTCCATGAAAGCTCTATTTATGTTGTTCCATGGTGATTTAACAGTATCAGTATCTGGATAAAACACTCTCTTTGAAAGTTTTCTTTTTATTCTTTGTTTTTCTTGAAAATCTAAAACCTTTTGATTTTCTTCATACAATAATATTTTAGAAAATTCGTTATAAATTTTACCTCTTTGAATTGAATTAAAATCCTTTTTTGATAGATCAATAAATTTTTTTGAAATTTCAATTTTTTTATCCCAATCTACTTCATGAAATTCTTGCATCAACGATTTTTCCAGCTGATTAGTAAAACCAAAAGAATATATAGACTCTTCTGGTTCTTTATCTAACTGGTCTATTTCATTTTCTTTATTATTCTCCTGAATAAATCTTTTTATTTTTGATGTTAATTCATCATTTTCATTGATAACTTTAACTCTGCTATTTAATTCATCAAAACCAATAGTTTCATATCCCTTTACCCTATTTGAAAATTCACCTTCCATCAAAATTGGGTGTCTATTTTTTATAACTGTTCTTAAAATTTTTGGAGTATTATTAAGCAAAGTTTCTTTTAATTCAGGGTAATCCAATCCGACTAACTGAGAAGGATCATTTCTTAAGTCAAAAGCTTTTGCATTTCCGTTATTATCTTCACATATATAGGTTATCACATAAAAGCGAGCTACTCCAAAATAAAACTCAGCTGAAACTACAAATTTTTCACCTACAATAAAATCATGTACATCTTTTTTATTCAAAGTTCTTAAACTTGAGTCCCATAAATTAGGTGCTTTTTTTTTGATTAATTTAGCTATGCTTATAGTTGCCCGGGTATCATCAAGTGCATCATGAAATTTCAAGTGATCTTCTTTATCGGAGGTAATATTATCGCTTGCAAGTTGGTCCAATTTAAATATTTCCTTACCCTTTTCATTAAATGAAGTTTTTAATGTACCCGGAAAAAAATAATTGGCAGACCTTGCTAAATTTATAACATCACCCCTTTTGTTAGAAATTCCTAAATTGTTTGTACTTGTTAAAAAAGGAGGAAAAAGATTTTTATAAAATGTTCTTCTTAAAAATTCTTCATCAAAATTTATTGAATTATATCCTAAAAAGGCTACCGGACTATGTTCGTTTATCCAAGAATTAAATTTTTCCCACATCAATTTTACTAAGCTGTAATGAGATAAATTTGTATCTTCTCCAGGAATTCGCTTATTAACTAGTAAAGCTGCTGGCTCCGGAACTGTTCCCGGTTTTAACATACAGGAACATTCAAAATCATCTATTTCTTCTAAATTCTCATTTGTTAAAATTGCGCCTACCTGAATAATTTGATCCCAATTATAATTTCTACCAGTAGTTTCAAAATCATAAAATATAAATCTCAAATTAGCTCCTTATAATCTTTTTTTAAATCTTGTAACCAATTAAAAATTTTTTTCCTTTTAATACCTATTAAACTTATTTTTAGATGTCTTTCGTCATTAACATTTTCATCATACATAAATCTAATTTTAATGTATCTATTTGGTTTTTTTGTTCCAAGTCTTTCTGGCCACTCTATTATTGAAACAAAATTTTCATAAATGCTATCCAGGCCTATTTCTTCTAATTCACTTGAAAATGACATTCTATACAAATCCACATGACAAAACTTTGGTTTAATGTTGTCGTAAGTTTGGATAAGACTAAATGATGGTGAGGGGATGTCTTCAAATATATTAAATTTTTTAAAGAACTCATTTATTATACATCTTGCAAAAAAAGATTTACCTGCACCAATAGGCCCTTTTAAAAGTAAAATATCACCAATTTCTAAAACTTTAGATAATTTTTGTGCAATTATAGCAACTTCACTAGAGTTTTGATTTTTTAATAAAAATTTCTCATTAATTAATGTCATAATTATCTATCAAATTAATTTATTTATAGATTTACCTCTATTTTATTCCTTTGGAAGATTATAGTTACAATTGCACCTTTTCCAATTTTTTTATTTTTTTCATTATTGAAGCTTACCATTGCCCCAAGATTTTCCAGTAATGTCTTAGAAATAAAAAGCCCTAATCCCATACCCTCATAATAAGGCCTATTATGTTCTAAGTTTTTTTTAAAATTAGTATCTATTAAAAATGGTTCGCCTATTTTCCCTAAGAGATTGGATGGATATCCTTTACCATCATCAGAAATAGTGATGTTTAAATTGTTTAAATCATATACCACTTCAATCCATACTTTACTTTTAGAAAATTCAATCGCATTTTGAATAACATTCCTCAAACCATAAATTAATTCTGGTTTTCTAGTTAGAACTGGTTGGTCAAGTTTTTTAAAGTCAGTAACATCTTTAGCAAAAGCGTTATTTAAAGAAAAAATAAGTTTTTTGTTCTTAGAATTAAGAATTGGACTACAAACTTCTTCTATAAGTACCATTAAAGGTACATCCCTCAGAAAAACATCTTCTTTGCCCTTTCTGCCAATATTTCTTAAAATATCTTTACATCTATCTACTTGCGAGCTAATTAAACTTAGGTCTTGATTAAGTTCCTTCTTATTATCAAATCCATGTCTTAATTCTGTTGATATTAATTTTATAGTTGCTAGAGGCGTACCCATTTCATGTGCAGCAGCTGCAACTATTCCACCTAATGAAGATAATCTTTGCTCTCTCTCTAAAGCTAATTGCATAGCTTGAAGGGCTTGAGACATTGAAAAAGTTTCAATAGCAACTCTGCGTGAATAAACTGCGATAAACACAATAGCTATTGAGATAGCTATTAGATTACCAATCAATATAAGTCCGGGGGGTTCCAAAATTTGGCCTTTTAAGTTAATGATAGGTTGAAAGAAAAAAGATAAAATTGTTACCACAACTATAGCTACTGTTCCAAGAACAATTGTAAATCTTAAATTTAAAACAGTGGCCGAAATAATTACTGGTCCTAATATAAAAACAGCAAAAGGATTGGTCAATCCACCTGTAAAATAGAGCATTAAACCCAATTGCAGCAGATCATATAATAATAAAAGCATGTTTTGAAATTCTGTTAATCTTTTAGTTTTTGGAAAAAAAAACCAACATAACAAGTTTAAAATTGAGGATAAAAGTATTAAATACAGACAACCTAATATTGAAAAATCAAGTTTCAAAAAATAAAAACCTATTATGACTGCAAAAGTTTGACCAATAATTGCTATCCAACGCAGATAAGTTAATGTTAATAACCTAACCCATCCACCTCTATCAGACTTAATAAGTGCCGTTTCAAAACTGTAATTCATTTATAATTTAACCTTATTAATTTTGATTTTGATAATCAGTCTGTATATTATATAGTTATTCATTTTCATAACTATGAGATTTAATTTATAAAATAAAAAAAGATGCGAAAAAATTTTTATAACAAATATCTAAAGAATATTTACTTCTTAACATTTATTTTTCTTGCTTTTTTTATATCAATTTTTTTGGTTAAATATTTTGACCATAAAAATAAAATAGAATTTGCATCTTGCAATATAAATACTTCAGTAGAAAAGTTTGAAAAATTTAATGATGATTTTAATCTGATTCACGAAGATGGTTTTAAAATTACAAGAAAAAAATTAATTAACCAACCTTCTCTTCTATATTTTGGATATACTTTTTGTCCCGATATTTGTCCTTTTGATTTGATGAGAAATTCTCAAGTTGTAGATTTATTGTTAGAAGAAGATATAAAAATAAAACCTTTATTTGTAACTCTTGATCCTAAAAGAGATAACCTTGAGACACTTAAAGAATATACTGATTTTCATCATAAAGACATGATAGGACTTACCGGATCAAACAAAGAAATAGATGGAATAAAAAAAATATTTATGATCTATTCTCAGATGCCTAATGACACATCGGGTGATTATATTATTAATCACAGTACATTTTCTTATTTCATTTTACCAGATGTGGGTTTGGTTACGTACTTCACAAGAAAAGACAAAGTTGAAAAGATGTCAAATACAATAAAATGTATTTTAGAAAATAAAAATTGATAAATTTATTTTTATACTTGAAAATTTAATGTTAGTTCATATATCGCTTTCATGATGAATGCATTAGATCATAACTTAGGAAGTGATCCTTCCCTGCTTATATTAGACGATGATGAACCTTTTACTAGAACTCTTGGAAGAGCAATGGAAAGGCGAGGTTTTGAAGTTAAAACACTTTTAACAGTAAAAGAGGGGTTTGACTATGTTAATCAATATCCTCCTGCATACGCAATCATTGATCTTAGACTCGATGATGGTAATGGTCTCGACATAGTTGAAGCAATACGAAGCAATAGACCAGAAGCATCCATAGTAGTGTTGACCGGATATGGTGCTATAGCTACTGCAGTTGCTGCAGTTAAAATTGGTGCTGTTGATTATTTAGCAAAACCTGCAGATGCCAATGATATAGTTGCTGCGCTTTTATCTACAAAAGACATTAAACCCCCACCTCCAGAAAACCCTATGTCCGCTGATAGAGTTAAATGGGAACATATTCAACGGGTGTTTGAACTCTGCAATAGAAATGTTTCAGAAACAGCTAGAAGACTAAGTATGCATAGAAGAACTTTGCAGAGAATACTTGCAAAGAGGAGTCCAAGGTAAATTATTATAACTTATACCCTTTTAATAATTTTGGTATGTCTCCACTTAAACCAGAAGCTTCGTTTATAAAATAATTTTTTATTGTTTTAGATTCATTTAATAATTTAAAACCTATACCAGTGGCAAATTTTTTTAAAAAATTGTCGTTTGAAAAAATTTTATTTGCAAAATCTGTAAAAAAAACAACACTAGCCACGTCTAAGTTTCTCCATTTAGAATATTTGTTTAAAACTAATCTACTGCCTATATCTTCCCCTAATCTCCTTGATAAAATTAATATCTCTGCTAATGCTGCAACATCCCTCATTCCTAAGTTTAAACCCTGACCAGCAATTGGATGAATTTTGTGAGCAGTGTCACCTATAATAACGAATCTCTCCTTTGCTACTTTTTTTGGAATAGTTAACGAAATTGGAAACATATTTTTTTTACTTTCTAATTGAATCTGACCTCTTCTATTCTGAAATGCTGTGTTTAATTCATTTAAAAAATGTAAATCATTTAAATTAAATATTCTTATGGCTTCATTCGTTTCATTAGTCCAAACAAAAGAGGATCTATTACCAGACAATGGTAAAATTGCTAAAGGTCCCGAGGGAAGAAAAATTTGAACAGCTTCATTCTCATGAGGTATTTCATGTTTAAAAATACCAACAATACTTGACTGATTATAACTATAATTTATGTGTTGAATTCCTGCCTTTTTTGCAGATGATGATGGATAACCGTCGGACCCAACTATTAAATCAGAATAGATGATTTGACCGCTATCAAGTACTAATTTTGTAGAATTCTTGTCAATAAATTGTTCAACAATATTGCTAGAGTATAAATATTCAATATTTGGACATTTATCAATTTTTTCAACTATGGCTTTTTTTAGATATATTTCCTCAATCATATGAAATAAATAATTGTTTTTGCTGTAGTCATTAGAAAAAATTAATTCAAAAGGCTGGATACTTGATATGCTTGAACCCTGTTTTAGAAGGATCTTGTCTATTGGCTGAGATTTTGTTTTAATTATATCCCAAATATTCAATATATTTAGTAAATTGCTAGAACCCTGATTCAACGCATAAGATTTTACATAATGATTCTTGGAAAGTAATTTATCTTTCTTTTGTCTATCAATAACAGTTATTTTTAATCCATTTATTCCCAAAATAAGGGCTAGTAGACTACCAACTATACCACCACCTATTATTGATACGTTATTTTTCTTTTGTTTCATTTCTAATTAATAGTAAAGTCAAATATGTTAAACTGATATATTTAAAAAAAAGTAAATTCCAAAGCAAATTGAAAACGGATTTCAAATGACTGATTATAGCTCCAAATCTATTACTGAACAAGCAATTGCAATACATGAAAACCAGGTATCTCCAGCAATACTTTTAGAACAATTTTTTGAGAATATCGAAAAAGAACCAAATTCTAAAAACATTTTTTCTGAGATTTTTTATAAAGATGCCTTGAGTGAAGCAAAAAATAGTGAAGATAGACAAAAAAAAGGACGCAGGAAAAGTTTTTTTGATGGAATTGTAATAAATTGGAAAGATTTATTTGATATAAATAAAAAAAAATGTGAAGGGGGAACCCAGTTACTATCTAAGAGAATCTCTGAAATAGACTCAGATGTTTATAAAAATGCAAAAAAATACGGAATAATTACAATTGGCAAAACTCATCAAACAGAACTTGCATTTTCTGGTCTTGGAGTAAATCCAAAGACAGCAACTCCTCCTAATTCAAAATCTAAACTTTTAGCACCTGGTGGATCTTCTTCAGGTGCAGCTGTTGCTACAGCTTTAAATTTATCTTCTGCTGGAGTTGGTTCAGATACAGGTGGTTCAGTTAGAATTCCTGCTGCATGGAACAATCTTGTTGGTTTCAAACCAACTCATGGTAAACTTAGCCTAAAAGGGGTATTAAAATTATGTCCTAGTTTTGATACAGTAGGACCGATTACAAAAACTGTAACTGATAGTTTTTATTTATTTAAAATTTTATCTGGAGAAAATCTAAATCCTATTGATAATGATAGACTAGACAAAAAAAATTTTCTAATTGACACATCTTTTTTAACACAAAATCTTTGTAAGGAAGTGAGTAAAAGCTTTCAATTATCAATAAATAAAATTAAAAAATCAGGTGCTAAAATAAATGAGATTGATTTGACTGAGATTAATAGAGCAACGAAACTTGCAGGAAAATTATTTCCTTATGAAGCATATAACAATTGGAAAGAAAAAATTGAGGCTAATCCTGAATTAATGTATCCTCCAGTTTTATCAAGATTTAGGGGTGGGATGAATATTACTGACGAAGAATATCTGGATTCATGGCAGGAATTAAAAAATATCAGAAAAAGTTTTATTTTAAAAATAAATAAATGTGATGCAGTTATTGCTCCCACCTGTCCAATTACTCCTCCATTAGTTCAAAAATTATTAGAGTGTGACAAATTTTTTACTGAATCAAACTTACTAGCACTTAGAAATACAAGAGTTGGAAATCTTTTAGGCCTTACAGCCATCAGTATACCTACTCAAATTGATTATTGTGGGTTGATGCTATTATCCAAACCCAATAACGAAAACTCTTTATTAAAATCAGCATATTTATTAGAGCGATGTTTGAATAATAAGACCTAATCAAATTTTTTAGATTTAAAACACTAGACCAAAAACAAATCTATGATTATTATACGGAAATAACGGAACAAAGATTCCGACTTTGAGGCAAATATGTTTACTATAGAGTGGTCTAAAAAACTGAATAATTATATTTCTTATTTTCCTTTAGGATCATTAATTTTATTAAATTATTTTTTATACTCTATTAGTTTTTATTTGAACCTCAGGATTATTTTGAAATTTAGAAATGGTTTCTCAAAAGATTGAGAATATTTAAAGAGATGTATTATGTCAGTTGCTAGTCATGAAAATAATAGAAAACCAATATTTTCTAGATTTTTCCTAAATATTATTAAACAGATTGTTGTCAAATTTATTGGTATAATTACTTTTTCATTAGCTATGATAATTTCATTAATAATGTTTAGCTATGATTCTAAAGATCCCTCCTTTAGATCTTCTACAAATCAAGATATCAATAACTTACTAGGATCTTTAGGTAGCAATATCGCAGATCCAGTTCATCTTAGCCTAGGTATGTCTTACTTAGTCATTATTCTAATTTTATTTGTATGGAGTTGGCGTTTAGTTTTTAATGTTAGTAAGGAAAAGATTTTAAGTCGTGTTTTTTTTATTCCAATTCCAATTGCCACTTCAGCTATTTTTTTAAGTACCTATCCACCATCTGGTAATTGGACCTTTTCATATGGATTAGGTGGTATTTTTGGTGATACAATTTTAATTTTTATATTAGAAAAAACCAATTTTTCACAAAATGACACTTTGAGATTAACATCATTAGTTTTTGGATTTCTCTCTTTATTTTTTATATGTGCAGTTTCTGCTGTAAATAAATCAGAATTTTATAAAATAATTAAAGTCCTATTTTTATCCTTAATAGATGGTATAAAATTAGTAATTAACCTTAAGAATATATATAGAAAATCAAAACTATTACAAATTAGCAAACAAAAAAATATAGATCAGGAAAGAAATATTAGAATAGAACCTACCTTCTCAATTCAAAATCAATTTTCAAACAAGGCGGGTATACAGGCTTCAATTCAAGAAATTAATCAAGAAAAAGATTTGAATTATGATGATACGATGCAACAATCTTTTAATGATGATTTGTTGTTAGAAAAAAAAGATACAAGTGTAAATTTTCTTTCTAAAGTTCAATATCCAAACAAGAAAACTGATATCAAAAGCAAAAGAGCAAGACAAGAGGAACAGCCTTCATTATCTTTTTTTCAAGAAAGTTCAGAAGAGTATCAAATTCCAAAACTATCATTACTTCAAAATATTAATTCATCTACAAAAAACATACTTTCAGATGACGCTCTGAACGAAAACGCAAGGATGTTGGAAAATGTTTTAGATGATTATGGCGTAAAAGGTGAAATATTGTCTGTAAAACCTGGCCCTGTTGTTACACTTTATGAATTAGAGCCAGCAGCTGGACTTAAGGCTAACAGAGTAATAAGTTTAGCAGACGATATAGCTAGATCTATGTCAGCATTAGCAACACGTGTTTCTACTATACCAGGAAGATCAGTTATCGGTATAGAATTACCAAATGACCTTAGAGAAAAAGTATTATTAAGAGAAATTCTTTCTTCTAGAGATTATGGGGACTCTAATTATCAATTACCATTAGCACTAGGTAAAAATATAGGCGGTGAGCCTGTAGTTGCAAATTTAGCAAGAATGCCACATTTACTTATCGCAGGAACTACTGGGTCTGGAAAGTCAGTTGGAATTAATACAATGATACTGTCGCTTCTCTATAAACTTTCTCCTGATCAATGTAAGTTAATTATGATTGATCCAAAAATGTTAGAATTGTCAGTTTATGATGGCATCCCGCATCTTCTTAGCCCAGTTGTTACTGATCCCAAAAAAGCTGTGATAGCACTTAAATGGGCAGTTGCTGAGATGGAGGAAAGATATAGAAAAATGTCCAAAATGGGCGTGCGAAATATCGAAAGCTTTAATTTAAGAGTTAAAGAGGCAATTAAAAATAATGAAAATTTCACTCGGACAGTGCAAATTGGCTTTGATGAAAATACGGGAGAACCAAAATTTGAAGAACAATCGATTAAACCAGAATATTTACCTTTTATTGTAATAATAGTAGATGAAATGGCAGACCTAATGATGGTTTCAGGGAAAGATATTGAAGCATGCATACAACGTTTAGCTCAAATGGCAAGGGCGGCTGGTATTCATCTTATTATGGCTACTCAAAGGCCCTCTGTTGATGTAATAACAGGAACAATCAAGGCTAATTTTCCTACTAGAATTTCTTTTCAAGTTACTTCCAAGATTGATAGTAGAACAATATTAGGTGAAATGGGGGCTGAACAATTACTTGGGATGGGTGATATGCTTTATATGGCAAACGGAGGAAAAATAACCAGAGTACATGGACCATATGTATCAGATGAAGAAGTTGAGGAAATAGTTAATCATCTTAAGAAACAAGGAAAACCTGAATATGTTTCTGGTATCATAAATGGACCTGATGAAGAGACACAGGACAGAATTGATAAAGCTATGGGTTTGTCATCTTCTGAAAGTAACTCCGAAAATGCACTTTATGATCAAGCTGTAGCTATCGTAGCAAGAGATCAAAAATGTTCTACTTCCTATATTCAAAGAAGATTATCTATTGGTTATAATAAAGCAGCAAAAATTGTAGAAACTATGGAGGAACAAGGTGTAGTTTCAGCAGCTAATCATGTTGGAAAAAGAGAAATTTTAATTTCTGAGATATAATTGGATGATCAATTTGTACATTTCTCAATATTTAAATAGAAATTTGCTATCATTTACTTGTCTTTTTTGGATTAGTTTTTTTAATCCTGTTTTTTCAAAAGAAATAACCTTAAAAGATCTAGAAAATTATTTAAATAGCATTAACTCATTAAATTCGGAGATTATTCAAACAAACCAAAATGGAAATGAAATACTAGGTTCTATTAAGCTTAAAAAACCTGGTAAGTTAAGAATAGAGTATCATAATCAGAAAGCTGATCACTTGATAGTTGGGAGTGATGGGATAGTTGCGGTTATTGATTATAATTCAAATTCTGAACCACTAAGATATCCTATAAAAGGAACTCCTTTAAAATTCATAAGTGAAAATAACATAAACCTATATGGTGAAGAAATAGTTTCAAAAATAAAAAAATACAATAATCATATTGAACTTGAGATAAGCGAAAAAAAACCAACGTTTGGACTCGGAAAAATAATATTAAAGTTTAAAAGAGACCCAATTAGGATAGTAGGCTGGGAATTACCTATAAGTGAAGCTAATACTACTAAGATAAGTTTAAATAAACCAAAAGTTAATGAAGAGATAGCAGACAACTTTTTTTTCATCTCAGCCGAGATAATGAAATTTAATAATAATAAGAATTAAAATTTCTATCTATTTTTTTTCAAATCTTTAATTTTATCCAATATTAACCCACTTTTAAATCCTGATAAAAATCTTTCGGTTTCTACTTTTATATTAATGTTATTATTTTTATAATCATTAATAGAAGCTTTCATATTTTTTATAGAATCATAGGATAGCAATGACAATTTCTTAATCTTTTCACTCAAAATTTTTTTTGAATTTTCAGACCTATTATCATAATAATCAAAAAAATTTATTTTTATTAAATCTTCAAAATAAAGTGGTTCCCCTAAAAAAAGAAGTTTTTTTGAAGTTTGCAATCCAAAAAAATCAATACATCTTTTTATACCTTTATAGCCATAGTGGATACCATATTTACTTGCTGGTATTTGAATTTTACAATTTTCTGCTCCAATTCTAAAATCATTAGAAATAGCCAATTCTACACTCCCTCCATAAATAGGCCCATTAATATGACATATTGAAACAAAAGGAAGGTTTTCTATTAAATCACAAACTTCTGAAATTGGATTTTTGCTCCAATCACCTACTGATAATTCTTTCAAGTTCATACCTGAGCTAAAAATATCACCAGAGGAGGATATTACTAAACAGGTTAAATTTTGATTACCAATTTTAATTAAAAAATCTGTTATTCTTTTTAAATCATTCCTATCTAAAGAATTTTTTGTCAAAACATTATCAATTTTTATATAAGCAACATTTTTTTTTAAATTAAACTTGATATTACTCATATTTTGAACTCTGCAACTACAGGAACGTGATCAGATGGTTTTTCCCAGTCTCTTAAATTTTTAAGTATGTAACAATTTAGACTTTTTTTGAAATCTTCTGTAACCCAAATATGATCTAACCTTCTACCTCTATTAGATAATTTCCAGTCTTTTGATCTATATGACCACCATGAAAAATGTTTTCCTTTAGGATTATGTTTTCTAAATATATCTATCCAAACCCCATTTGCTTGGAATTCTTTTAATAGATTAACTTCATCTGGAGTATGACTGACAACATTTAGTAATTTTTTGTGGTCCCAAACATCATCTATTTCTGGTGCAATATTTAAATCACCAACAAGTATGGATTTGAAAGGTTTGTTAAGGTTAAAAAATTTTTCTACCTCCCTAATATATTCAAGCTTAAAACGAAATTTTTTGTTTAAATTAATATCTGGAATGTCACCTCCTGCAGGAAAGTAAAAGTTATGAATAGTTATTCCATTAACAACTACCGAGATATGCCTTGCTTCTTCACAATTTAGAAAATCAATTTTTTCTACTTTTTTAAGTGGAATTTTGGATATAAACGCAACACCATTGTAACTTTTTTGACCCCAAGATGCTGAAAATAAATAACCTAAGGTCTCAAAAAGATCCAAAGGCATGTGCTCAGTTAGACTTTTACATTCTTGAAGACATAAAATATCAGGCTTTTCAATTTCTAGAAGTCTATAAATTAGTGAGCTTCTAAGTCTTATTGAATTAACGTTCCAGGTTATAACTTTCATGATTTTTTAAGCTAATTATATTTTAATGCATAGTTTCCAATTTTGTTTATTATAATAAGGTCTTTACCAAATTCATTAGCTATTTTCTTTCTCAATCTATATATATGAGTTTCTAGTGAATGAGTTTTGTATGAATTTTGTATACCCCAAACTTTTGTCAAAACTTCATCTTTTTTAACATATTCGTTGTTATGCTGAGCTAATTTAAAAAATATTTTGAACTCAATATCAGTCAAAGATATTTTTTTATAAGTGTTACTGACTAATGTCTGCTCAGAAATATTAAGGACATAGTTACCTAAATTTATATTTTTAAAATTTTTTTTATCTTGTGATATTAAGATTTGATTAATCATTTTAATTAAATAATTAAATTTAAAAGGTTTGATTAAAATATTGGGCATAAATAAATTATTTGATAATCGGTCCTTAAATCTATTA
>CACOBR010000020.1 GCA_902625475.1 uncultured Alphaproteobacteria bacterium
CAATACGAGGATGCAATAAAAGCTTACAAGACAGCTCTATCACTCAAGCCTGACTTTGTTGAAGCTTATAATAACATGGGTATTGCCCTCAAAGAGAACGACAGGCTAGATGAAGCTATAAAGGCTTACAAAAAAGCTCTTTCACTCAAGCCTGATTATGCTGATGCTTATTACAACAAAGGAGTTGCCATCCAATGTCAAGGCAAGCTGGAGGAGTCCATAGAAGCTTTCAATAAAGCTCTATCACTCGAGCCTGACTTTGCTGAGGTATATAATAACATGGGCATTGTACTCTTAGATCAAGGCATGATGGAAAAAGCCATAGAAGCTTTCAACAAAGCTCTCTTACTTAAGCCTAATTATGCTGAGGCCTATAACAACATGGGAATTGCTCTCACAGGAACAATCTTCAAAAAGCCCAATAGAGGTCTTCAAAAGACAATCGTTTCTTTGCTTAATAAAAAATTGTATGTTCGACCTAAGGATATTGCTGTAGCTACTATCAGTCTATTGAAGACTGAGCCAAGTTTGCAGAAACAGTTAAAAATCATAAGTTCTAATGAGGTGATTCAAAATCCTTTAGATATTATATCAGACTTAGATGAGCTTCCCTTGTTGAAAAAACTAATGAGTGTTTGTCCACTTCCTGATTTAGAGCTTGAGATACTACTCAAAAAACTTAGAACTAGTATCCTTGAAAACATTTCGTCCCTCAAAGAGGCATCACCTGAATTACTTAGATTTCTATCAGCTTTGGCACTTCAATGCTTTACCAATGAATATATCTATTGCCAAAGTAAAGATGAAGAGCATGCAGTTAGTGTCTTGGAAAATAAAGTAAAAGAAATACTCTCTAATAATGAACAACCAAACCCATTGGCAATATTAATACTCGCTTCTTATAAGGCACTTCATAAGTATGATTGGTCTAAGTCATTAGTAGTTACTAATCAGATTCAAGAAGTATTCACTCGTCAAGTTGAGGAGCCAAATCAGGAAGAAAAGCTAAAACTGAATTTTCCAATACTTGAAGAAATCAGTAATAAAGTGTCGTCAAAAGTAAGGCAACAATACGAAGAAAGACCATATCCAAGATGGGTAAACTTAGGTTTAAACTTAGAATCTGCACCTATCAGAAAAGTAACTGAAGAATTACAACTAAAACTCAACTATGAAAAAATTAATGAAGTTAAAAATCCAAATGTCTTAATAGCTGGCTGTGGAACAGGACAGCATGCAATTACTACTGCAGCAAGGTTTAAATCATCAAAAGTCTTAGCAATCGATCTCAGTCTATCAAGCTTAGCATATGCAAAACGCAAAACTGAGGAGCTTGCTATTGAGAACATAAAATATATGCAAGCTGACATCTTAGACTTAGGCAAACTTAACAAACAATTTGATATCATCGAAAGTACTGGAGTTTTGCATCATATGGATAATCCTATGAAAGGCTGGAAGGCCCTTACAGATTGCCTAAAACCAGGTGGCCTCATGAAAGTTGGTTTATACAGTGAACTAGCCAGACAACATATTGTTAAAACTAAGGAGGAGATAAGCCAACTAGGCATCGAATTAAGCGATACAGAAATGAGGTCTTTTCGAGAAACTATAATGAGATCAGATGAAGATCATCATAAGCTTACTGTAAAGTCTCTAGACTTTTACAGCTTGAGTACTCTAAAAGACCTTCTTTTCCATGTGCAAGAACACAGGTTCACTATTCCATTAATGAAAGATCATCTTAGTAAGTTGGGACTTAAGTTTTGTGGTTTTGAGACTAGAAAAATAGTTCCTTACTTTAAGCGAATCAATAAACACAAAGAAGATCCCTATGACTTGGATAAATGGCAAGCATATGAAGAAGCTAATCCCATAGCATTTACTGCAATGTATCAATTCTGGTGCCAGAAAGACCTTGTCACGATCCCTACCCTTTAACCTATAATACAATTCAAGTGCATCAACTACCTTACTAAAAACTTCAATGTTGTTTTACTTTAAAGCTATTAAATTGTTTATGGGAACATCTAACTTACTGAATCAAATACCATACCAATAGTCATCTGAACTTTGCGATATTGATCTGGAAGAACGAGATGCTAAAGATTCACATTTTGTTTTTAAACTGAAACACAATCTTTTTACACTGTAATAATCAATTAAATCTTTAGGTACGTGCCTGACATAATAAAAAACATTGTCACGTTTCATCACGTGACTAGCCACACTTTTCTTTCTCATTTTCTTTCACACCACTGATCTGCATCACCAAAAGTACTTAGATATCAATGTGTTACACACACTATCTGATGTCATATGGTGCGGCTGAGAAGCCATCATTGCCTTATACCAGCCCCAAGTTCACCTCAATATACACAATATCAATAACTTAACTTGATCCATCATTGTGTCAACAGGCACGTTTTGTACATCAGTTTGTACATCAGTCTTATTTGTCGTACCCCTGCATGATCCACCGGGGGTGCATACGAAAGGTATTCTCCATCTCTGACATTGAGGTGAGCTCTAGTCTGTAAACCATCCTCAGTGACTCTATAATGACTAAGGAGAATCACATTCATTGTTCTGAATGGTGTGGGACTCTAGAGTTCATCTTGAGTCTGTATGGGCTTTAAAATGGAGATTAAGTTTAATATGCTATTCAGTTAATTGGGTGTGCTTCTGCTATTGCAAGGCAATTATACTGCGAAAGCTACAGCAGTATAACTTTAACATATGCTAAGATAACATATATGTGCAAAACTAGAATTATCTAATATTTAGTATCTTACTTTTCTGAAAGTATATCCACCAGAGTAAGTATTCTAATTAATTTTTACTTTTAAAGTCATATAGATCCCATCACTTCTCCTTGTGATGTTGATGTTACTTTACTACCAGTATCATCACCAGCACTAGCTCTCATTTTTTCTAATACTTTGTCTGCAGTATCTTTATTGGGCCAAATTGTAACAGTTCTACCTGTTGTATCACTTGTTTTGATATAATAGAAATTTAAAGCCCCAACACTTTTAAACATAGGTAAATATTTTTCTTCTAATAATTTTTGATGTTCATCAGTCCACTCTTCAAAAGACCAATCTGTAGTAGTTGCATACATTTTTACCTCTTAAATAAATTCATATAAGTTGAGTTTAGTCCATAAATATTTATTGTTAAGATTTACTTTACGTAAACAAGTTTTTAACTTTTTTAATTGCTATAATTAACAATAGTAAAAAATAGTTGGGGGAATGTATTAGGTTCGGTCATAATATAAATCTCATCAATTTTTTGATCAAATTATAAATTATACTAACATAACCTCTTTGATTAGAAAACTATCAACAAAACCGTCAATGTTTAACATAAAAAATTCATAATTGACTGAAATTAACATTAAATTATATCAAATTTAAGATCATAAAATATGGAAGATTACTATGTCTGCACTTATCAATTATACTACTATTGCCTTTACAACAGAATTTGAAATGAATGAGATGATAAAGCACATTGATGCTACTAGTAAAGTATGGGCACCTGAAATGAAAAAACGTGGTTTAAAACGTTTTGTTTGTACACGCATTTGGGACAAAGGTGATACATTTAAATTGGGAATTTTATTTGAATACGATACAAAAGAAGCATTTCAAAATACCATTGAGTATTTAGATAAACATTTTAATACACTTCCTAAAACAAAAGAATTGATGACTATGGCAAAAATGGAAGGAAGCCGAGGCATTTCAGTTTTTGAAGTATAAGTATCTTCTAGTTCGTTAAACTCAATTATGTCCATGATGACGAACGTAACAGTACTAATTATCAAGTTTCATCAAATGAAATAAGTTAAATTTGTTTCTCATTTTCTTTCATACTACTGATCTGCATCACCAAAAATGATTACATATCAATGAGTAACACATACTATCTGATGTGATATGGTGCGGCTGAGAAGATTTGAACTTCCACGGGTTTTACCCCACAGCGACCTCAACGCTGCGCGTCTACCGATTCCGCCACAGCCGCATAGGTTGATTTTATTTCAAATAATAAAATATTCAATAAATAGATAATTAATATTAAAATGAAAATAAATATGTTAATTAAATTCAACTTTAATTCTTGGGTGTATTCTAATGGAATGGATAAAAAGTAGAAATCCTCTAGATTATAAAATTGCACTAGTACAAATGGAAGGAATAGTTAATAAAATTATAAGTGGGGATCAACAAGAAACAATTTGGTTATTAGAACATAATGAAATATATACCGCAGGTACTTCAACTAAAGATATTCACCTTGAAAATGTAAAAAGTGCCCCAATTATCAAAACAAACAGAGGTGGACAACTCACTTTTCATGGTCCTGGACAAAGAATAATATACTTAATGGTTAACCTTGAAAGGTTTTCATATGATATAAGAAAATACGTAAGTTTTCTAGAACAATTAATAATGAATACTCTTTATGAATTTAATATTACAACTCACAGGTGGGATAAAGCTATTGGAGTATGGACACATAAATCAATAAACAGCAAAAAAACAATAAAGAAAGAACGACAAAAAATTGCTTCTATTGGAATTAGAGTAAGAAAAAAAATTTCATTTCACGGAATTTCCGTAAATATTAATCCCAACCTCGATTTTTTTGATAAAATTATTCCATGTGGTCTTGAAGATTCGAAAGCTACTTCAGCAGAAGATTTAGGAGTAAAAATTTCATATAACGATTTTGATGAAGTTTTAAAAATCAACTTCGAAAAACTTTTAAAAAATTATACAAATATTTAATAAAAAAAGACTTGGATTGGGTCACGATGCCACATATATTTAAAAGCAAATACGTATATTATAAACATATAAGCTAAATACTGGGGGCAATGATGGCAGAAGCATCTTCAAATATTACTCATAGCCATGAAAAACCAAACTTCTTTATCAGGTGGTTCATGTCAACAAACCATAAAGACATTGGTATTCTATATATATTCACAGCCGCTTTTTTTGGTTTTATATCAGTAGCATTCACAGTTTACATGAGATTAGAACTTATGGAACCAGGTGTTCAATATATGACAATTGATGACCAACCTAATGGTCATTTGTGGAATGTGTTAATAACTGGACATGGCGTGTTAATGATGTTTTTTGTTGTGATACCTGCTCTATTTGGTGGATTTGGAAATTATTTCATGCCTCTAATGATAGGCGCACCAGATATGGCTTTTCCTAGGATGAATAATCTTTCCTACTGGATGTATGTGGCAGGAGCTAGTTTAGCCACTTTATCTCTAATCACACCAGGTGGAAATGGGCAACTTGGATCAGGTGTTGGATGGATCCTATATGCACCTTTATCGACTTCCGAAATGGGGATGTCCATGGATTTGGCTATTTTTGCAATTCATTTATCCGGTGCCTCTTCGATACTTGGTGCTATTAATATGATTACGACTTTTCTTAATATGCGAGCACCTGGTATGACATTACATAAAACACCTTTGTTTCCTTGGTCTATACTTATCACTGCTTTTCTTGCATTATTTTCACTTCCAGTTTTAGCTGGAGCTATTACCATGTTACTTACTGACAGGAATTTCGGTACTGCTTTTTTTGATCCAGCAGGAGGTGGTGATCCAGTTCTTTACCAGCACTTACTTTGGTTTTTTGGACACCCCGAAGTTTACATGATTATAGTGCCAGGATTTGGGATTGTTAGTCACGTAATTGCAACATTCTCGAGAAAACCTATTTTTGGTTATTTACCAATGATCTATGCTATGATTGCCATAGGTGCTTTAGGATTTGTAGTATGGGCACATCATATGTATACAGTAGGTATGTCAGTAACACAGCAAGCCTACTTTATGCTTGCTACAATGATAATTGCGGTTCCTACTGGAATAAAAATATTTTCATGGATAGCTACAATGTGGGGAGGATCAATTGATTTCAAAACTCCTATGTTATGGTGCTTAGGTTTTCTGTTTTTGTTTACAGTTGGTGGAGTTACTGGAATTGTTCTAAGCCAAGCTGGCGTTGATAGAGCATATCATGATACTTATTATGTTGTAGCTCATTTTCATTATGTAATGTCTTTAGGTGCTGTATTCTGCATATTTGCAGGAATATATTACTGGATTGGGAAAATGTCAGGGAGACAATACCCTGAATGGGCTGGAAAGCTACATTTTTGGTTAATGTTTATTGGTTCTAACATTACCTTTTTTCCCCAGCACTTTCTTGGCAGACAAGGAATGCCTAGAAGATACATAGATTATCCAGAGCAATTCGCACTTTGGAATTACGTATCTTCAATGGGTGCTTTCATGTCGTTTGGGTCTTTCTTATTTTTTATAGGAATAATATTTTATACATTAATTTGGGGAAAAAGAATAAGTGAAAATGCATATTGGGGAGAATATGCTGACACTTTAGAATGGACATTGCCAAATCCACCCCCTGAACATACGTTCGAGACATTACCAACACCTGAAATGTGGGATAAATCGAAACAACATTGATTAAAAAAAATTAAAAAATGGATTTAGAAGTAGAAAAGTTAAATAGAGAAGAGCCTTTACTATCTCTTACTATTTGGCCTCATCGCTCCTGTGATAGAAAAACTTTTATTTTAATACTTTTTATAATAAGTTTTATCCTTATTATTCCCTCTTTTTTATTTCTAAGCCTTAGTTTTGCAATTTCGATACTACCTTTTTCTTTATTATCAATTTTTTTATTTTTTTTTGTTGGAAATAAAAATTTCAATGATGCACTTTTGATAGAAAAATTAAAAATCTACCCAAAAAAAATAATATTAGAAAGAAAAGAACCCAATAATGAAATTAAAAAATGGCATTCAAATCCATACTGGACAAAGGTAAATATTTATAATAATGGTCCTGTTGAAAGTTACTTGACACTAAAGGGAAATGGAAAAGAAGTAGAATTAGGCTCTTTTCTTACCCCAGAGGAACGAATTAATTTGAAAAAAATCATTGATGATACTCTATTTAAATTATCATCATCTAATTTTTCTAGATACTAAAATAATTTTCTGATACTTGTATTTATACATATAAAAAAATTATTTTTAATTATTTTTGGAATTATTACTTTTGATTTATCAAAATAAAACAGATTGGATAAAAAGTCCTAATAAAAGAGTTTCACTGCTTGGAATGTCTGGCCTTGGAAAGACAAGGCTTTCAAACATGCTACAATCTACATTTAATTGGTTTCATTATTCAGTAGATTATAGGATAGGCACTAGATATCTTGATGAATTCATAGTTGATAACTTTAAACAAGAAGCAATGAAAAATCCTTTTTTGAGGGAGTTGTTGTTATCAGATAGTATTTATATATCGTCAAATTTAAACTTTAATAATTTATCTCCTCTCTCAACATATTTAGGAAAACCTGGAAAACAAACTTTAGGTGGGATTAATTTTGAAAAATATAAAAAAAGACAAAAACAACACAGAGAGGCAGAAATTTTATCAATATTAGATACTAACAAATTTATTGAAAAATCTAACGATATTTATGGTTATCAAAACTTTGTATGTGATACCTCTGGCTCAATCTGTGAAGTTGTAAATCCAGAAGATCCTAATGATCCCTTATTAAGTCATTTGTCTAAAGATACTTTAATAATTTTAATCAAAGGTTCAAAAAAACATAAAGAGCAACTTATAAAAAGATTTAAAAAGGATCCAAAACCAATTTATTATAATGAAGATTTCCTGAACAAAAAGTGGTCAAACTTTAAAGATGAATTTAAAGTGTCTAATAGTAATGTTAATCCAGACAAATTCATATTATATTGCTTTGAAGAATTGTTAGACTATAGAGCGCCAATTTATAATTCGATTGCTAAAAATTGGGGGATAACAATTGATGCTGATGATGTTTCAAAGGTCAAAAATGAAAATGATTTTATTAATCTAGTTTCACTTTATTTGTCCAAAATAAAAGAGTAAAAAGTGCCTATAAGGTTACCAGCAAATTTACCTGCTTTCAAAACACTTTCAGAAGAAGGTGTTATGATGATGTCCGAAGATAGTGCAGAAAGACAAGATATTAGGCCACTTGAAATTGGACTTTTAAATTTAATGCCAGAGAAAGAAAAAACCGAGAGACAATTTGCTAGATTAATAGGTTCAACTCCCCTTCAAGTAAAACTTACCTTAGTAAAAATAACAAGTCATAAGCCAAAAAATACATCACCAGAGTATCTTTCTAGATTTTACAAATCATTTAAAGATATTAAAAATCAAAAATTTGATGGATTTATAATTACAGGAGCACCAATTGAAAATTTAGAATTTAAGGATGTAAATTATTGGAATGAACTTTGTCAAATAATGGACTGGTCTTTAAATAATGTACATTCGGTTTTTGCAATTTGCTGGGGCGCAATGGCAATGTTGAATTATAGATTTGGCATAAATAAAATACCTCTTAAAAATAAAGCATTTGGTTGCTATCGCCACTCAAATTTAGCACCTTTTTCCCCTTATTTGCGTGGAGTTTCAGATGATATTATCATACCAGTTAGTCGCTGGACTAAAGTTAATTCTTCTGACTTATCAAATATACCTGAATTAAAAATTTTACTAGATTCAAAGCATATGGGAGCTTGCTTAATTGAAGAAATGCATAATAAAACCCTATATATGCTTAATCATATTGAATATGAAACTAATTCTTTAAAAGATGAATATCAAAGAGATTTAAAAAACAACAATAAAATTCAATTACCTTATAACTACTTTATAGATGATAATCCAAATTTTAAACCATTGAATAGATGGAGAAGCCATGCACATTTATTATTTGGAAACTGGATAAACCAAATATACCAAGAAGTTCCTTTTGATATAGAAAAAGTTGGGAAAATTTGAAATATATTTGTTTATAAATTTGAAATAACGATCTAAGATTTTTCAATTTTTGGTCGATTATATATGATAGTCTTAATTTTATAATTCAGTAGAACTTAATCATATAAAGTGTTAGTTAATAATATTAGATTTTAAAGTAATTTATGAGTTCATTAAATGCGACATGACCCTACAAGGACTCCCCAGTTTTATGTGACAGCACCTCAAAAGTGTCCTTATATAAAAGGAAAAGTTGAAAGAAAATTATTTACTGCATTGTATGGTAGAAACTCTGTAAAATTAAATGATGACCTTTCATTACAAGGTTTCAGAAGGTCTCAAAAGGTACTGTACAGACCTTTATGTTCTAATTGTTCTGCGTGTCTTTCTATAAGGGTTAAAGTTAATGAATTCCAATACTCTAAATCTCAAAAAAGAGTAATTAATAAAAATAAAGAAATTGAAAGATTTGAAAAAAAACCAGAAGCTACTGATGAACAATATCAAATTTTTAAAAAATATCTGAATAACAGGCATTTAAATGGTGGTATGAGTGATATGGACGCCTTGGAATTTTCTTCAATGATTGAAGAAACAAATGTTAACAGCCAGATATTTGAATATTGGAAAATAAAAAAATCAGAAAAAAAAGAACTTATCGCAGTGTGCCTCACTGATACAAATAAAGACGGTTTATCTATGGTTTATTCTTTTTATGATCCTAAATACAACTCAAATAGCCTTGGAAAATTTATGATTTTAGATCATATAAACTTAACAAAAAGCCAAAATTTGAATTATTTGTATCTAGGTTACTGGATTAGGCAAAATGCTAAAATGGGTTACAAATCAAATTATTTCCCAGCAGAAGTTTATTATAAAAATGAGTGGAAAGAAATATCTGAAAACAACCTCTCTAGTTTTGACTTAAATTCTAGTCAAAAAATACCAAAAATTTATAACAATGATTCAAATCCTGGAAGCATAATTCAACTACCCCGTTTCTCTCAAGACCCTGACTAATAATAATTAGTTAATTATCAGGTAAAAGATCAGGTAAAAATGTTACAATCTGAGGGAAAAACCATAAAATTGTGAGACCTATAATTTGTATTACAACAAATGGAAATATTCCTCTATATATATCTAAAGTAGATATGCTTTTTGGAGCAACACCCCTCAAATAAAATAAAGCAAAACCAAAAGGTGGTGTTATAAAAGACGTTTGCAAATTAACTGCAATTAAAATAGTGATCCATTCAGGAGGCATTATAGCTGGATCTGCGGCATAAACTACGGGGCCAACTATTGGAATAACAATAAAAATTATTTCAATAAAGTCTAAGACAAAACCAAGAAAAAACAACACAACCATTACTACTAATAAAAGTACTCTGGGATCTTCAAAACTTCTTAAAAAATGTTCAATATATTCCTCACCACCAAAAGAGCGTAAAGTGAGTGCGAGTAACTGAGAGCCAATTAAGATAGCGAAAACCATTACCGAAACTTTAGCAGTTTCTTGTAAGATACTTGGCAAAAGACGGTCTTTAGAAAGCAACCATGACTTTACGTTACTATATAAGCCATCTGGAGTTTTTTCAATAACACCTTCTGATCTTGCAGTTAATAAGATAATTAATGCATAGAATATTCCCAACATTGAAATTGTATAGGTTATTACAGCTATGTTTGTAGCAGCAGTTCTACCAAACCCTATTAATTCGTCGTCATCTAAAAAATTCCATTTTATTGTTAACATTAAAATTATTGATAGTGTTGTTAAAAGCAAAAATTGACGACCAGACTTGTTATTTAATGGTCCTAGTTGAGTTTCAGCACTAAGGAGTTTAATTGCTGCAAGCAGTAATGCTCCCCCTGCACCAAGGGCAGCAGCAGGTGTAGGATTAGTAACTCCTCCAAAAATAGAACCCAATACAGCAATTATTAATACCACAGGTGGGACAACTACCCTAATTACTTCAATTTTTAGAAGAAAATGAATTGATTTTTTTAAACCATAAAACAGAAAAATGAATGGAAAGAAATAATACATTACTCTGGACCATGGTGGAGTTTCAGAACCAACATAAAAAATAGCCATAAATAGAGTAAATAAAACTCCAAAAATACCAATATATATCGATATTTTTGATTTATTATCAGCTAGAGGAAGAGAACCAATAAGTGCTAAGGAACAAATTAAACAAAATACTGCTAACGAAGTACTTATAAGGGGTGTTTTATAATTATCAAGACTTGAACTTAGATAAGACCCCAATTCTTTTAAAGCTATCCCATCCCCTAAATCTTTATATGCTAGCCTTATAAGATTTGCTGCTTCATCTTCAACTGGCAAACTTATATCAAAATTTACTTCTCCATTAGATACCGCTCGTACTGCCCTTTCGTAACTAAAAGAAGATGCCATTAGGGCATCTTTATCTAAAATTTGCTTTGCTGGTTCTAAAGCTCTTTTTAATTTTGACCCTGTAGGCATTTTTCTTATGTTGTTTACTAAATCTTTTAAATCAATAGAATTTTTAATGTTTAACAGGTTTTCATTCAATGAAGTTATAAACTCAGTTGGTAAAAAGTCAGAATAAAGTGATGTTAATTCCTCTGAAACTCTTATTACTTCTTTCTTCCTGTTTTCGAATTCTTGAAATTTTTGATCGTCATCTAGTGACTTGAAATTTTTCCTTCTTGATTTTGATAAAACTTCATTATAATTTTTTTCTGAAATTAAAAATGGTGAAAAATCAAAAGTTTCTAAAGCATTTCTTGCTAATTTTTGAATTTCAGTTCCTGTTGGTGCATCTGATACTGCTTCTGCTAATTCTGATACAGAACTAGCATTTTCAGCAACCAAAAGCATTGAAAGGAATTCGCTTGCTTTCTTTTCTCCTAACATTGCTTTAATTGCATTAGAGAATCTACTTAAGCCAACCAGAAGATCATTTTTCCTTGTTTTAAATTCGTTAGTCCTTAATGTTTTAATTATGTCATCTGAATTTATTTCATTTAAAATTGCTTCCCAATCCTCTTTTAAGCGAGCAGGTACATTTTTATTTCTTGATTTTAAAAGAACGAATTCTCTTAAGGTTTCAAAATCATCCTGATTTATAGATTTATTTGGTTTTGCATCTTGGATACGTTCAAAAAGTGCCTGAAAGCTAGAAAACATGAGCGCATCTTCAGGTTTTTTTTGTGTGCCAATTATATTCAACGAAGTTGAAAGAAAAAAGATTATAAACAAACTTAAAAAAGATATTGTGACATAATTAAAAAGTTTTTTCAAAGAAGACTTATTCTTTTTATTTTCATTATTATTAATGTTTCCTATTGGTGGAGCCAGTTTTGGATTATAAAGTGCAATTCCAAAAGCATAAGCTGCATACAACAGCGCTAAAACAATACCAGGAATAAAAGCTGCTTTAAAAAGAGTACCTGTTGAAATTGCAATATCGCTCCCCAATAATTCTGGCAAAGGTATATTTAGGGCTTCAGATCTTGCTTTCTGGGCTTTTGAATAGATATCGCCAACCATTGCACCCAATAAAACTAGTACAATAGAAGGTGGAATAACTTGACCAAGAGTGCCCGAAGTTGCAATAACACCTGTAGCAAGTGGTTTAGAATATCCTGCTTTTAACATAGTAGGCAAAGATATTAACCCCATTGTAACAACAGTAGCACCAACTATACCTGTGGATGCTGCCAATAATGCACCTACAGCAACCACTGAAACAGCTAAACCACCTGGTGCACCACCGAAAAGCTTGCCCATTGAGGTTAGTAATTCCTCAGCAATTTTAGACCTTTCTAATGCAATACCCATTAGCACAAATAATGGTACTGCTAAAAGTGTATCATTTTGATTTTCCCCAAATGCCCTTATATATGTATTTGAACCCCACTGGGCTAAGGTTCTCGTACCTTCTATCCAAGCGTTCACATCGTCAATAGCTAGGCCAATATGATTATTAAGTACAGGTACAAATTGCCCTTGTTCATTTTCTACTAAAAGTAATCCCCATTCATTCAATAATGCAATTATTGCAAAACTAACAACTGCAGCTCCAGAGAGACCAAATGCTACAGGATAACCTGAGAGAATTGATAAAAATAAAGTCGAAAAAACTATAATTAGACTTAATTCAACACCGTCTAAACCAAAAAGCATTTTTCACCTAATTATTAAAAATATTAAATCTAACCATAACTATTTGTCCTCATTGTCTCTAGAAGTGAATTTGTCAGTACTTTCCAATAAAAAGCTTACTCCCTGTAAGAACATGAGGGCAGCTAATACCAAAAGTAAAAAGAAATACAATGGGACACCTGTAAATGTTTCACCAGTAGATACCGTCCAATTCCAACCTTTAAAACTAGAGGCACCAGAAATTCTACCTATTACATCTCTGCCGGTCATCAAAGTGGTAAGATGATTGAAATTTGTCACTGTCATTATTTTATTTATGGCTAAATGCCAACTTAACCACCATAGTGCTGCCATAGATGGCAATAGAAAAATAAGAGTACCCACAATATCTAATAGTGCTTTTTTCTTTCTGCCTAATGCACTGTAAACTAAATCAACTCTTACATGACCACCTTCAACAAAAGTAAAAGCACATGCGCACGCTATAATTATGGCATTAAAAAACATCAATTCTGTAGCAAACCAAGGCATTGTAATTACATCAGAATCTGGAAGAATATTTATTCCAAAAAAAGCCAAAGGAAAACCGTTAGCTCTAAAAACTTGCTGCAGAAAAATTATCATTATTTGCATTATGGCCATAATCAATGCAAACCATGAAGCAATTTTACCTAAATTAGTATTAAATTGATTAATAGTCTTATAGCTATATCGCCAAACAGATTTAAAAAAAAATCCAATTATCCAAATAAATAAAACTGCAGCAAGCACCATAAATAAAAATTCTGAAGATTTTCCAAACATTGCAAAATCTATACTAAACCGGTCTAAAGGATAATCAGGTGAAGCGGCTTTGGCTGAAACATAATCTAGAAAAAGATCTTTGTTATTTAAGATATTATCATTTTTTGAATTTTCTAAAATAAATGGGGCTTCAAGTTTTATATTAGCTACCCCTTTAAGCTCATTAATAAAATCTTTTAATAGACCGCTATTTTTTAACTCTTCTTCTATTGAAAGTAATTCAGGCCTTGCACTTTCAGCTTTAGTATGTGCAGTAAACAATTCATAAAACCATAATACTAGTCTTGGTATAGCCAAGATTATATCAAGAAGTCCATTTAATAATGATACTAATATTTGAATAAAACTCATAAGGTTCTTTGCCTAGAATTGTAATTACTTGAGAAAATTCAAAACTAACATAAAGCTCAGCAAAATTATCTTATTTTACTGAGCTTTAGGAATTTATATATTGTAATTGTGGATTAGCCACCCATAACTCTATCTCGTTGAGTCATGTAGGCACCAGCAGATTTTGATATCCACCCAGATGAAGCACGCATTGACTTCATGGCGGATTCGTAAGTTCTTTTGAAAAGGTCATCACCCATATTTTCTTCAAAAACTTCCATAGCACCTTTCCCGAAAGCATCCCATACGTCATTGGGGAATTCTAATGCTCTTGTACCACCAGCAATTAGTCTTTCTAAAGCTGCACCATTATTAGCTAGATATTGAGAATGAGACCATCTATTTGCTTCACCAGCAGAGACCCTGATCATTTCTTTATGACCATCAGACAATCCATCCCAACGATCAAGATTAACGCATACAGATAATCCAGCACCTGGTTCATGAAAACCAGCTGTATAATAAATGTTAGTTGCTTCATGAAGACCAAGGGACTCGTCAGAAGCTGGCCCAATCCATTCAGCACCATCAATTGCTCCTGATTGTAAAGCCTGATAAATCTCACCACCAGCCATTGTTATTGATGAAGCGCCCATTTTGGAAATTACTTTACCACCTAAACCTGGCATTCTGTACTTTAAACCTTCGAAGTCAGCTGCTGAATTGATTTCTTTACCAAACCAACCCCCTGCTTGAGTTCCTGTATTTCCAGCTAGAAAACCTTTAAAACCCATTTCTTCTCCGAGTTCATCCCAAAGCTCTCTCCCCCCGTTATGAAGGATCCAATCATCAAGTTCCTGACAAGTCATTCCAAAAGGAACAGCAGTGTAAAATGCAGTTGTTGGATTTTGACCTATGTAGTAATACATTGCAAAGTGAGCAGCATCAGCAGTACCTGATGTCATAGCATCAAAAGCAGCAGCTGTTCCAGAAACAAGCTCTCCATTTGCTTTGAGATCGATTTCTAAAGTACCACCAGAAATAGCGTTACAATTATCGGCAAATCTTTGAGCTGCATCATGTACACCAAATGATCCACGTCCCCATGTTGTAACCATTGTTAATTTTTCTTTACCTTGAGATAAAGAAGGAGTTGCTAAAGCTGCACTTCCAGCTACACCTACCAACGCAGTGTTAGTTATAAATTTTCTTCTATCCATATTAATTTTCCCTCTCTTGTTTTGACGGCATTAATTACCGAGAAAACACCCTATACATTATTTCTTAACCTAATTTCAAGAGAAAATTGAATATATTACTTATATCAGTTGTTTAATGTTATTTACAGCAGCTAAATCATACCTAATTTTGCAATTCTCATTTTTTATGATTCTCTTTGTTAAAAGTTATAAACTTTATTTAAAAATATTTATTAAATTTTAATAAAAACAACTATTTCAATACTTTAATTAATTATTAATAATGCTATTATATACTTAAATTAAATTATTTTAGGTATTGATATGAGTAATTATATGTCTGGAGCTCAAATTGTAGTAGAGGCGTTACTAGAACATAAAGTGGATACAGTTTTTGGGTATCCAGGTGGAGCTGTTCTTCCAATTTATGATGAAATATTTAAACAAAAAAAAATTAAGCATGTATTAGTCCGTCATGAACAAGCTGCCATTCATGCTGCTGAAGGATACTCACGATCAACAGGAAAACCCGGCGTAGCTCTTGTTACATCAGGCCCCGGTGCTACTAATTCAGTCACCGGTTTAACAGACGCGCTTATGGATAGCATTCCAATAATCGTACTTACAGGTCAAGTTCCTACTTTTATGATAGGTAATGACGCATTCCAAGAGGCTGACACAGTTGGGATTACAAGGCCTTGTACAAAACATAATTGGCTTGTCAAAGATACAAATTTACTTGGAAAAATAATACATGAAGCCTTTTATGTATCCACGAATGGTAGACCTGGTCCAGTTTTAGTTGATATTCCCAAAGATGTCCAATTTGCATCAGGTAATTATACAAAGAAAAAGGATTTTTTACCTAAACGTTATAGTCCGAAAATTAAACCAGACAATGATTTAATTTTAAAAGCTGTAAAAGCGTTTGAGAATGCGAAAAAACCAATTATATATTCTGGTGGTGGAGTAATAAATTCTGGTGATAATGCATCTACTCTTTTAAGAGAACTAGTTAATAAAAGCAATTTTCCAATTACATCCACGCTTATGGGATTGGGTTGCTACCCTGCATCAAAAAAAAATTGGATTGGAATGCTCGGTATGCATGGAACATATGAAGCAAATATGGCAATGCATGATTGTGACTTTATGTTTTGTATAGGTGCAAGATTTGATGATAGAATAACTGGTAAAACTGACGAGTTTAGTCCCAATTCAACTAAAATTCATATCGATATTGACCCTTCTTCTATTAATAAAAATATCCTTGTAGATATAGGTATTGTCGGTGATATTGATATTTCTCTTCAAACATTTCTTAAATTATGGAAAAAAAGAGGAGCTAAGACCTCTTTGAATAAATCTTGGTGGAAACAGATTGATGATTGGAAAGGTATTAATTGTTTAAGCTATAAAAAATCAGAAAAATCTATTAAACCACAGTATGCAATTCAAAGACTTGAAGAATTAACCAAAGATTTGGATAGGTATGTATCAACAGAAGTAGGGCAACATCAGATGTGGGCTGCCCAATTCATGGGATTTGAAGAGCCGAAAAGATGGATGACTTCGGGCGGTCTTGGCACTATGGGTTATGGTTTTCCTGCCTCAATTGGAATACAATTAGCACATCCTAAATCACTGGTTATCAACGTTGCAGGTGAAGCAAGTTGGTTAATGAATATGCAAGAATTGGGAACTGCTGTTCAATATAATCTTCCTGTAAAACAATTTATTTTAAACAACGAAAGACTTGGTATGGTAAGACAGTGGCAAGAATTATTACATGGTGGAAGATATTCCCATAGTTGGTCAGATGCATTACCTGATTTTGTTAAGTTAGCTGAGGCATACGGTATTAAAGGAATATGTTGTGATGATCCTGATAAACTTGATGATGCAATACTTGAAATGCTAGACTATGATGGTCCTGTAATTTTTGACTGTTTAGTCGAAAAACACGAAAATTGTTTTCCAATGATACCATCAGGAAAAGCACATAACGAAATGATACTCAGCGCAGAAGAACCAGAACAAGAGATAGGAAAATCTGGAGCTGTATTGGTATAGCAAAAGAAGGTTTGAATAGTGCAAAAATTATTTTTAAAAAAGGGGATTTCTAGAAAAAGTGCTTACAATTTAAGAAACCCAAAAGATGACGAATTTGAAAGACATACACTTGCAATTTTAGTAGACAATGAGTCTGGTGTTTTAGCAAGAGTTATTGGGTTATTTTCTGGAAGAGGATATAACATTGATAGTCTTACAGTTGCTGAAGTTGATCATTCGGGTAATTTGTCACGGATTACTATTGTGACTTCAGGTACACCATCTGTAATAGAGCAAATAAAAGCACAATTAGCTCGAATGGTCCCTGTTCATGATGTACATGATCTAACTACTGAAGGTGAATCGGTTGAAAGGGAATTAGCATTATTTAAAGTGTTTGCGAAGGGTGAAAAAAGAGTTGAATCACTTAGGTTGGCTGATGTATTTAGGGCAAAAGTAGTAGATAGTACATTAGTAAGTTTTACTTTCGAATTAACAGGTACACCAGAAAAAATCGATGCATTTGCAGATCTTATGGTTCCTCTTGGATTAAAAGAAATTGCTAGAACGGGTGTTGCAGCACTTTCTAGAGGATAATAAAGTATAAATATTTAAATATTTTAAAATGATACTTTTTTAGCTACATCCCGTAGTACTTCCACAGTTATTACATTTTAAACAAGTACCGTTTCTTACCAAAGTAAAACTTCCACACTCATTACAAGGATCTCCTTCAAAACCCTTCAACTTTGCAATTTTTCTTTGATCCATTTTTATGTCTTGCACTTGTATTTTATCATCTAAAGTGTTTTTTGTATTAAAATCTGATACCTGTTCAGAGACTGTATGAACTTGGGAAATATTGTCATTCTGAACTTTAGTTTTTGACTCATCACTTAATTCTTTTGGAAATCTTTTCCTGAGATATCCTGTTGAAGTGAATTTTTTGATAAGTTCAATGTTTTCTTCAGATCCGGTTGATTTGTTATTATCTTCTTCGGGACTTAAATTTTCATTGGTGGTTTTAGATCCGCTTAAATCGTCAAAAACTTCCCCAATTGGTTTTACATGTGCTAAATCGGTTCTATCTAGATAGGATATTGCTAATTCTCGAAAAATATAATCGATAATTGAGGTAGCATTTTTTATACTATCGTTACCTTGAACCATACCAGCAGGTTCAAACCTAGTGAAAGTAAATGCTTCCACATACTCTTCAAGAGGAACCCCATATTGTAATCCTACAGAAACAGCTATGGCAAAGTTATTCATCATAGCTCTAAAAGCTGCACCCTCTTTATGCATATCAATAAATATCTCACCTAATTTTCCATCTGTATATTCGCCTGTTCTTAAATAAACCTTATGGCCACCAACTATCGCTTTTTGTGTGTATCCTTTCCTTCTTTCAGGAAGTTTATTTCTTTCCTTGATTATTTCTTTGTATACTATCTTCTCAATAATCTTCTCTGCTATTATCTCTGTTTCTGTAATGTTATTATTAACACTAGTATCATCTTCATCAATTAGACTTGAAGAGAGGGGCTGGGAAAGTTTTGAACCATCTCTATATAGTGCATTAGCCTTAACTCCTAAAGACCAACTTAATTCATAAGCTTCTTTACAATCTTCTATAGTTGCAGAAGCAGGCATATTGATAGTTTTAGAAATCGCACCAGATATAAAACTTTGTGCTGCGGCCATCATGTAAATGTGACTCTCTACTGATAAGAATCTTTTACCAGTTTTACCACATGGATTTGCACAATCAAAAACCGAATAGTGCTCTTTAGATAGTAACGGAGCACCTTCGATTGTCATGGTGCCACAAGCATATATATTAGCCTCTTCTATTTCTTTTGGTTTGAATCCAAGATGTTGTAAAAGGCTAAAAGTAGGATCATTAAGTTTTTCTACTGGTATTCCAAGTGTTTCTTTGCAAAAAGTTTCTCCAAGGGTCCATTGATTAAATACATATCTTATGTCAAAGCTACTAGGCAAAGCACTCTCAATTTTACTAATTTCTTGTTTACCAAAACCATGACCAATTAGCGAACTATGGTTGATGTGAGGAGCATTACCCAATGTACCATGTCCTACAGCATAACCTATTATTTCCTGCATCTCATTGTCATTGTAACCCAGTTTATTCAATGCTTTTGGAACTGACTGGTTTATGATTTTAAAATATCCGCCTCCAGCTAATTTTTTGAATTTAACAAGTGCAAAATCTGGCTCAATACCCGTCGTATCACAATCCATAATTAAACCAATTGTGCCAGTCGGTGCTATAACTGTGACCTGTGCGTTTCTATAACCATATTTCTCTCCCTTAGAAAAGGCCTCGTCCCAAATATCATTGGATAAAGAAATTAATGTTTTATCTGGACAATTTTTCGTATCTAATTGAATTGGTTTGACTTGAAGACCCTCATAGCCGGACGTCTGGCCTTTTGCAGCCACTCTATGGTTACTTATTACGCGGAGCATCTCCTTCTTATTGTTTTTATAGCCTGGAAATGTTCCTAGTTGTTTAGCCATTTCAGCTGATGTTACATATGCAGTACCGGTCATAACAGACGTTATTGCTCCACATAAAGCTCTAGCTTCCTTACTATCATAACCTAACCCCATATTCATAAAAAGGCCCCCAATATTGGCATACCCTAACCCCAGAGTTCTATAATCATAAGACCTTTGTGCTATCTCTTTTGAAGGAAATTGTGCCATCATTACAGAAATTTCTAGTGTAATGGTCCATAATCGAGTAGCAAAACAAAATGCAGATGCATTAAATTCATCTTTTTCTAAGAATGAAAGTAAGTTCATGGAGGCTAAATTACATGCAGTATCATCTAAAAACATGTATTCTGAGCATGGATTTGATGCCCTTATTTCTCCATTATTTGGGCAAGTATGCCAAGAATTAATAGTATCATGAAATTGAATGCCAGGATCGGCACATGCCCATGCAGCATGTCCAACATTTTCCCATAAATCTCTAGCTTTTAATGTTTTGGAAATTTCACCATTAGTTCTATTAACTAAATTCCAATCTTCATCGTTTTTCACAGCTTCTAGAAAGGCATTTGTAACCCTAACAGAGTTATTTGAATTTTGGCCAGAGACTGTTAAGTAAGCTTCGGAGTCCCAGTCGACATCATAGGTCGGAAATTCAATAGACTTATATCCTTGCTTTGAATATTGTAGGATTCTTTGAATATAACTTTCAGGTATCATTGATTTTTTTGCACTAGCAATAGATACATGTAGGTTTTTATTTTTTTTCGTATCGTAGGCGTCTTTTTCAAGGCCATCCCAAGTATTAATAGAAGTAAATATACTATTAAGTTTTTCTTCATGTAATTTCGATCCAGCTACCAAAGCAGCGACTTTTTGCTCCTCTACAACTTTCCAATTAATAAATTCTTCAATATCTGGATGATCCATATCACAAATCACCATTTTGGCTGCTCTTCTGGTTGTGCCTCCTGACTTTATGGCACCAGCTGCTCTATCGCCTATTTTTAAAAATGACATCATGCCCGAAGAGTATCCTCCTCCTGCTAATGGCTCATTATGTCCTCTCAAATTCGAAAAATTCGTTCCAGTGCCAGAACCATATTTAAATAGTCTAGCCTCTCTGGTCCATAAATCCATAATCCCATTTTCATTAACCAAATCATCTTTCACTGATTGTATAAAACATGCATGTGGTTGGGGATGTTCGTATGCAGAATCTGATTTAACTAGTTTTTTGCTTTGAAAATCTACATAATAGTGACCCTGGCTAGGCCCATCAATACCATATGCCCAATGTAAACCAGTGTTAAACCACTGGGGTGAATTAGGAGCACCTTGTTGATTTGCTAAAGAGTATCTCATTTCGTCAAAATATGCTTTTGCATCTTTTTCAGAGTCAAAATAACCTCCTTTCCACCCCCAATAAGCCCATGCACCAGCAATCCTGTTAAAAACTTCTTTACATGACTGCTCACCAATAAATCTTTCTTCATTATTTAATTTGGAAAGTTCTTTTTCGTCCGGAATTGATCTCCATAAAAATTCAGGAACTCCATCCTCAGCAACTTTTTTTAATTTCTTAGCAATACCTGCTTTCCTAAAATATTTTTGTGCAAGTACATCAGCCGCTACTTGGCTCCAACTTACAGGTACTTCAATATTTTTTTGAGAAAAAACAATTGTTCCGTCAGGGTTTCTAATTTCTGACGTTGTTGATTTAAATTCTATGCCCGAATATGGATCGTTATTATTTTTTGTATTTAATCTGTCAATTTTCATTATGATTCCTTGTTTTTTTCTGCTCGAGTATTCTTTTTAAGACTTTCTAAATTTCAAATAGATCGTGTGATCATGGTTGATTTGAGTGGTATACCACATGTTGTTATTGTAAAATGATAGATCACTAATTGATGCTTTTTCTAGACAAAGGTCAATAAAAATTTTTATTTTTTTTTGTAATTTTTTGATTGACCTTTTTTATTTTTTTTGAAATCGACCAGAGTAATGATTCACTGTTTATTTTTTTTCAATAAAACGAAATTAAATAAATAATAAAAAAAAAGAAAAGTTTATTAAAAAATAGATTGTTATCTTAAATTCTTATT
>CACOBR010000021.1 GCA_902625475.1 uncultured Alphaproteobacteria bacterium
AAAATTTGGGTTTAACGGAGTAACAACTATATCGGAAATATTTAGATCTGAAGATAAAATAAGCATCTTTGGACTACTATTTAGAAAGGATGACATTTTTTCTAAATCTCTTGAAAACCATATATTTTTTGTAAGGTTTGGTGATGGAGTAAAATAATCGGTTTCATTAGGAAAAAATATGTTGCCCATAATTTTAGTTTCCTTAATATTTCTATAAGTATTTTTATCACTTTCTTTAATAAAACCTAAATCGACTAAAATAATTTCACCACTTTTTAACTTAAATGGTTTTATAATTTTAAATCCCGGACCATATGGTTTTAAAGAAAATAAAACATGAATTTCATTATCTAAAAATTGACCTTCAAAAATAACCGACAAATACTGTGAATTAATATCAATATTTTTTAAATCTACTCTTTGGGGTTTCGTAGAAATACTCTTTGTAACTTCATTAACAAGATTATTTTTCCAGTTAAGTCTTTTTATTTGCCAGGTTCCTAGCAAGCAAAGAATTGTAACCCCAAAAAGTCCAAAACCAACTGGAAATAATAATTTTCTAGCCAACAAATTTCTACACCAAAGTCAAATTATAAAAGATTATTTGAATTCTTAATAAAAGAAATTATAAATAAATAACTTTAGGATCCCCATATGTATATGGCCGCAAACAAAAATAGCCAAACTACATCAACAAAATGCCAGTACCATGCTGCTGCTTCAAAACCAATGTGACTTTCGGGGGTAAAGTGACCTTTTAATGCTCTAAAAAGACAGACAGCCAAAAAAATCGTTCCTACTATAACATGAAAACCATGAAAACCAGTTGCCATATAGAAGTTAGCACCATAAATGTTACCCGAAAAACTAAAAGCTGCATGAGTATATTCATAAGCTTGAAAAATTGTAAATAGTATGCCTAAGAGTATAGAAATTATTAAACCATTTACTAAGTCTTTTCTATTATTTTCGTGTGCGATTGCATGATGAGCCCACGTTGCAGCAGCTCCAGAACACAAAAGTATTAATGTATTGATTAGAGGTAAATGCCAAGGATCAAAGGTTTCAATACCAGCTGGAGGCCATGTAGAACCAATAGCTTCCATGGGATAAAGAGCATGTTTAAAAAAGCTCCAAAACCAAGCACTAAAAAACATTACTTCTGAGACTATAAACATAATAACGCCATATTTCAGAGCAATTTTTACAACTGGAGTATGATCTCCTATATGACTTTCAGTAATCACATCTGACCACCATCCATACATACAATAAATCACAAGAAGTAATCCTATAAAGAAAACAACTGATGTATAATCATGAAATAATAAAACACTTCCTAATAGCAATACAAATGCACCTACAGCACTTAAAAAAGGCCATATACTTGGATTTAGTATGTGGTAATCGTGATTTTTTTCATGTGCCATTATTGTTTTCCTATTTATAACTTTAAATTAATAGTTTCAAAATCTTTATTATTTTCAAGATAACTCGCTGTTTCCGGTAGGTCAATCTCATAAAAGGTATAAGAAAGTGTAACTGAAGTTACATTTTTGGATTCAAGATTATTAATTAAATCAGGATCTACATAAAAGGACACAGGCATTTTAATTTTTTCACCAGGCTGTAGAATTTGTTCAGTAAAACAAAAGCACTCGATCTTATTAAAAAAATTTCCTACAGAAAAAGGAACAACGTTAAAACTAGCTTGTGCAGCAATTGGTTTGTCTGTTGGATTATAAGCCTCATAAAAAGCCAAACCAGTTTCTCCTAAATTTAGGGTCATGTTACGCTGAACAGGTTTAACCTCCCATTCTAGACCTTTTTCTAAAGAAGCATCAAATCTAACTGAGATAACTTTGTCTGAAATAATGTCAGATTCTTTTTGTGCAACATTTGTAGCACCACCATAACCAGTTACTTTACAAAACCAGTTATAAAATGGAACAGATAAAAATGATGCGGAAGCCATAAATAGAACTAAGAACACAAGATAAAAAATAGTTTTTTTCTTTTTATCCAATTATTTATTCCTTTATTAAACTTGGTCTTAAAGTATGATCAAAACCTTCGATGGAGTTTCCATCGGAAAGTTTTGCAATTGTTACAAAAAATACGACGACTATAAATGAACCTAGGCTTAGAGCCAACCATAGGTTTTTACTTTTTCTTTTTTGGTTAATATCATTTTCTAGTTTATTTAAATCCATATTAAATCCTTTACCACTATTAGGTATGACGGAAAGAGTAATTTAGTAAAATGTTCTATAAGCAAAAGTAAAAAAAGCATAAACAAGTAAAATATGGAGTACAAAAAAAGCTTTTTTTCTTTTGGAAAATTTTCATTATTAGGATTATAAGGATTTATTAAGAGTACATAAGCATAAAAAATAAAAATAGAATTTAAAATTAACGAGAATATAAAGTAAAAATATCCACCTATATTTGTAAATGAAATAATAATTGAAGATATTGCAAGAATAATTGCATAAATGAAGATCTGCAGTTTGGTAGCTTTCACACCATGGGTTTCTGTAAGCATAGGGACTTTAGTTATTGAATAGTCTTTCTTGGTTATAAGACAAAGAGACCAAAAGTGTGGAGGGGTCCATAAAAAAATCAATAAAAATAGTAAAAAACTTTCTATACCGATTGTGTTTGTGGACACAGCCCAACCTATCAATGGAGGAAAAGCTCCAGCAGCACCACCTATAACAATATTATAAGGTGTAGTTCTTTTTAAGAACATTGTGTATATAAAGATATAAAAACTAATTGTAAAAGCAAGTAGTAATGCTGATAAAAAATTTGCAAATAAAGCCAAAAAAATTACAGAGAAAATAGATAGGAAAACACCGAAACTTAATGCTTGGTCAGAAGTAATTTTGCCATCTGGAATTGGCCTTTTAGAAGTTCTTTTCATTAATAAATCAATGTCTGAGTCCCACCACATATTTAATGCACCTGATCCACCGGCTCCTAATGCAATACAAATAATTGAACCTAAAGCAATAAATGGATTGAGGTTATTAGACGAAATTATCATTGCAACGCCAGCAGTAAAGATGGCTAATCGCATGACTTTAAGTTTCAGAAGTTCAATGTAATCTAAAGCTGAGGGTTCATTTAAACTTAAATAAATATTATTGGTGGATCTAATCATTAAATTATTAATTTTATATTTAAATTATTTTTTTGCTATGTTTATATTTTTCACTTTTGTAAGTGATGAAAATTCTATTGAAGCTTCTTTTAACCATTTTTCATATTTATCTTTAGAAACTGCTTTGACTACAATCGGCATGTATGAGTGATTCAAACCGCAAAGTTCTGAACATTGACCAAAATAAATACCTTCTTTGTCAACTTTATACCATGTCTCATTTAATCTACCCGGTACTGCATCCATGTGAACCCCAAAAGCTGGTATTTTCCAAGCATGCAAAACATCAGCACCTGTGACTTGCATTCTTACAACAGAACCAACTGGTACGACTACAGGATTATCAGTTGCTAATAAGTATTCGTCGTCTGAATACCCGTACTTCGACAATTCTTCTTTAGCAAGCATGAAGGAATCAAAAGCTATTTCTTTGTCTGGATATTCATATGACCAATACCATTGATTTCCAGTTGCTTTAATAGTGAGATCATACTCAGGTATATTTAATTGTTTAAAAAGAATTGGAAGTGAAAAAGCCCCAATCAAAACAAGTATTGCTGTTGGTACTAATGTCCATGTAATTTCTAATGCTGAATGATGTGTAAATTTGGCTGGTTTAGGGTTAGATTTTTTATTAAATTTTATTACAACTATACCCAATAATACAATAACAAAAAGAGATATTAAGGTGATAATAACAAGTAAAAAGTTATCTAACCAGCGAATATCTCTAGCAAGTTCTGTCACAGCAGGTTGAAAATTAATACCACCAGGTTCAGGTTTTCCTATAACTTCTAAATCTTTAAGATTATCTGAACCATAGGCGAACAGAGGGATTATAGACAAAAAAAGTAGGTAAAATAATTTATAAAAAATATTGTTTAAAAAGTGCATAGTCCCCCCTTAAAAATGATATTTATCATCACATCTATAAATATATGTTTGTAGTGATCAAAAAACTAGTTTATTTAAAAAAAAAATCAATTAAATTCTAATAAATTAAAGAAAAGAATATAATGAGTGAATTAGACGCAACCTTTAAACCTTTTGAAAATAATATAGATCAAAAAAAAACTATAAGTTATTTAAAAACAGCTACCAAAAATACTGATGATGGAGAACTTTTCTTTGAGAGAACTCAAAACGAAAGTTTTCTTTATGATAATAGAAAATTAAAAAATTCCTCTTTTATTTCTAGAGAAGGTTTTGGTATTAGAGCTGTTAAAGGAGAAAGAACTGCTTACTCTCATTCTTCAGATATTAATTTAGAAAGTATAAAAAATGCGTCAGAAGTTATATCTTTAAAAAATAAGGAATCTGACTTAATTGAAAAAAATTTCAACAAATTAGACATTAAAGAAAGAAAATTTTATACAAATGAAAATCCTTTTCATAATATTCAATTATCAAACAAATTAAAATTACTTGAGAAAATAGATGATTATGCCAGGCAATCGAACAAAAATATTATACAAGTTTCCGTTAGTATGAATGCTTCTTTACAAGAAGTTTATATTTTGAGACCTGAAGAAGAGATTTTGCATGACATAAGACCAATGGTACGTATTTATGTTTCAGTTATCATTGAAGAAAATGGGAGAAGAGAAAGTGGGTCTTCTGGTGGAGGAGGACGTTATAATCTTTCAGAAATAATGATTGAAAAAAATTGGAAAACTCATGTTAATGAAGCTTTGAGAATTGCAAAAGTTAATCTTAAGGCCAAACCAGCCCCAGCTGGTGTAATGGATATAGTCTTAGGTCCAGGCTGGCCTGGTGTAATGTTACATGAAGCAGTTGGTCATGGTTTGGAAGGTGATTTTAATAGAAAAAAAACATCAGCTTTTACAGACTTAATAGGAAAAAAAGTTGCCTCTAAAGGTGTGACCGTTATGGATGATGGAACAATTCCTGATAGAAGAGGATCGATTAATTTTGATGATGAAGGCTCTCCAAGCAAAAGAAACATACTTATCGAGGATGGAGTTTTAGTAAATTATATGCAGGATAGACAGAATGGACGCTTAATGGGAACCCATTCTACTGGTAATGGGAGACGCCAAAGTTATGCTCACCCTCCTATGCCTAGAATGACAAACACTTTTATGTCGGAGGGAAAAGAAAATCCAAAAAATTTATTAAGTGAATTAAAAGATGGGATTTATGCAGTTGGATTTTCTGGTGGTCAAGTTGACATAACTAATGGAAAATTTGTATTTTCTTGTACTGAAGCTTATAAGGTCAAAAATGGTGCTATTTTATATCCTGTAAAAGGAGCAACACTTATTGGTGATGGACCAAGTGCTATGAATAAAATTCAAGGGATTGGTAATGATTTGTCTCTAGATCCTGGAATTGGAAACTGTGGGAAATCGGGTCAGTGGGTTCCCGTTGGTGTGGGTCAACCCACCGTTTATATGAAAGGCATTACAATTGGAGGTAGCAGTACCTAAATGAGATGGTTTGGTAAATGGCAGTAGTTATAGTCGAATCTCCAGCAAAAGCTAAAACTATCAATAGATATTTAGGTAATAAATATACTGTTTTAGCATCATACGGTCACGTTAGAGATTTAAATGATAAAAGAGGATCAGTTGACCCTGAAAATAACTTTTCAATGAAATGGCAAATAAATCCTAAAAGCACTAAACATATATCCGATATTAAATCAGCACTTGCGAAGGATAATCATCTTATATTAGCGACAGACCCCGATAGAGAAGGTGAAGCTATTTCATGGCATCTAGTTGAAATTTTAAAAAAACAAAAAAGTGTTAAAGAAGATACAAAAGTACAAAGAATAGTATTTAATGCAATAACTAAAACTTCAGTACTTGAAGCAATTAATAACCCTCGTGATTTAGATGGTCCTTTAATTGAAGCATATCTTGCAAGAAGAGCATTAGACTACCTATTGGGATATAATATGTCCCCATCTCTTACCAAAGTTGGATTTGGGTTTCAATCCGCAGGAAGAGTTCAGTCACCAACTCTTAGGTTGATAGTAGATAGGGAGATGGAAATAGAATCTTTCAAACCTCAAGAGTATTGGTCAATAAATTTGTCGTTGATATATGAGAGAAATAAGAAATTTGAGGCAAAAGGGATAGAGTATAAAAACAAAAAAATTGAAAAGTTCACGATAAATACAAAAGAATATGCCCATGAAATAGTAAAAGATTTTCAAAACTCAAAATTTTTTGTGGAAGATATTTCCTCTGTTCCAAAAAAAAGAAAACCACTTCCTCCATTTCTCACTTCAACACTTCAACAAGATGCAAATAATAGACTCTTTATGGGAGCACAGCAAACAATGTCAGTTGCTCAAAAGTTATATGAAGCAGGTCATATCACATATATGAGAACTGATGGAATAGATATGGCTCCTGAAGCAATGACTTCAACTAGAAATACTATAAAGAAAATCTATGGGGACAAATTTTTACCAGATAGACCAAGGTTCTATAAGAATAAAATTGTGAATGCACAAGAAGCTCATGAGTGTATCAGACCAACAGACATAACCAAAACTTCAGAAAATCTAAATCTACAAGATATAAATCAAAAAAAGTTATATGATTTAATTAGAAATAGAACGCTTGCTTCACAAATGGAAGATGAAATTTCAGAAACAACCACAGTCATTTTAAAAAATGAAGATAAAAGTAATTCTTTAAAAGCAACTGGTCGAGTTGTAATATTTGAAGGTTTCAGAAAAGCATTTTCTTATGATGAAAATGAAGAAATAAATAATAACGAAAATAAAGAATTACCAATAATTGAAGAAGGAAAAAAAGTAATAACTGATGATGTTGTCCCTCAACAGCACTTTACTCAAGCAAAACCTAGATATTCAGAAGCCACTTTAGTAAAAAAAATGGTTGATTTAGGTATCGGAAGGCCATCTACTTATGCATCAATAGTTTCAACTATACAATCAAGGCAATATGTAAGAAAAGAAAAAAACAGATTAATTCCTGAAGATAAAGGAAAATTAATTTCGATTTTTCTTACTGAGTATTTTAGAAAATATGTAGAGTATGATTATACTGCTGAATTAGAAGTAGAACTCGATAATATCTCTTCAGGAAAATCTGAATGGGTCAAAATTTTAGCAAAATTTTGGAAAGAATTTTATCCAACTATAGAGTCAGCTAAAGATTTAAGAATTGCTGAAGTGCTAGATAAAATTAATGAAATACTAACACCTCACATATTTCCAAATAATGATGGCAAAAAAAATCCAAGATTATGTCATAGTTGTAATGAAGGAATACTGTCAATTAGGACTTCCAGGTCAGGAAGTGCTTTTATTGGATGTTCGAATTATCCCGAGTGTAAATTTGTAAGACCGTTTGCTGTAATCACTGATGAAAGTATTAATGAGAAATCTACAGAGGGTGCTATTGGTTTAGATGATAGAGGAATTGAGATTTTTTTAAAATCTGGAAGATTTGGACCTTATGTACAATTAGGTAATAGTTCAGAACAAAACCCTAAACCAAAGAGGACTTCTATACCAAAAAATTTTGAAACCAGTAAAATTACTATTGAAATTGCAAGAAAACTTTTGGATCTACCAAAAGTTTTGGGTAATCATCCTAGTGATAACGAACCCATACATTCTGCGATTGGACCATATGGACCATATCTTAGACATAATAGTGTGTATGCTAATATCAAAGATTTAGAAGACTTCCTTTCAATTGGGATGAATAGAGCAGTTGAATTATTATCTGATAATGAAAAGAAAAATAGTAATAGTAAAAAAGTATCCTCAGTATTAAAGATAATTGGCGTCCATCCAGAGGGTGGGGATATACAATTAATGAATGGAAGGTTTGGTCCTTATATCAAGTACAAAAAAAGTAATATAAGTATAAAAAATAAGGATAATTTAGACGATATAAATCTTGATGTTGCACTTGAGTTAATTAACAATAAAAAAAAGAAATAATTAAAGCTGAATATGAGTTCTATAGGTTTTTTGAATAATTATTTGACAGAAGAAGAACTTAAAGAGTTTGTAGTTGCAAATAGATATTTAGATAGTCATACAGAAATAATACATACTCTAGGTCTAGAAAGTCATTATTTTACTATTCTCAAAAGATTATTCCCTAACATCCCATTTAAAAAAAAAAATATCGAATAAAGCCTATCCTTAAGTCTAAAATTTCTTCTTTTGATGTTTTAATTGTTAGTAAAATAGATTCATCAGGAATAATTTTTTTAGAGCCACCTTTTTGGAATTTCAGATTTACGTTTCCCAATATTATAGTCAACAAGGATCAATCTCATAAATTGAATATTTCGATTGGAAATAAATTTTTAGTTAAAACTAAATTATTTGATAAAACAAAAACTAAATATTTTTCGGCAGAGTTAATTAAACCAATAAATAATTTTTCTAAGAGAATTTTAGGTATTTCAAATCTCAGGGAAAACAAAATATTTATTTACCCAACAGATAGTTTTTTTGATTACCCAATTAATCTTATAAATAACCAAAATACCAATTTTAAAGAAAACCAAATTATTGAACTAGAAATTCCAATAAAGAATAAAAATAATGACCTCTTGTTAAGTAATATAAAAAAAACGTATGGGAACACTGATAGATCTGATTTATTCTCATATTTATCCATTAAAGAATTTGGTCTTCCTGAAAAGTTTCCTGATTCAGTAATGAATGAAATGAATAATCTTAAAAGGAAAAAGTCCCTTCATGAAATAGATCTAACTAACATTCCTTTTATTACGATAGACCCAGTAACTGCAAAAGACCGAGATGACGCAATTTTTGCAAATTTCCCAAATTCATTAAATAATGATAAAGTTTTTTGTGAATTATGGGTAGCTATTGCTGATGTTTCTTCATTTTTTGAAATTCAAACCAATATAGATAATGAAGCTCTTTTTCGTGGAAATTCAACTTACCTTCAAGACACTGTTATTCCAATGTTGCCAGAGGAGCTTTCCAACAAACTTTGTTCATTGGATGAAAATGTAATAAGATATGCTGTTACTTTAAAAGTTAATTTTGATAAAAATGGAAACAAGTTAGAGCATAAATTTTTCAAAAGCAAAATTAGGGTAAAATATAATCTAAATTATGAGGAGGTTGAGGAATTAATTAACAAAGAAAAAAAAGGTAACCATTCAAAATCTTTCATAATTAAAAATTTGAATAAAGCATACAAATTTCTAAAGAATAAAACAAAGAACTCTCTTAATATAAAAATCTCTGAACCAAAGATAGAAACTAACATTTTGGATAAAAGTTTAAATTTAGTTTCAAATAAGTCATTAAACTCTCACAAGTTAGTTGAAAATTTCATGATCATTGCAAATATTTGCGTGGGAGAAACTTTATCAAAATCTAATTTCCCAGTAATCTATAGACACCATGAGAAGCCGACTATCTATAATCTTAATAAACTTAACAGAACTCTAAAAATGTTAGGGATAAGCTCTAGTGAAAGAAAAAATGAGCCAATCCACTTTAATAGTATGTTAAATGAGAATACGGATAAGGATCTCAAAAACTTAATAAGTATCATAATTCTTCAAAATATGTCCCAAGCCTATTATTCAAAAGATTATAGTGGGCATTATGGATTATCCTTAAAAAAATATGTTCATTTTACTTCCCCCATAAGAAGATATGCTGATCTTCTAGTGCATCGGCAGCTTCATTTATATTTAGGCTGGGATTTAGATGAAAAAGAAAGAATTAACCTTCTTAGATATAATCAAATAATCGCGCATATCAGCAGTACTGAACGTAAATCAATTAAAGCAGAAAAACAAACTCACTCTAGATATTTAGCAAATTACATGAAACATTTTTTAAATGATAATTTCACAGCAGTAATATACAATATTTTAAACAGTAAAGTATTCTTTTTTTTAGTAGAAAATCATATACAAGGTTCATGTATATATAAACAATTTCAACATAATAAAAGAAAAAAACTCAAGAGAAAAAAAGAAATTAAACAATTAAATTTTTCACTTTCCATAGGCGATTTAATATCTGTTAAGCTTATAAGTGCAAATGATTTTAACGGTAATCTTGTTTTTGAATTTCAAAACCTATTAAAAAAATTTAAGATAAAAAATGAATAAAATTAATTAATCCAATCATTGGTCTGCATTTCATTTAATCTTGATATGGTTCTTTTAAATTCTTTTTTTAATTTTGTTCCATTGTAAATATCATTAATTTTCGTGTAAGAAAGACAAATTAGTTGGACTTTTCCTTCATAAATAATATCAATTAAATTTATAAATCGTCTTGCTAAATCATTCTGTGATTTACTGATTTCCGGTATGTTTTCAAGAAATAAAACTTTAACATAATTACATAAATTTAGATAATCTGCAGTACTTAAGGGGTTTTCACATAATTCATTAAATGAAATTCGACATATACCATTAGAAAATTTATTTAACTTTAACTCTCTACTTTGATAATTTATTACGAAAATACTGTCATTATGTTCATAAAGTTTTTCCCAAAGCTCATCAAATCTGGTAAGTTCATTTTTTTTATTTTTTAAAAAAAATCTGCTTTCAATTATCAATTTTTTTTTTCTATAATCTACTTTATTATCTACTTCTAAAATTTTCAATTTATTCTCAATTAATTCTATAAAAGGAATAAATAATTCTCTATTTAGTCCTTCACCGTAGAGTTCTCTAGGTTTGAAATTAGATGTTGTAATTATAGTTACTTTTTTTTTTATTAACTCATCAAATAACCTACCAACTATCATAGCATCTGTAATATCTACGATTTGAAATTCATCAAAACATAATACTTTTATGTCTTTAGCGATTTCACTACAGATTGTTTTAATAGGATCCTTATTTTTTTTTGTTCTTATTTTTTTTATTTTTTGATGAAAATCATGCATAAATTCATGAAAATGGACCCTCTGCTTTTCGGTAATATTAAGATTTTGAAAAAAAAGATTCATTATCATGGTTTTTCCAGTCCCAACACCTCCATATAAGTATATTCCATTATGAAAAAAACTTTTTTGTTGAAAATGTTTAAGAAAAATTAAATTACCAAATAAGATTCTTATTTTGTTTGTTGAATGTGACTTCAATATATGTTTTTTAAGATTATTTAGCACTTTCAACGCATTCTGCTGAGACTCATCATAGTCAAGATTTTTTTCTTTAACCAAATTTTCATAAAGCACCTCTAAATCACTCATTGTAAACTCTAGAATACTTTATTTTCATTGGTACACTCCTACTCATTATATAACATTTTTAGGTGGGTTTCACCTCTTTCTAAGGCTAAGCGAATTTGCTTTTGCCTTTCTCTGAAATTATTTTTTTTAAAATCATTTGAACGATCATAACATTGAGGACAACTTACTCCTTCTTCATATTTTGGATTTTTCACATCTTTAGGCTCTAACGGTTCTCTGCATGCAAAACACAAAATACTTTTTCCTTTTTTCAAATTACCATCAACTGAAACTCTTTGGTCAAACACAAAACATTCTCCATTCCAAAAGCTTTTTTTGTTCTCTTGTTTTTTCAAATAATTTAAAATACCACCTTTCAAATGATAAACATTTTTAACACCTTCTTTTAAGAGGTATTTAGTAGATTTTTCACATCTTATTCCTCCAGTACAAAACATAGCAATAGATTTTCCTGCAAATTTTTCTTTATTTTTTATCCACCAATCTGGAAATTCTCTAAATGACTTTGTTTTTGGGTTAATAGATCCTTTAAAGGTACCAATTCTGACTTCATAATCATTTCTCGTATCTATAGTGATTACATCTTTTTTAGATATCAAATTATCCCATTCATTAGGTTCTACATAATGAGCTTTTTTACTGTAAGATGAAATATTATTGATACCAAATGTTACGATTTCATTTTTAATTTTGACTTTAATTTTAGTAAATGCAGGTATTTTTGAAAAAGATTCTTTAAGGTTAATTTCACATTTACAGATCTTTTTTGAAAGTAACTCTTTAAATTTATCTATATCATTTTCTAATCCTGAGAGAGTACCATTAATCCCCTCTTTTGCTAAAATAACTAAACCAGCGATTTTGCTTTTTTTGCATTCATTTTTTATAATTTCCGTTATAAATTGGAGGTCATCAAAATGTATAAATGCATAAAATGAAATAATTTTGAATCTATTCATCTCTACCATTTACCATAAGAAAATATTATTTCAACTGATCAAAATTACTAACCACTTGACCAATAATAAAAATTAGCCTAGATCGAAATTAATCTAGTTGTACATAATTATAATTTTTTTTCAAAAGAAGAGCTTTTAGGTAACTAATGTTTAATACACTTTCAAAAAATTTAACAACTATCTTAGAGAAACTTACTAAAAAAGGTATTGTTACTGAACAAGACGTAACCAATGCTCTAAGAGAGGTAAGGATTTCATTATTAGAAGCTGATGTAGCACTAGAAGTAGTGAAAAACCTTATTGAAAACATTAGAGTAAAGTCAACAGGACAGTTAGTCATAAAATCAGTAACACCAGGTCAACAAGTAATAAAAATTGTAAATGATGAATTAGTTAAATTACTTTCTGGTAATGATAAGAATGAAAATTTTCTTAAAATAGATTCTCCACCAGCTAGTATATTAATGGTTGGACTTCAAGGTTCAGGAAAGACAACTACCTCGGCAAAATTAGCCAATTTCTTAAGCAAGCGAGAAAACAAAAAGGTTTTAATGGCCAGTTTAGATACTAGTAGACCTGCTGCGATGGAACAATTAAAAATACTAGGTAATGAAAACCAAATAGATGTTCTTGATATAATTCCAAATCAAAAACCTTTGGATATTGCAATACGAGCTGATCAGCAAGCCAAATTAGGTGGATATGATGTGTTTATACTTGATACTGCAGGTAGAATGCATATTGAAGAAAATTTGATGGATGAAATTACTCAAATTAAATCTAAAATTAATCCCAATGAAACACTTCTAGTTGTTGATGGACTAACCGGACAAGACGCCGTAAACGTAGCAAAAAAATTTAACGAATTATGTGAGCTTAATGGAATAATTATCACCAAATTAGATGGAGACAGCAGGGGTGGTGCCGCTTTGTCTATGAGAGCTATAACTGAAAAACCTATCAAATTCATTGGAATGGGAGAAAAATCAACTGAACTTGAAGTATTTGATCCAGTAAGAATTGCAAATAGAATACTAGGAATGGGTGATATTGTTTCTCTAGTTGAAAAAGCCCAGGAAAAACTAGACGCAGATAAAACTGAAAAGATGTTAAAGCGATTAGAAAAAGGTCAATTCAATATGAATGACTTGAAAATGCAACTTGAGCAAACTATTAAAATGGGCGGAATGAAAGGTATGATGGGAATGATACCTGGTTTTGGTAAATTATCAAAACAGATTGATAGTTCAAAAATTGATGACAATATTTTAGGCAAACAAATAGCTCTAATATCATCTATGACCAAAAAAGAACGAGCTTATCCTCAAATTCTTCAAGCAAGTCGAAAAAAGAGAATTGCTTTTGGTGCAGGCCAAGATGTTTCTGATTTGAATAAACTTATAAAGATGCACAGACAAATGTCAGATATGATGAAAAAAATTGGTAGAAAAAATGGCAGGGGTATGCTCAGAAATTTACTTGGTGATTTGACAGGTTCTAAAAGTAATAATGACAACTTTGAGAAGATACTGGAAAATAATCCCAACTTTGGCAGACATCTATCTTCCCAACTAAGTCAAAAAAATTTTTCCAATGTAATGGGAAATATTCCAGGTTTTATGAAAAAAAAATAAGTTATATGAACAAAAATTATAAAGAAAAATTAGAGGACTGTAGGAAGTCAATTGATAGACTAGACTCTATTCTTACTTATACATTAGGTGAAAGATTTAAAAAAACAAAAGAAATTGGAAAAATTAAAGCAAAAAATAATCTTCCTTCAACTGATAAAAATAGGGAATTAAAACAATTAAAAAGGATTTTAAAAATAGCAAAAGAAATTAATTTAGACACAATTTTTGTTAAAAAAATTTTTAATTTAATTGTTAATGAAGTAAAAAATAATCACAACAAAATGAAAAAATAAAATACTTAATTTTTTATTAAAGGAGGATATGGATGGCAATAAAAATTCGTTTAACAAGAGGTGGCTCAAAAAAAAGACCTTTTTATAGAGTAGTAGCAGCAGATAGCAGAATGCCAAGAGATGGCCGGTTTATAGAAAAATTAGGTACATATAATCCACTGTTACCAAAAGAAGACCCAAATCGAGTAAATCTCAACATTGACAAAATTAATGATTGGCTCAAAAAAGGAGCTCAAGTATCAGATAGAATATCAAGAATGCTAGAAAATCTTTCTGTATTAGATCCCAAGAAGAGAAATAATCCAAATAAAGGAAAAAAACATAAAGCAACTTTAGAAAGAGAAGCATCAAAATCTGAAAAAGAACAAAAAGCTAAAGATGAGATTTCTGATCAAACAAAACAGGAAGAAACTCAAAAAAATTCTGATATTAGTGAGGAGAATAATGAAAAAAACTCACAAGTAATACCAGAAGATTCTGTCAATAACGATAATGATGATAGTAAAACTCAAAAAGGAAAGAGTCCTGCTTCAGAAAAGGAACCTGAACCTTCCGAAAACAAAACTGATATTGCACAGACTGCAACTGACAAAACTAAACCTACTGACCAAAATGAGGTTGAAGAAAAAACTGAAGTTTCCAAAGAGGAAACTATTGACAAATCAAGTGATGTAGAGCCCAAAGAGGAAACTATTGACAAATCAAGTGATGTAGAGCCCAAAGAGAAAAAATAATTTGATACAAAAAAATTTAAAATTTGAAAAATTATAATATTAAAGGCAAATGGGTTGTTGTAGGTGAAATTATAAAAACTCATGGTACAAGGGGTCAAGTCAAAATCATTTCTTATTGTGAGAAACCTCACTCAATTTTTGATTATAAGCCTATTGTCTTACAAAGTACTGGAGAAAAAATAGATTTTGAACTAGATGAAGAAAAAAATAATTTAAAAACAAATCAGTTTACAGCAAGGATTAAATCTTCAAAAAATATGGAAACATCTAAAGTTTTTATTGGAGAAAAATTATTAGCTAATAAAAACAAATTTCAGAACTTTGAAAAAAATACCTTTTTTTACTCAGACTTAGAAGGATGCAATATCATAGATTTAAATAAAAAACCAATCGGGAGAGTAAGTAGAATTTTTAATTTTGGAGCTGGTGATATTTTAGAAATAACTAAATTTGAGGACAATTCAACTATATTGATAAATTTTAACAAAACTAACTTTCCAAAAGTTTTTATTAATAAAAGGGAAATAATATCTAAAGTTTCGATTTAAAAATTTATACTGAGTATAACAAATGATTAACAATAACACTTGGACCGCTAATGTATTAACACTATTCCCAGAAATGTTTCCGGGAAGCTTGTCCTATTCACTTACTGGAAAAGCTCTAAAAAATAACTTATGGAACTTAAAAACTTATGACCTCAGAAAATTTGCCAATGGTAAAAGAAAAAAAGTAGATGGACCTTCAGCAGGAGGAGGAGCAGGTCAAATTTTAAAGGCTGACGTATTAGACAAAGCTGTAGGTCACATAATTGAAAGTAATTCTAACTATAACAGAAATAGTTGGCCTATAGTTGCTTTATCTCCAAGAGGTAAGGTGTTTAGTCAAACTGAAGCATTGCACTTTTCAAAATGTAAGGGTATTACATTTATTTGTGGGAGATATGAGGGTATTGATGAAAGGTTTTTAAAATTTCACAATATACCAGAATTATCCCTTGGTGATTTTATTTTGTCAGGAGGAGAGCTCGCTGCTCAGGTATTAATAGATTCAATTGTAAGGCTTATACCAGGTGTCCTTGGTAATTACAAATCTTTGGAAGAAGAGAGTTTTGTAAATTACTTGCTAGAATACCCACAATATACTAGCCCAAAAGAATGGAAGAATTTATGTATACCTGAAGAATTACTTTCTGGCCATCATCAGAAGATAAAAAATTGGAGATTAAATAAATCTGAAGAAATTACAAAAAAAAGAAGACCTGATTTGTGGGAAAGACATAAATCTTCAAGAAACCACTAATTTTTAACGGAGTAAGATATGAACCTTATTGACCAAATAAACAGAGAACAAACTAAGAAATTAGGTAAAGATATACCAGATTTTGCTCCCGGAGATACTTTAAGAATTGGCTATAAAGTAAGTGAAGGAACTAGAAGCAGAGTTCAAAATTATGAAGGTGTAGTTATTTCAAGAAAAGGTGGAATTGGGATTTCAGCTTCATTTACTGTAAGAAAAGTTTCTTTTGGAGAAGGCGTAGAGAGAATTTTTCCTTTACATTCCCCGAATATAGATAAAATAACAGTTGTAAGAAGGGGAAAAGTACGAAGAGCAAAACTTTATTATTTAAGAGAACGAAGTGGTAGATCAGCCAGGATTACTGAAAAAACCAATTATAAACCATTATCTAAAGTTGCAAAGGACTAAAAATGAAAAAAGATGCTCACCCAGATTACCATTTTATAGAGGTAACTTTAACAACAGGAAAAAGTTTTAAAACTAGATCAACATATGGAAAAGAAGGTGATAAAATTAATCTCGATATTGATCCCTCATCCCATCCAGCCTGGACCGGGGGCAAACAGAAATTACTCGATACTGGTGGTAGGGTTTCTAAATTTAAGAAAAAATATGAAGGGCTTGGCTTTTAGTTAATTTAAATAATATCTATTGTAAATTGGCTATTATTTCGAAATTTCGCAAAGTTGCCCCAAAGCTTTGATCTTTTCACAAGCTCTTAGTGCATTTGTTTTGGTAAGAGGGTAAATATTTATTCTAAATCCTTGTTTTTTCATATAAACAACACTTACAACCTCAGCATTTACCTCATCTGTTAAACTAGAATCATTTAGTAATATACCTGGTAAGTCCAATTCTGCATTATACTTATTGTAATAAAATCCTACCATAATACTAAGAGGACTTAGGTTTTCTTCAATATTTTGGTTGTTTTTGAGATTGGTAGTTTTCTTTCCGTTTATCATAAAAGATTCTGGCCTAACTAATGGTATTTTAGTATATTCAACTAATTCAAAATCCTTTTCTAAATTATTATTTAATCCTATTATCAATTTTTCTATTTCATCACTAGTTTTATTATTTTCAACTAAAGGAGTTTTTTCCAGGATTAAAGGTCTCTTTACAGGCTCTTTGCTCACTTTTAAAAGACTATTTTCACCTAATATATTTATAATATTAGGGTATAAAGATAATTTTTTTAAACTAGTAAAAGTTACATTTTCTTTTGAATTTGCAAACCCAATATTTAAAAGCTCTGTCATTCTTTTATTTCTAAGAGAAACAGAACTACTTCCAAAGACAACTCCTATTATTCTTTTATTACCTCTTTTTGCAGAAGCTGCTAAATTAAAACCAGCAGAAGATGTAAAGCCAGTTTTTATTCCATCAGAACCATTATATTGCGATAAGAATTTTCTATTTGTATTGTAAAGAGTTCTTCCCAAAACATTTACAGAATTTCTACCAAAAAGATTATAATATTCTGGGAAATCATAAATAAGCCTCCTTGCTAATATAGCCATGTCTTTAGGAGTAGAAATATGCGTTGCTGAAGTTAAACCATGAGCATTTTGAAAAGTGGTATCTTTCATTCCCATTTGTTTTGCGGTAAGTGTCATATAATCTGCAAATTTATCTTCAGAACCTGAAATAAGTTCTCCTAGAGCAGTTGCAGCGTCATTTGCTGACCTAATTGCAGCCCCTCTTATCAAATCTCTTACTGATACCCTCTGACCTTTTTTTAAACCTAGTTTGGAAGGAGGTTCATTAGAGGCATTTGAACTTATAGAAATAGTTTGATCTAATTTAATTCTATTATTTTTCAATTCATTAAAAGCCAAGTAAAGTGTCATCATCTTTGTAAGGGATGCTGGATGTAATTTTTTGTTATAATTTTTTCCATAAAGAAAATCTCCACTTCTTGCGTCTATTACATAAGTAGCAAATTCAAATGCATTTAAAGAATTGGAGATTAAAAAAATTGAGAAGATTATAACTGATAAATTTAAATAGTTAAAAAAAAAATTTTTGAAACACATAATACTTAAATAAAATTCTCATTATCATTTCTGTAAAATTAAGAAAAAACTATTACAATCAATTGTTAAACATATCTATCATTTATAATTTTAAAACAAAATAAGTTTTTAGCATCAAGTTATAAATAATAGTTATGGTAAAAAACACAAATTAACATATATTAAATATTAGATATCACTATTCATGAATACAAAGATTATTTAATAGAAATGACAAGCAAAAAAGATATAGACCAAGACGCGTTAGTATTAACTCAGACAAAACCTAAAACAAAAAAACCTTCTATGTATAAGGTACTCTTATTAAATGACGATTTTACGCCTATGGAATTTGTAGTGCACATTTTAGAAAGATTTTTTAATATCGACCATCAACAAGCAGTATCAATAATGCTTACTATTCACCAAAAAGGGTTGGCTGTAGTTGGAGTTTATCCTCATGAAATTGCAGAAACAAAAGTAGCACAGGTAATGGAATTTTCTCGGAAAAACCAACATCCTCTTCAATGCACAATGGAAAAAGAATAATTTGTTGAATTGTAAAATAACTAAAAGACTTATATTTGCAAAAAAAAAAGGGTATCTAGATGATTGTTGTTTTGAAGCTTGCGCATTAGGTTTTAATGAAACTTATTTCTTTGATATGCTCAGCATAAAAAAACTAACAATTTGTAATCCAGAAAAATCTGTAATTAATAAAGCAATTAAAAATAATCATTTTACATTTGTTGATTTGAAGGGATTTAAGATAAAAAGAACAAAATCTTTTGATAAAACTTTTGTTAATATCACTAAAAGTAGAAAAGAAACTTTCTTTTATATAGCAACAGCTTTTTTTTTAACAAAAATAAATGGAATTATTATTATAATTGGAGATAAAGAACTAGGAGTAGATTTTTACTTAAAAAAAATAAATTCTTTTGTAAACTTAAATATTATTTCAAAGTCTCATGGGAAAATTACTCTATTAAAAAAACCAAAGTTTATACCTGAAGAGATAAAGGTATGGAAAAATTTGGGTAAATTTCAAAGAATCAATGCTAATTTTTTTACCCTACCTGGTTGTTTTTCTGAAAAAGAAATAGATGACGGATCTAGACTATTATCATTACAATTTACAAATAAATTGTACGGTAAAATAGCGGATTTAGGTGCAGGATGGGGATACCTTTCAGCAAAAGCCCTGGAAAGTAACAAGAACATAAAAGAGATATCTTTAGTCGAATCTAATTTAAATGCATTAAACTGTTCACGGAAGAACATATCAAATTTAAAAGCAAATTTTTTTTGGGTAGATATAGAATTTGAAGATTTGAATTTAGAAAACTACGATCATGTAATAATGAATCCACCATTTCATAAAGGTAAAAAATTTGTTCATTCACTTGTTTCAGTCTTTTTAAAGACAGCAAAAAAAATTTTAACAAAAAATGGTACCTTGTGGATGGTTTGCAAAAAAGAATTAAAATATGAAGGTGTGATTAATGATATGTTCCAAAATTTTGAGTGTATTTATGTAAATAAGGGGTATAGGATTATAAGGGCGGTTAAGAGATATTAAGTAAGTCCATAAACCAAATGGAAAAAATGATGAATTATGATTTATCTGGGAAAACAGCAATTGTAACTGGCGCGAGTAATGGCGTTGGTTTGTCAATAGCAAAATTATTATGCTCTGCAGGAGCAAATGTTGTTTTAGCTGACAATAATGAAGTTGTGCTTAATGAAGAAACACAAATGCTTAAACAAAAGGGATTTAAAGTAATTGCTTTTTCTGGGGATCTGACAAAAAGACTAACTTTAAATAATCTTTTAGCTGCAACAATCGATGAATTTGAAACAATTGAAATCCTTGTTAATGGTTTTAGGCAAATCGAATTATCTGACGCATTGGACCCAGAAAAGGATAACTTTCAAAAATTGTTTGACCTTAATTTCATGGTAACTTTTAGGTTAAGTCAAATTGTTGCTAAAAAAATGATTATTCAAAAAGAAACAGATAAAAGCAAAGATTGTGGATGTATAATTAATCTAAGTTCAATTGCTGATAGATTAATATTACCTAAAAGTTTTTCATACTCTATTTGTTCTGCTTCAGTTAATCAACTTACTAAATCGCTTGCTGTTGCACTTGCTGATAAAGGTATTCGTGTAAATGCAATAGCACTGGGAAGTATAATGAGTACAACTTTAAAAGAAATGATAAGAGAAGATTTAGATTTACATGACCAAGTCAAAGATGCAACTCCATTAAGACGCATAGGTGATACAGATGAAGCAGCTTCTGCTGTTTTATACCTTGCTTCTTCTCTTTCAAATTTTACAACAGGTCAAATAATTACTATTGACGGCGGAAGGACTTTAACAGAAAACATTCAAGTATCTGCTTACTAAGATTTAAAACAATAATTAAATCTAACTATTTTCATTTTTTTCAAATACACTTTCTGCATTTTTTATAATTTCTTGTTTATTTAGATTATTTTTTTCTAAACCACTTGAAGATATATTGTTATTATCAGAAGCCAATAAATTTTCTTTTTTTGTCAAATTTTCAGGAAATTTATTTGAAGAATTTTTTTTATCAATTTTTTTAATTGCCATGTCTAATTCTACTTGCTTACACAAACCAAGAAGAACTGGGTCAGTAGGAACAATATTAGTTATATTCCAATGAGACCTTTCTTTAATTGCCTTGATTGTTGGTTTTGTTGTACCAACAAGCTTAATAATTTGAGAATCTGGAAGGTCGGGATAAAATTTGACTAACCACGCTATTGCAGCTGGTTTATCTTGCCTTTTTGAAAGAGGTGTATATCTTGGGCCTCTTCTTTTAGTTTCACCAATAGTCACTGGATTTACAATCAACTCTAATTTGGAATTTGGATCTAATTCACATCTTTTAATTTCCTTTTCCGTTAATTGATTACTTGTAATTGGATCCATTCCTCTTATTCCGCCTGCTACTTCTCCATCAGCAATTCCACTTACCTCTAATTCGTGTAACCCACAAAAATTGGCAATTTGGGAGAATGTAAGGGATGTATTTTCAACTAACCAAACAGCAGTAGCTTTTCTCATTAGTGGTAATGCCATCAAAACTCCTTTGATTTTTATTTTTAAAATTAATAGTAACTTTTATTACATGA
>CACOBR010000022.1 GCA_902625475.1 uncultured Alphaproteobacteria bacterium
CATTTAAAAAAAATCTATCAATCGTAAATTATTAAGGAAAAAAAATGAGATATAAATTAGGGGCATTTTTATTAATTGCAGGAATAGTATTTACTTTTTTTGACGGAATTTATTATTTAATGATTAAAAAAGAATATAATTTCACCATGGTAGGTGAAGTATGGTATTACATCCATCCATATAGTCTTCAAATTATTCAACCAATAGTAGAAAGATATATAATGGTATTTCTATGGGATCCATTATTGCTTACAATGCTTCAACTACCTTTTGGATTATTTATCTTCTTTATTGGTTTTTTGTTATTATTAAGCAGAATTATTTTAAAGCCAAGAAAAATGAGGAATTAAAGATTAATTATTATATTTCGTGTAACAGTTGCAGATGTTTAGTTTAATTTTAAAATTATTGAAGATTTTTGTAAGTTTCATTTATATTGTTTTCCGTATCTTTCCTTTCCCTTTAAGAATATTATTATATGCATCTCTTATAGTGACAATTTATCTTCTTTTTGATACTAGGTAATTAAGTTATAAAGGAATTTTGGAAATTTTATAATGACAGATAATTTAAAAAAATTAGATAATGCAGAATCTCCAATAGCTTTTTCATTACCCTTATTATTTTGTCCGCTATTAATTCTAGGGTGGATATATGGTGGAATTATGCTAATTTTTGTACCTATATTTGGTTACGTTATTATATCAATTATTGATTTTTTTATTGGTGAAAACAAAAAAGAACAAATTTTAAATAGCGAAAATATCAATAATTATAAAATAATTTTATTTGCATGGCCCTTTATTCAATTTTTTCTTCTATTTGGCTCTCTTATTGTTATTTGTTTTTATGATCATTTATCAGTTTTTGAAGCTATTGTTTTAATGTTGGTTCAAGGAATGATTTCTGGTGCTGTTGGTATTACGTTTGCACATGAACTAATGCATCAAAAAACCAAATTTGAGAGACTTCTCTCTGATTTATTGATGGGAATGGCTTTATATGGCCATTTTAGAACAGAGCATGTACATGTACACCATAGATTTGTAGGGACAGAGAAAGATGCTGTAACAGCTCGCTACAACGAAAGTTTTTATACTTTTTTCCTAAGAGTAATTCCTGAATGTTTCAAATCCGCATGGAAAGTTGAGACATCAAGACTTTTAACAAAAAATAAAAGTATTTTTAATTTATCAAATCCTTTTTATGTATACTTGAGTCTAGCTTTGTTTTTTATATTATTATCTTTTTTAATTGGTGGGTTTTGGGGTGTTTGTTTGTTTTTAATACAAGCATTAGTAGCTGTTTTACATTTAGAAGTTGTTAATTATATCGAACACTATGGCTTAAGTCGGCAGAAAATAGATGATGAAAAATATGAACCTACTAAACCATTTCATAGTTGGAATGCTAACCATGCGGCAAGTAATCTTTTACTGATTAACCTACAAAAACATTCAGATCATCATGCAAGACCAAATAAAACTTATCCTTTGCTTAGCGCGTATGATCAAAATTCTGCACCTCAGTTACCTTTTGGGTATCCTGTTATGGTAGTATTAAGTCTTGTTCCTTTTTTATGGAGAAAAGTAATGAATCCTAAGGTTTTGGAATGGAGAGAACAGTTTTATCCTCAGATTAAAGTTTGGGATAAATTAAACTAAGTTTAATTCTTTTTTTAAATGGACAATATCGTTTAATCGATCATCACCCCAAAACAAATTTTTATTAACTGAAAAAGAAGGAACACCGAATACACCAAATTCGTATGCTAATTGAGTATTATTTTTGTATTCATTTAATACTTTATTACTTGAGGATTTTTCTTTAAACGATTGAAAATCAATATTATTTATTGAACATACTAATTTTATATTTTCATTAGATCCTGCAGGTAACTCTTCTAAAAACCAATATCGATAAGTATTTTCTAAATATTGAACGAACCAACCTTCTTCCAAGGCTGTAAGAGCATATAAATTTGCCTCATCAAAATATTTTAAAGGATATGGTGCAGGGATTTTAGGTATTGGAATTTGATAAATTTCAGCTCTACGTTGTATATCTTTCCACATATAATTTACTTTAGAAGGTTTTGAAGGTGGGAAAGGGACATTGTCCATTTTTTTCATTATCCATCTTATATTAATTATTTTAAAGCTTATATCAAAATCATTATCTCGAATAAATTTACTGAGACGTAAAGCAGTTAAATAAGTATAAGTACTCCCTATAGATATCCAAAATGTTAAATTATTTTTCATTATACCAGCCTCACTATTTCACAATCACAAAAAAACTTCTTTTTTTAATATTATTGTCTTGTCTTATATTTGTTTCTCCAAATCTAGTTAAAAGTGAAGTATATCTCAAAAAAATTGGTAATGATTTAGAATATCCTTGGGGTATGGATTTTTTAGATGAAAATATCATTCTTGTAACCCAAAAAACAGGAAAAATTATAAAAATCAATTTAAAAAATGAAATTTTTGAAGAAATAAACGGCTTACCTGCTATTCATTTTAAAGGACAAGGAGGTCTTTTAGACATAATTGTGAAAAAAAATAAATCTAATAATAAAATCATTTATTTTTGTAATACTATTGAGAAGAATGGAAAACTAGGAACAGTCATTCATGAAGGTGAATTAGTTTCAAATAAAAGTAAAATTGAAAATTTAAAATTGATTTTTGAGTCTAATCATTATTCAAAAAGTAGTAAACATTTTGGCTGTCGATTAGTCCTTAAAAATAATATGCTTTATGCTTCACTAGGTGACAGAGGAAAAAGAGATACTGCTCAGAATAAAAATGACGATTCAGGTTCTATAATTGAAATTGACTTAAATAATTCATATTCCTACCAAATATATTCTCTAGGACATAGAAACCCTCAGGGATTAACTATAAACCCATTTAATAATCAAATATGGAGCCATGAACATGGTCCTCGTGGTGGAGATGAAATAAACATTATTAAAAAAGACAAGAATTACGGATGGCCAATAATAACTTCAGGAGAAGAATATTTTGGCGGTAAAATTGGAGAAGGTACGTATTCTCCAAAATATGAAAGTCCTTTATGGACATGGATACCATCTATTGCTCCATCAGGTATGGCATTTTACAATAGAAATATGTTTGAGAATTTTAAAGGTCATCTTCTTATAGGATCATTAAAATTCAAATCACTTTATTTAGTAAGAATAATGGATAATTTACCAATCAGTGAAGAAATTATTTTTCAAAATAAAATTGGAAGAATAAGGGATGTTGATGTTGGAATAGATGGTAGTATTTATCTCTTAACTGATGAGAAAAAAGGTGGCCTTTTCAGGCTTTATAAAAAAGAACTTAAATAGGTAAGATTTTGGTCACTAAATTAAGAGCTGAATTCTTAAATATAAATACTCCACCCCATATATTTACCTTAATTGTGTTGTCTGGACTTGGCGCATTAAGTTTAAGTATATTTTTATCAAGCATATTGGAAATGTCAGTTTTTTTTAATAAAAGTTATGCACTGATGCAACTTTCGATATCTTTATATTTAATAACAACTGCATTTTTTCAAATAATAGCAGGTCCATTGTCGGATAAATTTGGCAGAAGAAAAATAACTTTATTTTCAATAATAATTTTTATTATAGCCTCGCTTGGTTGTTTTTTTTCAACAAAGTTTGAGTTTTTTATTTTTTTTAGACTTCTGCAAGCTTCAATAGCTGCAGGATTTTTAATGAGTAGAGTAATTATTCGAGATATTACATCTGAAAATGAAGCAGCTTCAATGATTGGGTATGTAACTATGGGTATGTCCATAATACCTTTATTTGCTCCTGGATTAGGTGGTTTAATACAAATGCTATTAGGGTGGCCAAGTATTTTTCTAATTATGTCATTACTTGGGTTATTGTTACTCCTACTAGTATTCAGAGATTTAGGCGAAACAAAGATTATCAAAAAAAACAAAAATACAAAATCTTCAGCTTCATTTATTAATTTATTCTGGGAATCTAAATTTTGGGGATATTCATTTACTCTTGCATTTTCTGCAGGAACTTTCTTTTCTTTTTTAGGTGGAGCACCTTATGTAGCAACAAAAGTATATAATTTAAATAGTGTTGTATCTGGCTTAGTAATGGGATTTCCTGCTGCAGGTTATTTTATTGGAAATTATTTATCAGGGAGGTATTCCAAATTTTATGGAATAGATTATATGGCATTGAGAGGGATATTGCTTGTAATCTTTGGTATGTTTATATGTCTAGTGATTACGGTTTTTTATAGAGATACTCCTTACTTTTTCTTTGGTTTATGTAGTTTTGTTGGACTTGGTAATGGTTTAATTATTCCCAACGCAAGTGTTGGAATTCTGTCAGTTAATGAAAATTTATCAGGAACAGCTGGAGGCATTGGAAATGCCATTATGATTGGTACAGGAGCCATATTAGCATCACTAACAAGTTATTATCTAGAAAATCAAACTAGTTCTTCTTATCTAGTTTTTATAATGCTTTTATCAGGAGCTCTAAGTTATACTTCCCTTTATATTTTTGTTTTAAGAAACAAATAAGAACTTAGTAAAATTTACTAATTTCTATCATGTATATGAAGAACTGGATTACCAAGAACTTCATAGTTTGGAATTACTCCAAGACCTGGTTTATTTGAACAATACATGTAACCAGCCTCAATAGTGGGGGCACCGCGTGCTGTTTCTATATTGGTATATTCATGAAAAGCCGAAGATTGAAAATGTAGATCTGCTGGAGTAGAATGAGCTAAATGTGCAATTGTTGCATCTGTGATTTGACTTCCCCAAGAATCTTCAATTGTGAGAGATATTCCTAGTGAACAACAAATATCTTTAAATAATTTAGATTTTGATAATCCACCCAACCTACTTATTTTCAAATTTATTATATCAACAGAATTTTCACTCCAAGCTCTTAGTGCTGACTGAATACTATCCATACATTCGTCTAAAATAAAAGGTAAATTAGTTTTCTTTCTTACAACTTTGCATTCTTCATATGTCAAACAAGGCTGCTCAATATAAATATCCAAATTGGATACAGCATTTACTACTCTTATTGCATCATGTTGTTTCCAACCACAATTTGCATCAGCACCTAATATATTGCCTGGCTTTAAATCTTTTGCCACTAGATTAATTCTTCTTATATCAACAGTGGGTTCTGCCCCAACTTTCATTTGAAATTGACGATAACCCTGTTCTTGATACTCATTTACTTTTTCTTGCATAATTTCAGGAATATCTCTAGAGATAACTTTAAATAATTTAATCTTATTTTGTAATATACCACCTAATAAATTATATACTGGTTCATTAAGTTTTTTTCCTAAAATATCCCAACAAGCAATATCGATTGCAGACTTAACATAAGGATGACCTTTTAAATTACTGTCCATACAAAAATTAATTTCATTAATATTCGAAGGATCTTTTCCGATAAGGATATTTGATAATTTTTGGATACCACTACGAGCGCCTTCTGAATAAGATGGTAAATAAGAAGGACCTAGTGGACATATTTCCCCAAAGCCAGATATACCTTCATCAGTAATAATTTCTAGTATAGTACTATCAAAAGATCGAAATGATTGGTTTGACCATGAGTAATGGCCTTCTTTCATGGGTATATTTACCTTAAATATTTTGAATTCTTTAATTTTCACAATTTAGACTCATTTATCATTTTCTAAACATAACATGTATAAATTAAAAATTAAAAATTTTAATAGAATATATCATCCATATACCTTATTTTAAAAATAGTTCTAAACAAAAAATCCTATAGAGATATGGATATTAGTTGAGATTTTTATGAAGCAATTTAACTTAAAAAATAAAGAAATAATTTTTATTGTTAATCCAAATTCTGGTAAGCTATCCAATATAAATAAAAATAAAATTATTTCTGATTGCTTTCCTAATAATCCAGACATTTTTTTCCCAAAAAATGCAAATGAAACATCCAAAATAAGTGCTAAAGCTTTCAAAAATAATCAAATTGTTGTCGCATGTGGTGGGGATGGAACAGTAAATCTGGTTGCCGATCAGGCAATAATTCATAATGGAATAATTTCAATATTACCATTTGGAAGAGGTAATGATTTTGCAAAATTTATTGGTATTGATAATATCAATCAATTTAAAAAAATGTTGATAAATCCAACTATTTTAAATTGTAAATATTTAGATTTAAATTTTAAAAATACTAAAAAAATTTGTTTAACGTCAGTAGGCGTAGGACTTTTGAGTGAAGCTGCATACCGAGCAAGTAAAATTCCTTTCTTTCAAGGAATTTTACTATATTTGGTTGCTGCTTTGACTAGTTTTATTAATTTGAAAGCTCACTCCTATATTGTAGAACTTGATAAGATAAAAGTCTTGAATGAAAAACTTGCTATTTTAGTTGCTGCATCAACGCCATTCGCAGGAGGAGGTATGCACATAGCGCCAGATGCTTTGAAATATAAGAATAAAATTAATCTATTGTATGCAAAAAAAGTTACGAGAATTCAAGCCATTGGATTATTAAGCAAAGTTATGTCAGGAAACCACTTGGGGCATCCAAAAGTAAATAATTTACATATCAAAAATTGTAGAATTAATACAAATGACAAAAATTTTTGGGCTCCATTAGTATATGGAGATGGAGAACATTTAGGTAACTTACCAGTAGATATTAAAAAAGGTCAAAAAAGACTTAAAGTTTTGGTAGCTAAGAATGAAAATTCTAATTAAAAGAAAACTTAGCATCTATAGGATCAAGTTGTTTTTTATTAAGAATAAAATCTGAAGCCCTATGTGCTATCATTTGAATAGGTGCATTTAAATTAGCACTAATTATTTTAGGTAGTATTGACCCATCAACTATCCTTAGATTATCAATTCCATAGACCCTTAATTCTTCGTCTACTACGCTGTCTTCTGTATTACCCATTTTACATGTACCACAAGGATGATAATCAGTCTCAGTTAAACCTCTAATGACCTCATCTTTATTATTTTTATCAATACCTTCTGAAATACCTGTAATTTCGTCACCTCTATATTCATCAAAGGATTTCTGATTGATTAAATCTCTAGCCTTATCAATACCTTCAGACATTTGATTAAAGTCATCTTTATTACTCATATAATTGAAAATTATATCAGGTTTGCCAAATAAATTGTTTTTGTTTAGTTTTAAATATCCAGAACTTTTAGGTCTAAGAAGATCAATATGAATTACAAACCCTTTTCTAATTTTTAAATCTCCATTAATGAAATCAAATCCAGCTGGAGCAAAATGATACTGTAAATTTGGATATTTTACCTTTTCATTACCAAATATTAACCCTCCAGCTTCCCATATATTACTACAAGCCATTCCTTTTCTTGTAGTAATCCATTGCATACCAGTTAAGAGTTTTCGAAGATTATTATTCATTCCATATAGTGGAAAATTCTTTTTACAATCATATTTCAATATTACAGTTGGATGATCTTGTAAGTTTTTTCCTACTCCAACTAAGTTTACTTCATTTTTTATTCCATTTTCTTTTAATTCGTCAGCTGGTCCAATTCCTGATAACATTAATAATTTTGGAGTATTGATTGCTCCACATGATAGGATTATTTCGTTAGCTGCATAAATTTTTTCAAAGCTATTTTGGTATAAAATATCTATTGATACTGCTTTATTCGATTCAAGATTTACTTTTGTTACATTGGCACCTGTAATTATATCAAGATTTTTTCTTTTTTTTGCGGTAGTAAGATGTGCGTCTGCTGCACTCCATCTTTTACCTTTATAACGTGTTGCATCCAATCTAGAAACACCACTAGGATTATAACCATTAAGGTCATCTGATCTTCCTTGACCAGAAGTATTTCCAGCTTCCAAAAAAGCTTCAAATAAAGGTGACTGAAGAGATCCACTTGAAACTTTTAGTGGTCCATTACCACCCCGGTAAAAGTCCTCACCTTCTGAATATGTTTCTCCAGCCTTAAAATAAGGTAAGCAATATTTATATGACCATTTTTTAAGTTTTAAGTCATTCTCCCAACTATCATAATCTAAGGGATGACCTCTCATATAAACCATAGAATTTATAGAAGATGATCCTCCAAGTACTTTACCCCTTGGAGTAAAAACTGATCTTTCCATAAGTGCTGGTTCTTTACTAGTATCATAATTCCAATTTATTTCTGGATTTAAATATGCTTTGTAAACCGCAGCTGGAATATGTATCATTAAATTATTATTAACTGGTCCAGCTTCTAAAAGTAAAACTTGGTTGCTTTTATCTTCACTTAATTTACTTGCCAAAACACAACCAGCAGAACCAGCTCCTACAATAATATAATTATATTCTTTTTTTAAAATACTCATAAATACTTTTCAAAATTAAAATACGTAATCAATATTTGATAACTTAAATTATCCAATTATATAAGACAATAAAGGTTATGTCTTAAAATCAAAAAAATACTTATAAAAATGAATTTTGTTTTATTTTACTCAATTTGTTTTGAAATCATACAATTTTTCTTCCTTCCTTTTTTAAAATTACAAGGAAAAAAAGTAAGAAAGAATGTATTAAAACTTCCAGAAGCAACTGGTAATAGATCAGGAGTGATAGGAAAAGGGCAAATCATTAAAATTTTATGTATTGGAGATTCATCTGCCTCCGGAGTAGGTGTAGAGCATATTGATCAATCTCTATCAGGTAACTTGATAAATAATCTCAAATTAAATTTCAAATGTAAGTGGAAAGTAATCGCAAAGTCTGGAGTAAATTCTAACCAGTTAATTGATTTGCTTTTACTTGAAAAAAATCAAAAATTTAAATTTGTAGTAATTTCAATTGGGATGAATGATATAACTTCAGGTAAATCACTGATAATATTTAAAAAAAATTTGATAAAATTAGAATACATTTTGTCAAAGAAATTTTCGGTTAATCATTTCATATATTCAGGTATGCCACCAGTACATAAATTAAAAACTGTACCTAATCCACTTAAAAGCATTTTAGCAATTAAAGCATTAATTTTTGATAAATTTTTAAGATTAAAATGTGAAAAAAATATTAATTATATATATATCAATATTAATAAATTATCGTTTGAGGAAAATATGGTGGCGAAAGATGGATTTCATCCTAGTGAAAATTTTTATAAAATATGGTCAGAAGAAATATCTAATATTATAAAAAAAGAAGAGAATTATTAATAATGATGAATTTAATTTTTCAAAAATTTTTACTTAAAATCATTTTAATTTCTGCTTTCTTATTTCTAATACTATTAAAAACATCGATTGCAGAAAGTTTTTTGTTTTCCTTATCAACTAAAGGAATAAAATTTGGCTCTTTTGAAATGTCAGCTGTTGAAAATGGTAATCGCTATAATATTTCATCAAATTTTGAAAGTTCTGGGATTTTAGGTTTGTTTACTAAAGTCAAGGTAGAAAGCGGTGTACATGGAAAAATAGAAAGTAAAAAAAATAATAATTACAATCCAATCGAAGTACTATCCAAATGGAAAAGTCTATTTAACCAAAAACAATCATCAATAAAATATAAAAATAAAAAAATTATACACTATGAAGTGCTTCCATTTCCAAGAGAAAATAAATTTGCACTACAAATTTCCGAATTGGATAATACTATTGATCCATTGACAGTAACTTATTGGCTTTTAAAAAAAAGGCATGTTGTAAATATTTGTAAAGGTGAAAAATTAGTCTCAGAAGGACAAACAATTATCAAAGTAATTTTTTTAGAAAAAAAAATCGCAATTAATAAAATAAACTGCAAAGGTGAATTCCAATTTATTAAAGGTTTTGATACCAATAAATATAAAAAAAAGAATTATAAATTTAACTTATATTATAAAAACAATAGTAACGATAAAAAAATTTTTAGTGTTACAAATCTTACATTTAATACCAGGTTAGGTTTAATAGAAGCAATTAGATTATAAATAATTATGTTATTAAAAATTAAAAATACTACTTTAGAATACCATAGAGTAGGTTCTGGGCCTCTAATTATTTTATTTCATTCTACTGCAAGTTCACTTAATCAATGGCATTCATTAATTAATTTATTAAAAAATGAATATGAAATCATAGCAATAAATTTGTTTGGTTATGGATTAACGAGTAAATGGATTGAAAATAATAATCCACAAAATCTCTTGGATCATGTAAAACTTACTGAACCTTTTATAAATAGTTATAAAGGTAAAATAACTTTTATTGGACATTCATTTGGTGGTTCAGTTGCCATGAGAGCAGCACTAGAATTTCAAATTAAATTGAACAAACTTATTTTATTAGAACCCAATGCTTTTTTTATTCTAAACAATAAAGATCACACTTACGCTTACAATATTGCAAATAATTTTGGAAAAGAAATAAATGAAGCAAAAGTTAATTCAAATTGGAAAGATTTTGCTAAGATTTTTTTAGAATTCTGGATAGGTAAGGGAACATGGGAAAAAATGAAACCTGAACAAAAACAAAAATTTTTAAAAGTTATTCCAAATATTTACTATGAAGCACAATCAATATTTGATGAAAAAATGAATTTAAAAGAGTTTTCTAAATTTCAACAAAATATCTATTTTATAAATGCTAAAAATACAAACGCCATATCTAAAAAAATTAAAGAAGTATTTATTTCATGTTTGCCAAAAATTATGCATACTGAATTAGAGGAGGGTGATCATATGGCCCCTATCAAACATTCAGAAAAGATAAATGCTCTTATTTATGATTATTTAAGGAATTAAAAATAATTAAATAAATTTCTTTTTTTTCCAATATGTCTATAGAGTGAGCATAGTAAATATTTTTTAATATAAATTAGATAGAAAATCTTTTTTTAAACTATTAGACAATGAAATATGAATAATTTACTTTATATAACTGGTGCTGGGGTTAGTGCTGAAAGCGGTATTCCTACTTTTAGAGGCAATGATGGATTATGGACTGTTGGTAGTGTAAATTATACACCTCAGGAAATGGCAACTAGAAACATGTATGAAAATGACCCTGGAGAATTTCTATTATGGTATTTCAAAAGATTCATTGCTTTGAAAAATATAAAACCCAATAAAATTCACTATTGGTTATCTAATAAACGTCTAATTACTCAAAATATAGATGGATTGGATAGAAAGGCTGGTAATAAAAATTATATTGCTATCCATGGAAGCATTGATAAGTTAGTAATTTTTGATGATCAGGAAATTATTCAAAAACCAATAGATGCCAATTGGGATGAAATTGATAAAGAATATTTACATGATGATTTAAAACTTAAAAAAGCTCTTTTAGAAAAATTTAAAATACCAATTAAAAATTCTAAATATTCACCAGAAAAAGGTGTTTCTTTTAAACCCTTAGTTTTGCTTTTTGATGAGATTTACACAGAGAATTTTAGATTTAATGAGTCATTATATTGGATGGAAAATTGCTCAAAAATAATATTTATGGGTACATCATTTAGTGTAAATATTACTAATATTGCGCTAGAAATTGCTATAGAAAAAAACTTGCCAATTGAAATAGTTGATCCTAATCCAATCAAAATTCAATATTCTAACATAGTATATCATAAAATGAATGCTGCAGAATACTGTAATAATTCAATTAGTTAAAATTATAAAATGACATCATAAAGAATAATTCCACGGTTTGAAAAATTCTTAACAGAAATTTGTGCTTTTTGATCAAATTTCATTTCTGCTTCTCTAAATAATTCTTGACATTTAATAAATGCTTTCTCGTCTTTGTATTCCCACATATTTCCTAATCTAAAAACACCTTCTTTATTCCAAATCTGACTAACAGTTTGTCTGATTGCGCCAGCTTTTTTAAATTTAGGAAGCATTTCTTGTATTATTGCTTGCCATTCTTCAGCACCAACTTTCATGTCACTTTTTGAGGCAAAATCTGATGTAATATAACTCATTAGTTTAGATTCATTCATTATTTATCCTTAATCTCTGTTAATTTAGTAAATTTTTCATTTTCTGTTGAATTACTAATTATTATTAGTGTACCAGCAATTACAATAAAAAATATTCCAATAAAACTATAAAAATTTGGAACAATTCCCCAAAACAGCCAGCTAAAAAAACCAGCAGAAATTAAATATGTATATTCATAAATAGCTGCATAAGTTGGTTTAGATAATTGATAGGCCTTTATTATTAAATAAATTGCAACTGAGGAAAAAAATCCAAGAAAAAACATTATTATCCAAAAATATAAGTTTTGACCTTGCCAAGATCTATAAATAAAAGGAGCTTTTTCAGATATAGTTACATCAACAGGATAATATGTAAAAAATAAGGAAATAATTAAACCAATTAAACCAATAGAAAACAAAAAGCAAAGAAGAATTGAAAGTGGTTCTTCTTCTTGAAGATATTTATTTGTTATAATTGCACCTACTGCATAAGTTGCACCTGCTAAAATAGGAAAAAAATGATAAATTGTAGGTTGCAAATTTCTTCCAACAATTAAATAAACACCTAAAATTCCCAAAGAAAACGCAAAAATTTGTTTTAAAGTTATATTTTCTCTAAAAAATAAAAAAGAGAATATTAACACAAAAATTGGTGAAGTAAATAAACCAGCACCAGCCTCAGCGATTGGCATCATTGGAATAACAGAAAAATATAAAATCATAGAAATGACATTGAAAAATGTACGAAAAATAATTGCTGTCCAATTTTTAATTACTAAATAAGTATTACTAAAATAAGCAAACATAATGACAATAATTATTGCACTTAATGATCTTGAAAAATGGAACTGCCCAACACTCACTTCATCAGAAACAAGTAAAGTTAAATTGTCCGCAAAACCAAATATCGACAACCCTAAAGTTAATAATATACCACTTTTAGCAAGTGGAGAAAGAGAGCTCAGAAACATCAAAAAATAATATTTAAATAATTAGATCAGATATTGTTTAATAACAATTAATAGTACTTTTATTTTTTTTTAAAAACTATAAATTTCTACTTTTAATTAAAATCTGAGGATCTGGTAACTTTTTTCTAAATGCTTTATAAAGTACTTCAGGTTCTTTTGTACCACCCTTAGATAATATATTTCTTTCAAAGCTTTTCGCCGTTTCTTTGTCGAATATATCACCAGTCTCTTTAAAAGCTGAAAAGGCATCCTCATCCATCATTTCAGACCACATGTAGCTATAATAAGCAGAAGCATAACCACCGCCACTAAATATATGCTGGAATTGAGCTAAATTATGCCTTGGATAAATAGCTTTAGTAAGACCAATTTTATTGAGATATTTTTTTTCTAATTTTATTGGATTGGATATAGGTTTTTCTGAATGTAACTTTACATCCATAATAGCTGAAGCTAAATATTCAGTAGTATCAAAACCAGAATTAAAAGTTCTAGATGAAATAACATTTTTTAAAAGTTTCGAAGTAATATTTTTTTTTGTTTTGTAATGACTTGTAAACTTTTTTAATATCTCTTTACTATCTAACCAATGTTCAAACCACTGACTAGGTAGCTCAACAAAATCTCTTGAAACAGAAGTTCCTGATAACATTTCAAAATTTACATCAGATAATAACTGGTGAAGTGCATGACCAAATTCATGAAATAATGTCTTTGCTTCGTCAAAAGTCAAAAGACAAGGCATTCCTTTTTGAGGTTTACTAAAATTACAAACATTAAGAACTATTGGATTTAATCTTTTTCCATTTACTTTAGACTGACTTTTAAACGTTGAACACCAAGCACCGGATCTTTTACCTTCACGTGCATAGTAATCACCGATAAATAAACCAATACGCTGATTATGTTTCAATACTTCAAAGACTTTGCAATCTTTATGATAAGCCTTCATGTCAACCTTTTTTAATTTTAAATTAAAAAGTCTATTACAAGAATATGATATAGCCTCTATTAACTTATCTAATTGGAAGTATGATTTAACATCATCCTCATTAAAATTAAATTGTTCTTCACGTTTTTTTTCAGCATAATACCTCCAGTCCCATGGTTTGATTTTTCCCGAATAGCCATCAATTTGAAGTAATCGATTTAATTCAGAAATTTCATTTTTTACTTTTTTCTTAGTAGGACCCCATATATCTAATAGAAAATTACGTACTGTCTCAGGTTCTTTGGCCATTTCAGTCTCTAAACGATAATTAGAGTAAGATTTATAACCTAATAAAAGTGCTAATTTTTGCCTTAATATAATAGTTTTTTTTATTATCTCTGAATTACCAGATTTAAGACCTCTTGATTTCCAACTTTTTAAAACTTTTTTTCTTAATTTTCTATTATCTGAAAACTTTAAAAAAGGGAGAATTAGAGCTTCTTTTAAATTAATGGCATAGCCTTTTTTACCATTAGATTTTGCCAAAAATTTTAAATCATTTACCAAAAATTTAGGAAGACTGGCTATATCCTTCTTTTTTAGAAAATATATCCAATCTTTTTCATCTTTTATTATGTTTTGAGAGAAATTAACGCCTAATATTGATAATTCTTTTATAATTTTTCTATATTCAGTTTTATCTTCAATTTTTAAATCTATGCCAGACCTAATAAAATCTCTTTTTAATAGATGCAAAACTCTATTTTGTTCTATTCCCAATTCGGTATTTTTCTTAAATTCTGGTATTTTATTAATTCGATCGAATAGTTTTTCATTTTGATAAATACTTGAATAATGTTCAGAAATTGTTGGAAGTAATTCTTTTCTAATACATTCTCTTTCTTTTGTAAGGTCCGTAGAACAAAAAGAAAAAAATATTGATAATATTTCAGTAAGTTTATTTCCTGAATTTAAAAAAGGAATTATTGTATTTTTAAATGTTGGTTTACTTCTTGCTGAACAAATTTTTTTAATCGTTGAGCTTTGTTTATTTATTGAAAAAATGATAGCTTCTTTAAATTGAGAATTTTTAATAATATCAAATGGAGGTATTCTATTATTATTTGATAATTCTTTTAATAATGGGTTAATCATATATCTTACTCCAAATTAAGGAAAAACTTCTAAAGAGTTGAAATCAAAACACTTTCCTGTATCTTGAATACTTAAACTATCCAGTACTTTAACTATTTTTAAAGCAGAATATTCACCAGTAAATAATTTTTCAGTTGGTACATTCTTTTGAAATGGTTTTGAAAGTTTGCTGTCAACAGTCCCAGGATGTAATCCGACAATAATATTTTTTTTATATTTTCTACTAATTTCTATGCTAAAATTTTTTATGATCATGTTTAAGGCAGATTTTGAAGCTCTATAACTATGCCAACCCCCAATTTTATTATCCGATATACTGCCTACTCGAGCAGAAAATGCAGCAAAAACAGATTTTCTTTCACGTGAAATAGAATTAAAAAAATGTTTAAAAATTAATGCTGGAGCGAATGTATTAATATTAAATACAGTTTGAAATTTCTTTAAAGATATCTCTCTAATTGATTTTTCCGGAAATATAATGTCATTATGTAATAAACCAGTTGCTATTATCAAAACATCTATTGAACTTTCTATAAAATATTTCTTAACTATTTTCTGTATAGATTCTTCATCTAAAATATCAATGTCATCCATAATTAAATTTGCATCACGCTGACAACTATACCCGCGAGAAAATGCATAAACTTGATTATCAGAATTTTTTTTATAAATATTTACGAGTGAAGAACCAATTGTTCCTGAAGCACCAATTATAACAATATTTCTTGACATTTACACAATCCGAAAAAAAATTTAATATTGAGATATATATTCATAACTAATTTTTTTTAAACTCAGTAACTTCAATTTTAAAAAATAGGTATTTTCATGAAAAGTTTTATTGATCTACTAGATGAAGCAAATGCAGAAATAAAAACCATAACTGTTAATGAACTTGAATTAATTATCAACCAACCAGATGTTACAATAATCGATGTTCAATCTAAAGATGTAATTAGTAAATCAGGAATGATTCCAAATGCTATACATGCTAATAGAGGATTTTTAGAATTCTATGCAGATCAAAGGGAAAATAACCCCTTCAGAATAAAAGAAATTGATAGTAGTAAAAAAATTATTATTTATTGTGGTGCAGGTGGACAAGGAGCATTAGCTACAAAAACTTTACAAGATATGGGATTTAGTGATGTAAGCAACCTTCAAGGAGGATCAGAAGCTTGGATAAAAGCAGGTAATAAAATGGTGTAAAAATTAAACTATTTAAATTTATCGTTCCCATACAAGACACTTTATTGCAGATGCAATATCTATGTCTTCAATATTATTTGCACCTCTTTTAACTCTTAAGCTATGTGCTTTTTCAAGTACTTGACCATGCGTGTAACCAAAAGGAGGATCGAATTTATAACTAGCCAATTCAATTAGTAATCCTAATGGTTCCTTAAAATATAGGGAATCCATAAATCCTCTGTCTTTAATACCCGAATTATTAATCTTATTTTCTTGTAGTTTTTCTTGAGCTATTCTTATTACACTTTGACTTACCCAAAAAGCTATATGGTGAACAATACCTTGATAATTATTTTTTTTAATTAAATCAGGTTTTCTACTTTCATTAGTAAAAACAGTAATAGTTCTACCATCGCCACAGTCAAAATACAGATGATTAATAGACAAATCATCCAAATTAGGTTGTTCAAAGATTAATTTCATACCTAAAGTGTCTTGCCAAAAATCTATTGAAGTTTTTCTATCAGCACCATTTAGAGTAATATGATGAATACCTTGAGTTTGTAAGAGAACTGACATAAATAAATAGAATGATTTGGATATGAATATGTATATAAATATGATCTAAGTATTTTAATTTTTATTAAAAGAGTATATTAGAAATATAATTAAAGGTAGTTGTGAAATGATAGATTACTCAAATAAAATATGTGAAGCCTGTTCAGTAGATGCTCCAAAAGCAACACAATCCGAAATTGAGGATTTTTTAAAAAATCATAATGAATGGTATTTGGCAACAGATGTTGAATTTCCTCAATTAAGAAGAGAATTTAAATTTAATGACTTTTCTACTGCTCAAAAATTCACAAATATAATAAGTGATTTAGCAGAAGAAGAAGGTCATCATCCAAGTATTCTTTTGGAATACGGAAAAGTTACGATTAGCTGGTGGAGTCATAAAATACAATCTCTTCATGTTAACGATTTTATTTTATCCTCCAAAACTGAAGAACTTTATAACTCAAAATTTCAATGATATTATTGATAATATAATGAAACAAAAAAACGTTCTTGGAACTGATTTAGAAATTTGTAATGAAAGCCCTATGACTGGTTTTTTTCGAGATGGCTGTTGTAACACTAATAAACTAGATACGGGAAGTCATACAGTTTGCGTAATAGTAACAAAAGAATTTTTAGAATTTTCAAAATCTCAAGGTAACGATTTATCAACACCCAGACCAGAATTCGATTTTCCTGGTCTTAATCCCGGAGATGGATGGTGTTTATGTGCTGCTCGCTGGCTAGAAGCTGAAAGAGAAGGTTTTGCTCCTAGAGTTAAATTATTATCAACTAATGAAAAAGCATTAGAGATTATCAAATTAGAAAAATTAAAGTCTTACCAAATAGATCTAAATTAAATATCACTTTATCTAATTCCTAAAGTAAATAAATGTATTATTCAAAAAATGATGATAAAATACCTTTGGGTGTTGTAACATGTATTTTAGAAATACTCACACTCACTGCAATTGCTACATTTGTAAAGTTTTTATCTCCAAACGTTTCAATTATTACAATTTTATTCTTTAGATATGTATTCTGTTTACCAATACTTTTTACAGTTGCATTATCACAAAGAGGAAAGTTTTTTTTGCATATCAATAAGAAGAAAACCCTTATTGCTAGAATAATTATTGGAATAACTGGACTTACCTCATATTTTATTGCTATTTCATTAATAGGTATTGGTAAAACTATAGCTCTTGGACAGCTTGTGACTATATTCATTACAATTATGGCACCGATAATGCTTTATGAGAAAGTAGAATTAAAAAGATGGTTTGCTGTAATATTTGGATTATTAGGTTCAATAATAATAATTGATCCTGAAAAATCTGGCTGGTTAAATTTTGGAATTTTCTGGGGTCTAAATTCTGCATTTTTTGCGGCTTTACTAAATATTTACCTAAGAAAACTAGGAAATTATGACGAGCCTATTAGTACAGCTTTATGGTACAATATATCAGGTGCAATAATATTTACCTTAGCATTTATCATTTTAAGAGAAGAAATACCCCAAAATTTGAGTACTTTATCAATTTTAATTTGTTGTGGATTATTATCAAGTATTCAACAATTTTTATTAGCTTTTAGTAGATCTTTAGCACCAGCGGTAATTTTAGCACCTTTTCAATATCTATCAATTCCATTTGCTTATATAGTAGGAATTTATATTTTTAATGAAGATCTAGGATTAAATTTTATAATAGGTACATTAATCATCATATTAGCTACTTTTTACTTAAGTTTAAAAACAAAATTAAATTGATTGATATATTTTGGTTATATTTTTTTCGTATTTACAAGGATTATTATTAGGATTTTCATTAATAATAGCAATTGGCGCTCAAAATTTATTTGTTTTTAATCAAGGCCTTATTGGCAAATATGTTATGATCGTCTGTTTATTTTGCTCTTTATCTGATGCATTACTAATTTTAATAGGATACTCCGGCTTATATTTAATAATAGAAAATAATGTTATCCTTCAAAAATTTATTATATTGATTGGCTTTTTATGGTTGTTAGGTTATGGAGTTTTAAAAATCAGGGAGGGGATGTATTTTAACCAAGAGAGTAATTTAGATATTCAAATCTCACATACAAATAATAGAAATCTATATAAAACAATATTAGCGATTTCAGGCATAACTTGGTTAAACCCACATGTATATTTAGATACTGTTTTTTTAATAGGTAGTATATCTAATTCAGTACAATCAGAAAAACAGTTATCTTTTTTGTTGGGTGCTATCAGTTCTAGTTTTTTATTTTTCTTCTTTTTAGGATATATGGGATTTAAGATTGGTCCACTCATCAAGTCACCTAATTTATGGAAAAAAATCAATATTTCATTGGGTATAATAATGATAATGATATCATTCAATTTGATTTATATTTATTTATAATGGTATATTAAGTTATTTTAAATTTAATGAAGAAAAACTTTTTTATTGTACAAAGTAATTATAGAAACTCCAAGAACTACTGAATTTAAAATATGCCATAAAAAATGAGTTCCTAAAGTTAAATTTGAACAAAATTTATGATCGATTGACCTCAAAATTACTGAGATCAATAAAACAAAAAAACAAATAAATAAATTTTTACTTACATATGGGTTTTTCTTTCTTAGATAAATTGAATATCCCAAAAACAAAAAAACATAAGAATAATAAAAGGCTGAACCATTCATCGATCCTAAAAATTGCTGCAAAAAAAATGTAACTAATATACTATATGGAACAAAAATTAATATTCCTGTAATAGATTTAGTTATCGATAAATTTAAAAACCAAAAATTGGCACCAAAGAGATAAGTAAAACCAAAAATTAAGATAGAAAAAGTATCCATAATTGCTGTAAGCAAATTTGCAAACGTGTGAAATAAAAATGAAAATACACCAATTATAACCAATTCAAATGAAAGAACTCTAGAGAATTTGTCATTGTAAGTTTTGAAAAATAGATAAAGACCAAAAACTATAAAAAAAAAATTAGTTAAAGCATTAATAGGTTCACTCCAAAATAAAATATTTTGTCGTTCACAATATAGATCAATTGATTGTAATAAGTTCATTTAAAATTTTTTTACAATATATGTTTGAATAATTATAGATATTTTTTTTTTAACTTGAAAAGATGAACTTTAAAAATTAATTATACAATAGAACAACTTAGAGCAGTAAAATGGATTTCGAATTTTTGATAAAAACTACCGAAAGGCTTTTGTTAATTTGTATTGCTATAGCAACGGTTTGTGCAACTATTATTGAGATATCGACTTTAATTATTGATAGAGAAGTTGAACTTGCTGATTTATTGTTATTATTCATTTATACAGAGGTATTAGGTATGGTCGGTGTATTTTATAGAAGTGGAAGTATACCCATTACTTTACCTCTTTTTATTGCAATTACAGCATTAAGCAGAATGATAATATTACAAGGAAAGGGGTCTGACCCCCAAAACTTATTATATGAAGCTGGAGCTATTTTAATGCTTGCTATTGCGGTATTAATAATAAGACAGAGGTCGATATATTCATTAGTATCTTCAAAAACTGATGATAAAGATACTGAAAACTACGGAAAATAATTATTGTTATTCAAATTTTTTAATTTTACAAAAAGCACTTATAGACTTTACTCCAACACCATCAAGTCTTGAAATATACAAATAATTTTTATTTAGTTTAAATCTATTTGTTCCATCAGATGCTAACCAATTATTTTCACTTTCTTTATTTAAGTATTCAAGATTAGAAGAACCATAAAAATATCTATCAGTTAAAACTATATTTTCTTTTTTTACTATTACCTCAAATTTAAATTTATCAAATTCTGTGATTACAGTTCTCAATACTTGAACATGTCTTAAAACATCACATGAAAAAGTAGTTGATAAAGAATGCTCATCAGCAACTACTACTTTTGAAAGATGAAATAAAAAGAAAATTAAGGATA
>CACOBR010000023.1 GCA_902625475.1 uncultured Alphaproteobacteria bacterium
TTTACCAGATAGATATATAACAGGTACTTGCCCGTCATGTGGATATAGAAGGGCAAGAGGAGATCAATGTGAAAATTGTACTAAACAATTAGACCCAACAGATCTAATTGATCCAGTTTCTACAATTTCAGGATCTAAAGATTTGGAAATAAGAGAAACAAAACATTTATATTTGAGACAAAGTAAATTAAAAAATAGGTTAGATGATTGGATCTCAAACAAAAACGAATGGCCTGTCTTAACTAAATCTATTGCTAAAAAATGGCTTCATGACAAAGAAGGATTGAAAGATAGAGGTATAACTCGAGATTTATCCTGGGGTGTTAAAGTAGAAAAAAATGGTGAAACTTGGGAAGGATTTAAAGATAAAGTCTTCTATGTTTGGTTTGATGCTCCAATTGCATATATTGCAGCAACGAAAGAGTGGTCAGAAAACAATTCTAATAATGAATGGAGAAAATGGTGGCTTACTGATAAAGGAGCTGATCAAGTGTTTTATGTTCAGTTTATGGCAAAAGATAATATACCATTTCACACTCTTTCATTTCCTGCCACTATTTTTGGATCTGGAGAAAATTGGAAACTTGTTGATTATATAAAAGGATTCAATTGGTTACTCTATGAAGGTGGTAAGTTTTCAACTAGTGAAAAACGTGGCATTTTTATGGATGTTGCGTTAAAGTTATTCCCAGCTGACTATTGGCGTTGGTGGTTATTATCAAATGCCCCTGAAAACTCAGATTCTAATTTCACTTGGAATAGTTTTCAAAATACTATTAATAAAGATCTAGCTGACGTATTAGGTAATTTTATTGCAAGAGTTACAAAATTTTCATTTTCAAAGTTTGGTGGTAAAATTCCAACAAACAATAAATTTGGAAAATTAGAAGAAAATACTATTGAGGAAATGAAAAAATGTTATGTTTCATATAACCATTTCTTAAGTAAAATTGAAATAAGGAAAGCTAGTCAAGAATTGAGGAATATTTGGGTTATTGGAAATGAATATCTACAAAAAGCTCAACCTTGGGCAATTTTTAGGAGTGATGAAAATCAAACAAGGATGATCATCAATTTCTCATTTAATTTGATTTACTTTTATTCATTTATTTCAGAACCATTCATCCCTTGCGCATGTGAAAAAATTAGAAATCATTTTGGATTTACTAAAATATCAAAATGGCCCAAAAATTTGAATTTCTTTTTGGAAAATGTCAATTATATAAAAGATATAACTCCTCCTCAGATTTTGTTTCCAAAAATAACAGACCAGGAAAAAGAAGTTTTAAGGGAGAAATATTCAGGATTAAACCTTTGACTTGGGTTAAAGTGTGCTATGAAAAAAAATTATATACCTTGTACCCTACATAAGCCATTGATCCAGTTATAACTATACCCCAGAGTGTATCAATTATAACTAATTCTATTTTCCAGTCTTTAAGTATAACAAAATTGGTGATTTCATAAGTACCAAAAGCCAATAACCCTAAAAAAGCACCTGAAAATATAGCCACAAAATAAGATTCTGATTTAATACCAGCTCTTGTAGCAAACCAAAAAACTCCAGCAACATATACAAAATAAAAAATTGCAGCGATTGAAAAGTTTGTATCTTCTTTCATTAAAAAACCGATATGTTTCTTAAATAAAGGTTGCATTATGTTAGTTAAAACGATCATTTCAGCAATAATGAAGAAAATTAACATTGAAAAATAACTCACAATAACTGACAATTTATCCTCACTTTCAAAGATTTATATTTAATATTTTATTTTTTTACATTTATAACAGTATAGTTAATTATAAATAAACTAAAATTCTAGTGCTTAAAGATTTAGCTCTGCGTAAGATAATGATTTAGTATTTAAAATAATACTTAGAATGTTATATGAAAATTATTGACGTGATTTCTTACAGTAATTTTAAAAAATAACTTTTTAAAGAGAGGCTATGGTAAATAAAAGTATATAGATTTACTTTTAAATTATAGGGTATATTTATGCCGAATATTGTGTAAAAAAAGTAATTTGTGAAAAAATTGTTGTATAATTGTAAAAATTTATGGAAGTTTCAAAGAATACTTAATAGATTAGTTGAAGATTATTATGTCATATGCCCGCTTGGTGGAATTTGGTAGACACAAGGGACTTAAAATCCCTCGACCTAAAAGTCGTTCCGGTTCGAGTCCGGAAGCGGGCACCAAAATGAAACTTGAAAACAGTTTTAAGTCTTATTTTTTTTCTTTAATCCAAAAACTCCTGAACGTGACATTCTGGGCAGCATTGTAAAACTTTCGGTAAGTCTAATACATATGTTCCTATTCTCAAATAACTTGAATAAATTTTCTTGTTCTTCAAGTTCCCACATAATTCTCTTTTTTAAAATTTTTGATGGATATGAATAACCTGGAGCCATTCTATTTTCTATTTGCATATTTTTTGATTTTGCAAAATCAATTATTCTTGATCTTGCATCTCTTAAAATAAGTTCTAGAGCCAACCAAGAGGCATTTTCTAAAAATAATGCACCTAATGGTTCATTTGTATCCTTTGAAATTGTTTTTAATTTTCTGTCTATTCCTTTTCCTAGAGAAATAATAAAAATTATTAAAAAGCTACTTTCTGAGAAAATCTCATTAAATACCTCACAATTCAAAGAAGTTCTATCAAGCTGAAGCCTATTAAGTGATTTTTTTTTTATCTCTTCAATGTAAAAATATCCAACTGGTGAAGAGTAATTAGTAAGCCTTTCAAGAGCTTTTTCAGCTGATTCTAAAATTTTTTTCTTAATATTTTCTTTATTTTTATAACCATGTGTTCTCAATAATTTAAATGCTGAAATTTTTGGGGACAAAAATTTTATTTTCTCGAAATTTGAATCTATAAACATCAGAAAAAGTTTTAATCGATTTTGTTTAATGCATTTGATTTAATATCTTCATACTTACTTTCAAAATATTCTGACATTTCCAAAACTACTTGTTTTGCAGTCTTGTTAGTACTTGAAAGTTTCTTTTTTTTCCAATCTTGTAAGTAATCATCTGTTCCTACTATACCCTTTTTCATTGCTATCATATCAATTAACTCACTAAATCTCTTAGAAAGTTCAACTTTTTCAATACCATTAGAATCCCTTGCCTCAATTACAGTAGGAATATCTTGCCATGATAGAATGAAAATTTTTGTCATAAGTATATACATTAAATATATTTTTAGATATATAAATAAAAAAAATTGATTGGAAGTAAATTAATTCAAAATCTTATATTTTCTCTTGATTGTTTTTATTTTCTAGAATTTAAAATAATAATAAAGAAGTTTTATTTCACTAACCAAATTAGTTGACTTGGTATTATAATGAAAAGTAAATTTGAATTTAAATCTTGTATTAATGATCACCAAAAAATTGTTAGATTTTTAGGAGACTTTTCTCTCGAAACAACCCCGTTTGTAGCAGAAAAAATTGAAAATTTTTCAGATTTTATTAGACCTTCAACTACTATTTTTATAACTTTTCTTCCTGGATCTGATTATAAAAAAACGATAAGTACAGCAAAAAAGATAAATGCTGAAGGCCTTAACCCAGCACCTCATTTTGCTGCTAGATCAATTTCTTCAAAAAAAATGTTAGAAGATTATATTGCTAGAGTAACTGGAGAAGCTAATGTAAAAAAAATTTTGTTAGTAGGAGGAGCCGGAAAGGAACAAATTGGCCCATTTTCAGATACGATAAGTCTACTAGAAACTGGGATTTTTGATAAATATGGTATTTCAGAAATTGGTATTGCAGGTCATCCTGAAGGAAGCCCTGATATACCTGATAAAGAGATTAAAAAGGCACTCTTTTTAAAAAATAAATTTTCTGAAACTTCTGATGCTCAGTTTTTTATAGTTAGCCAATTTTGTTTTGATGCTGATACTATTTTAGATTGGTCAAAAAGAATAAATATTGAGGGTAATAAAATACCTATAATCATAGGACTCCCAGGAATTGCTAAGCTTTCAACTCTATTAAAATATTCTTTGTCTTGTGGGATTGGTAATTCCGTTAACTTTTTAAAAAAACAAGGTTCAAATGTTTTAAACTTAGTTAAAACTCAGGAGCCTAATGATTTGGTCAGAAAATTATCACATTCTGAGGAAGCCTTGAAGGAAAATAATATTAAGGGAGTTCATATATATCCCTTAGGAGGAATACGCAAAAGTTCTGATTGGGCAAACGCAATAATGGATGAAAAAATAAAACTTACTCCAACTGGATTTAATGTTTATTATTAAATATAACACCAATGCATAATTCCTTTTTGCACATGCAACCTATTTTCAGCTTGTTTTAGGAAAATATCAAAAAATTTATCAACTATATCTGACATGATTTCATTGTTTCTATAAATAGGCATGCAATGAAAAACTAAACTTTCCTTATTTGAAATTTTTAATAATTTTTCAGTCAAAGTATAATTTTGCATCTTTTTTTTTCTTATTTCTCTTTCCTGTTCAGTTTGATGCATAGAATACCATGTGTCAGTAACGATAAGGTCAGCATTTTTTAACGCTTTTTTAGGATCAACTTCGTATTTAAAGTTTTGAACACCATTGTCTCTAGGTATAAATTCTAATGGCCCACATATTATCAATTCAAAATTAAATTTATCTGAAGCTTGAATGTAACTATTACAGACATTGTTTGCATCTCCCAGCCAAACTACCTTCTTATCCTTAATTGAACCTGAAATTTCCTCATATGTAAATATATCTGAAAGAACCTGACATGGATGAGATAGATCAGATAAACCATTAATTACAGGGATATCAGAATATTTAATTAAATCAATCAAATCAGAATGGTTTTCTGTTCTAAGAACAATCATGTCTAAATATTTAGTTAGAACACTTGCTGTATCAGACATAGTTTCTAAATTTGAAATTTGCAATTCATTACTAGATACAGAAATCGATTTTCCCCCCATTTGAAATATGCCTACTTCAAAAGAAAATCTAGTTCTTGTTGAGGGATTTTTAAATAGCAATGCTACTACACTATTGATTAAAAATTGATTAGGATCCTTAGTACCATTGGTAAAACCTTTCCTATCTTTTTTAAGTTTAGCAGATACATCAAATATATTAGTTATTTGATTTAAATTTAAATCTTTAATATCTATGAAATTATTCAATTTACAAACCTTTGTGCAGTTTTGCTCAACAGTTCTACAGCATAATCTACTTCTTGTTTTGTTATGTTAAGAGGAGGTAAAATTCTAACAACATTATCTGAGGCTGGGGCTAATAACAAATTTTGATTGAATGCTTCGTTTGTGAAAGAGATGTTCTCAATTTTAGTTTTTAAACCCAACATTAAACCAGAACCTCTTAACTCTTCAAACAATGAAGGAAACTCACTTACAAGTCCTAACATTTTTTGAGAAAAATATCCTGATATTATTGTAACATTATCTAAGAAACCTTTTTCTAAAACATTATTCATAACCTCACACCCAACAGCACATGCAAGGGGGTTTCCACCATAAGTCGATCCATGTTTTCCTTTCACCATTCCAATAGATGCATTGTCAGTTGACAAACAAGCACCTAACGGAAAACCTCCTCCAATTCCCTTTGCTATTGTCATTATGTCAGGTTTTAAATCAAACCATTCGTGGGCAAAAAGTTTTCCTGACCTTCCTAAACCACATTGAATTTCGTCGATAATTAAAAGTGCTCCAGTATCATCGCATAAACTTCTAATTAATTTTAAAATCTCAGAAGAAAATGACCTTATTCCACCTTCTCCCTGAATTGGTTCAACGATTACTGCAGCAGTTTTATCATTAATATTTTGGTATAAAGCATCTCTATCATTAAAGCTTAATGATTTACATCCAGGAATAAGTGGACCAAATCCCTCTTTCATTTTGTCAGAATTGGAAGTAGAAATTGCTGCCATTGATCGGCCGTGGAAGCAACCATCAAAGGATAAAATTTCGTGCCTTTCATGATTTAATTTTGAATGGTAAGCTCTTGCCATTTTTATGGCACATTCAATTGCCTCAGTACCAGAATTAGTAAAAAAAACTCTATCTGCAAAAGTATTGTCAACAAGTAACTTTGCTAACTTTTCCTGATTTTCTACTCTGTAAAGATTTGATGTGTGCCACAAATTCTGAGCTTGCTCAGTTAAAACTTTTACTAATTTTTTATTACAATGACCTAAAATATTGACTGCAATACCAGAGGCACAATCCAAAAATTTATCCCCACTATTAGAGTACAACCAAATACCGTCACCTTTTTTGAATAAAACATTTTTTCGGCTATAAGTTTTTAATAAATATTCTTGCATACATTTAATCTCACTTACGAAAAGTTAAATCAAATTCTATTCATTACATAATGATATAAACACTTTAACTGACATGTGATCTCTTTAAAATAAATGAATGTTATATGATTATTATTTTGTTATGATAGTATAGGGTTAACATATATAAGAAGTATAAAAAATCAAATTTAAAAAAAAGTTGCTATAAAAAACAAAATTATAGTTTATTTATAATCTTATATTATATATTAAATTAGAAAATTTTGATTTGGGATAATATTTATGGCGTGGACAGACGAAAGAGTTAAAAAACTAACACTCCTTTGGAAAAGTGGGAATAGTGCAAGTAAAATTGCTGTTGAACTTGGTGAAGGCGTTTCAAGAAATGCTGTAATTGGTAAAATTCATAGATTGGGTTTGTCTGAACGAGGGTCAGGATTAGGTACCAAAGGGACAAAAAAATCTTCAAAGCATCAGTCAGATAACGTTTCAACTGCTGATAAAAGTTCAAATGATTTCATATTAGATTCAAATTTCGAACAATCTGCAAAAAGAAAAGGAAAGAAAAGAGGAAGAAAACCATCTTTCAAGAAACTTTCTAATAATGAAAATATCTCTGATAGTATTTCCAAAATTAATTATAATCTTTTGTCTGAAGGTGGTGAATTAGAAGCTGAAATTGACCAAAATACACTTGCCAATAAGATAAAGGTAGAAAAAAATGCTAAAAAACTTTCTTTATTAGAATTAACAGAGAAAACTTGTAAGTGGCCAATTGGAGACCCAGCAACTTCAGAATTTTGGTTTTGTGGTCATCCATCGGAGCAGGGAAAACCTTATTGTGAAACTCATGTTTCTATTGCTTTTCAACCTGTAGCTACTAGAAGAGAAAAAAAACAAAATAAAATTAATAGCTAAAATTAAATTATGATTAAGTATAAACTTCAATGTAAAAATTTACACCAGTTTGAAAGTTGGTTCAGCAATTCCAATGCTTACGAGAAATTAAAGAAAGAAAGATTACTTTCTTGCGAGATTTGTGGTTCTCATTCAATATCCAAATCTTTGATGTCCCCTAGTGTTAATTCAAAAGAAAAAAAACCTCTTAAAGAAGTACTCAATTCTAAACCAAATAAAGAGCAGATCGTTTTAAAGGAATTAAAAAAAGAAATTGAAAAGAACTATGAATATGTGGGTGAAAATTTTGAAAAGGAAGCACGATCAATTCATTTTGGGGATTCTCCTGAAAGATCTATATATGGAAAAACAACATTAAAAGAAGCTAAATCCTTATATGAAGACGGTATACCTGTAACTCCACTTCCATGGATTGATCGTAAAACTAATTAATCATATTAGATTAATTTTTTAGTCAGATATTATGAGGATTTTAAATTGTCAACAATTGTAATGAAATTTGGTGGTACATCAGTAGCTGACCTTAACATTATGAGAAATGCAATTTTAAAAATTGTTCGAGAAGTAAACAATAAAAAAAAAGTCATAGTCGTAGTTTCAGCCATGGGATCTACAACTGATCATTTAGTGAGAAAAATAAAAGGGGTGTCTGCAATTTACGATGCTAGCGAATATGATGCCATTTTATCAACAGGAGAAAATATATCTGCTAGTATGATGACTCTTCTTTTACAAAATGAGGGAATTAATTCAAGAAGCTGGCAAGGGTGGCAAATACCTATAATCACGACTGATAATCATTCTAATGCTAGGATATTAGATATAAATAATAAAAATCTTGAGAAAAGTTTTTCAAGTGGAATGCAGGTAGCAGTTGTTGCAGGATTTCAAGGAATAAGTAATCAGAATAGGATTACGACTCTTGGTAGAGGTGGTTCAGATACAAGTGCAGTAGCTTTAGCTGCTGCAATTTGTGCTGAAAGGTGTGATATATATACTGATGTAGACGGGATTTATACAACTGACCCTCGAATTACAACTAGTGCAAAAAAATTAGATAAAATTTCTTATGAGGAGATGTTAGAGCTTGCATCTCTTGGAGCAAAAGTTTTACAAACACGCTCTGTTGAATTAGCTATGCAATATAAAGTTAAAGTAAGGGTTTTGAATTCTTTTAAAGAGGGTTCTGGTACTTTATTATGCGATGAGGAGGATATAATGGAAAAGAAGATAGTGTCAGGAATTACTTTTTCAAAAAATGAAGCTAAATTAACTCTTCTTGGAGTTAAAGATAAGCCAGGTGTTGCAGGAATTGTATTTGGTTTTTTATCAAAAGCAAACATAAATGTTGATATGATAATTCAAAATATATCTGATAATGACTTAACTGATGTAACTTTTTCATGTCCCACTGATCAGGTTGATATGGCCAAGGATTCGTTAGAAGAGGGGAAAAAAAATAATATAATAGAGTACAGAAAATTAGACGTAGATAGGCAAGTCTCTAAGATATCAATTGTTGGAATAGGTATGAGAAGTCATTCAGGTATTGCCAAAAAAATGTTTAAGACACTAGGTGACGAAAACATAAATATCAAGGTTATTTCTACTTCTGAAATTAAAATTTCTGTTCTATTGGAAAGAAAATACTTAGAACTGGCTATTCAATCACTTCATGAGGCATTTGAACTAAGCAAGGTCTAGATTTATGACGCAACCCAGCAATAATTACAATTCAAGGGTTTTATTAAAACGGCTCAAAGAAAAGTTGTCTGAGCTGGGAGAAGCGCAGGCTAGATTAGATGAAATTGTAAAGATAATTGCAGCTTCTATGAAATCAGAAGTTTGCTCAATATATTTATTAAATAGAAACAATAATCTAGAACTTTATGCTACCGAAGGGCTTCAGTCAAAAGCTGTTCATTATTCTGAATTAAATGTTGGTCAAGGACTTGTTGGAAAAATTGCTGCTACCGCTGAACCCATTAAAACATCTCAAGTATCAAAAACTAAGGGATTTAGATATCTACCTGAAACTGGTGAAGAAATTTATAATTCTTTCCTTGGAGTTCCAATACAACGCTTAGGTAAAATTCTTGGAGTTTTAGTAATTCAAAATCTTAAAAATAGAGATTATTCCGAAGATGATATTTATGGATTAGAAATAGTCGCAATGGTTATTGCTGAAATGGCTGAATTGGGTGCTTTTACTAATTCATATGACACCGATGAACTAATTCGTGAGAGAAAAAAACCTTATTCTATAAATGGATCAATAGGAAAAGAAGGCATAGTTATTGGGACTGCAGTATTATTGGAGCCTCAAATTAAGATTAAAAATCCAATAGCTGATAATCCAAACCTTGAAAAACAAAAACTAAAAAAGAGTATAAGTAAACTTAATAATCAATTATCTGAAATTATAAGTAAAAAACACTTCAAAAAGAAAAGAGATTTTTTAGAAATACTAGAAACTCATAAACTTTTGATTGAAGATAGAAGTTGGATAAATCGAATGGAAACATCTATTGATAGTGGCCTTTCAGCAATTGTTGCAGTAGAAAAAGAACAAACATTTACAAAATCTAGAATAAAAAAAGTTCAAAACTTTTATTTTAAAGAAAGACTTCTTGAATTTTATGAAATGTCTAATATTTTACTCAAAATACTTACCAACCAAAATACTCATCTCAACCTTGATCAAGTAAAAGAACCTATCTTGGTTGCTAGAAACATTAGCCCCCTAGAGTTGGTTTCATTGAGAAATCAATTGAAGGGTTTAGTATTAGAAGATGGTTCAGTTGGCAGTCATACTACTATAGTTTGTAGGGCATTAAACATTCCATTGTTAATACAAACAAAAGATATCATAAATAAATCATCTAATGGAGATCTTGTAATATTAGATGCTGATCAAGGAATAGTTCATTTAAGACCAGAAAATTCTATTATGCAATTATATGTCAGCAAAATTGAACTTAGAACTAAAGCAAAAAAAAGTTTTTTGGCATTAAAAAATAAAGAAGCTCGAACACTTGATGATAATAAAATTTTACTAATGATGAATGCTGGACTAATGGCAGATCTACCATCATTAAATGAATCAGGAGCCGATGGTGTTGGGTTGTATAGAACAGAACTACAATTTTTAATTAATAGCAGAGTACCAAAAAGAGCCGAACAAGCAAAAATTTACTGTAAAGTATTAGATTCTGCTGGCCCAAATCCTGTATTCTTTAGAACATTAGATATTGGAAGTGACAAAATACTACCAACAATAACACCTGAAATTGAACCCAACCCAACATTAGGATGGAGAGCAATACGCCTTACATTAGAAAGAACTGGTGTGTTTAAAATGCAAGTACAATCTTTGATAAGAGGAGCTAAAGGCAGAAATTTAAATATAGTTATACCTTTGGTAACAGAGCCCAGAGAGTTTTTTGAAGCAAAAGAAATAATTTTTGAAGAAATAAAAAGGGAAAAAAATAGGAATAGAATTATTCCTAAATTAGTAAAAATAGGAGCAATGTTAGAGGTTCCAAGCTTAGCATTTGCACCTAACTCATTTTTTAAAAACGTTGATTTTCTAATGGTAGGTGGAAATGATCTTAAACAATTTTTCTTTGCAGCAGATCGCGAAAATGAAAAGGTTAGAAAAAGGTATGATATGTTAAGCAATAGTTTTTTATCATTCTTAAAATTGATAATTAAAAAAAGTGAGAAATATACAATTCCACTTAGTTTTTGTGGGGAAGATGCTGGAAAACCTATTGAAGCTTTAGTACTTTGCTCCTTGGGTTTTAAAACTTTATCTATGCAACCAAATTGTATTGCACCAGTAAAATCTCTTTTAAGAAATATAAAATTGTCAAAAATTAAAAAGATTGTAGAAAATGCCTTAGATTCAAATTATGAAAATGTTAGATATAACGTCCTGCAATATCTAAACGATATAAAATATAACCATATTACTTAAATAGTCATTCCTAATAAAATTTTATTACTTTGCCCTTTATTCCGTCAAAAGAATTACTCTTTATTTCAAGCAATAAAATTCTTTGTGGATCTGTAGGTGAAGGAAAATCAATTTTATTGTTTTTTTGTTGAAAAAAACCAAAAGATTTATAATATTGAATATCACCAATCAAAATTGCACGTTCCCACCCATATTTTTTTGATTCTTTTATTGAGTAATTTATTAAATAGGCACCCAGACCCTCGCCTTGAAAAGTAGGATGTACTGCTATTGGTCCTATTAAAAGAGATATGTTTTTTCTGCTTTCAATAAAAATTGGCCAATTTCTAATTATACCTACTATTGAGCCTTTATAATTCTTAGCCACAAAAGAAAGTGTATTTATTTTAGGAACATTTTTTCTTAGTAAGTAAGAACTTAAATTTTTCCTGGTGGGAGAAAATACTAAATCAAGTAAATCTTCAACCTTTTGCTTATCATTTTCAGTTTCGTGTTTAAATTGAATCATATAAAATATTTGATTTGTTTAGTATTTAAATATGTAGTAATCAAACAAATTATTATAGTAATTAAAAATATTAATAAAGCATCATTACCAAGTTTTTTTTGAAAGAAAATATATGTTTTACAACACAGAATTAGGACATAAACTACCACACGACCCCTTTAAAGCAATTGTGGCTCCAAGGCCAATAGGTTGGATTTCTTCTATAGATAAAGATAAAAATGTAAATCTTGCACCCTACAGCTTTTTTAATGCAGTTTCAGATAATCCTCCTATGGTTATGTTTTCTATAACAGGTACAAAAAAAAATGAAAATTCATTAAAAGATACACTAAAAAATATTTCTGATACAAAAATCTTTGTTGTAAATATAGTTAGTAAGGAACTATTAAATCAAATGAATGTATCTTCTGGAAATTACTCCAAAGAAACAGACGAATTTAATTTGTCTAAATTAGAAAAAAGCAATTGTGTAAATATAGATGTACCAAGAGTAAAAAATTCTCCAGCATCTTTAGAATGTAAGTTATACAAGATTATGGAACTTCCAGGTTTAAGAAATAATATGGTTTTAGGTAAAGTAATAGGAATACATCTTGATGATAAGTACTTACAAAATGGGGTGTTTGATGTGCTAACTTTTAACCCAGTAGCCAGAATGGGTTATAAAGACTATACAATTATAAATACAAAATTTGAGCTAGAGAGACCTAAATAAATACCTTTATTAATAAAATATAGTTCCAGGATTTAATATATTTTTAGGATCAACAACATTTTTTATTAATTTCATCATGTAAAGTTTTCCAGGATCTTCAAATTTATATAATTCCTTGATTTTTGATCTTCCGATACCATGTTCGGCACTAATAGAACCAGAATATTTATTAACTAATTCATTTATAATGTTTAATAATTTCTTTCTATTTTTCTCAAGTTCAATTCGAGAATTTTCAGATCTTGGAAAAAGATTATAGTGTAAATTGCCATCACCTATATGACCGAAACAATTAATTAAAACATCTTTTGAAAATAAATAAATGGAGTTATCTAATTTTTTTATAAATTCTGGAATTTTTTCTATGGGAACAGATATATCATTCGAACAAATAGAACCTTTTTTTCTATTTGCAGCAGGGATTAATTCTCTAATTTTCCAAAATTCATTCTTTTGATTAATATTAGTGGCAAAAAATACTTCAACTATTTTATTTTCTAAGAGTAAATCATAAAATGCATTTTCTATAATTTCCCGCAAATTAATTGGTCCTATATAAACATCTATTTCTATGAGAACTTTCCAATTTGTTTTTTTATTAAAAGGATTTTTAATTGTAAATCCAGTCTCTTCAATGAAGTCTATACCTGTCATTTTTATTAATTCAAAAGCTAAAATTCTTTCACCAAACTCTCTAGAAATTGTCTCAAACACAAATAACACATCTGCCAAATTGTTTATTGATAAAAAAATTGAAATGGGATCTTTTGGGATTGGAAATGTTTTTAATATTGTTGAAGTAATTATACCCAATGTTCCTTCTGATCCAATTAAAAGGTTTTTTAAATCAAATCCCATATTATTTTTTTTTAATGGCTTCATAGTTGAAACAATTTGACCACAAGGCAACACTGCCTCTAATCCCAAACATAAATCCCTAACGTTACCATATTTTATAACGTTCAACCCACCTGCATTAGTAGCCAAATTTCCGCCTATTTGACATGATCCTTCTGACGCAAGGGATAATGGAAAAAGTCTTCCATTATTAAAAGCTAATTTCTTAATATTAGATAAAATAGCTCCAGATTGTACATATAACAAATTGCTGTCTTTGAAAAAATTAATGGTATCTAATTTCTCTAGAGATAATGTAACATGATTAGATTGCAAAGCAATTTGACCCCCAACCAAACCAGTACTTCCACCAATTGGTATAATCGGTATTATAAACTTATTTGCTAGTTTAAGTATTTTTGAAATTTCATGTGTATTTTTTGGTTTAACACAAATTTCTGACTTATTTTCAAGTCTGTCTCTAGGGTCAATTACATCAATAGTATTTGCACTAGTGATCTGATTTTCACTTATTTCTTCTTTCAAAAATTTTATAAATTGACTTAGGTTAGAAGTCATTTTTTTTCCCATTTAATTTTTCAATCGAATTTTTCTCGAATCACAAATATTTGCATATAAAATATGGTGTTCCCATTTCCCATTTATTTGTAAAAAGTATTGACCAACCCCTTCATATTTGAAATTACACTTTTCTAACAATCTCCTTGAGGCGAAATTTGTAGGTAAAGTTGCTGCTTCTATTCTTGAGATACCTAAATCTTTATTAGCATATCTAATTAATGAAATTAAGCTTTCAGTCATAATTCCCTTTTTAGAAAATTCTTCACCTAGCCAATATCCTAATGTTGCTGATTTGAAAGGTCCGTACCGTATATTATCCAAAGTTATTCCTCCTACCAAATGATTGTTGGAACGTAAAAAAATAAAAAGATGAATAACCTTTTTTGAATTGAAGTTTTTTTTTGCCCATTTTACCCTTTGGTTAAAGTTAGTTTTTGAGTAATAATTAGAATCCTTTTCAGGTTCCCATTTGTTTAAAAAATCTTCAGATTTTCTTCTTAAGATGACCCAGCTTTTGTAATCTATTAATAAAGGTAATCTTAAAATTAGCCTTTCTGATAATATTAGTGGTTTAGACTTTGAAAACAAATTCATTTAAATTGTAATCAATTAAGAAGTTTTTTAGAAAATTGATTAACATCTAAAGCATCTTTAACTTTACCATATAAAGCCATTGCGGGGTTAGAATTATGAAACATCTCTACACCAAAGTCCCTAACATCTTCCAGACTAACAGAATCAATTTTAGATATAGTTTCTTGCACTTCAACAATTTTATCCCAAATTATTAATCCCCTTGCCAGCCTTTCACTTCTACTAGATGAGTTTTCAAGCCCCATTAATAAACTTGATCTTAATTGAGTTTTGGCTCTTTCAACTTCAGTTTCATTAATAGTTGTTATAGAATCCTTAAATTCAGTTGCGATTACTTCTGAAAGCTCTTTTATCTTGTCTCCGGATGTTCCAGCATATGATAAAAAAATGCCATTATCCGAATAACAATCAAATGAAGTACCTATTGAATAACAAAGACCTCTTTTTTCTCTAATCTCTTGGAAGAGTCTAGATGACATACCGCCACCCATTATTACAGAAAAAACTTTACCAGCAAAGAGTTTAGGACTTTTTAAATTTGGTGCTTCAAAACCTACTGCAAAATGTGCTTGCTCAAGATCTTTAATAACCCTTTTTTCCCCACCTTTAAATAAAACCTTACTTTTTGATTTAGGTTTTTTTAACTCTCTAATGTGTTGCAAGGATAAGGCTAACTTGCACAAATCTTTATGTTTTAAATTACCAGCTGCACATAAAACTATTTTTTCTGCAAAATAATTATTATCAATAAAATTGATAAAGTTTTTTCTTTGAAATAAATTAATATTCTCAACTGAACCTAAAATAGATCTTCCCAACTCCGAGTCAGCAAAGGCTTCTTTTTGAAGTAATTCGAAAATTACATCATCAGGGGTGTCTTTCATTTGACCAATTTCCTGAATGATAACTCCTTTTTCAATCTCAATTTCTTGTTCATTGAATGTAGAGTTACTAATTATATCTGAAAGTATATCGACAGCTAATGGTAAATGATTTTTTAAAACTTTTGCATAATAACACGTTATTTCTCTACTGGTATATGCATTGATAAATCCACCAACACTTTCAATTTCCTCAGCAATCTGTAAGGCACTTCTTTTTTCAGTTCCTTTAAATGCCATGTGCTCTAGAAAATGGGCAATTCCGTTTTCTACTTTTTTTTCATTTCGACTACCTGCATTTATCCAGATTCCAACAGATACACTTTCAATTGAAGGAATCTCCTCAGTTACAACTCTTATACCATTTTTAAGTTTATCAATATTTATTGTCACATTAAATCTCTCTATTTATGTAGTTTTTGTAAAAATTTACTTCATTTGGCGCATGAGTAACTCTTTCTGTTTTAGAATACAACTGTTTCATTTCTATAGGTTGGTCTATCATCTTTCCTAAAGCAGACTGAACTGAATCAACAAATTTGGAGGAATGTGCAGTAGCAAGAGTAATCATCACTTTATTTTTGTTGAAAAATTTTCGGGATACAAAGGTACCAACAGCTGTATGTGGGCATATAGCCAAGTTCAATTTTTTATAAACGCTAGATATCTCTAATAAAGTATCTTCCTCAGTGGCTACACCACTTAAAAAATCTTCCCTTAATTTATTTAAGTCAGAACTTTCAATTTCATAAAATCCTTCTGAGTTCAATTTTTCCATTTGTTTAATAACAATTTTTGGGTTGTCATAAATATGATGAAGAAGTCTTTCGAAATTAGAGGAAACTTGAATATCCATTGAAGGGGAGTGGGTCTTATACACTTTGTCTTTAAAATATCGACCAGTTACCAGGGTTCTATGCAATATATCATTAAGATTTGTAGCTATGATTAATTTATCTATATTTGTTCCAATCTTTTTAGCAATAAAACCTGCATAAATATTTCCAAAATTTCCTGTTGGTATACAAAAGTCTATTTTTTTTTGTGATTCAATTTTACTAGCTGCATAACAATAATATACTACTTGCGATATTATTCTTGCCCAATTGATTGAATTTACTCCAGTTAAAGAATTATTTTTTGAAAAATTAGTATCACTAAAAATTTTTTTTACTAATAATTGGCAGTCATCAAAAGTTCCATCAACAGAAAAAATTTTAATATTTGAAGCGTTTGCAGTGGTCATTTGACGTCTTTGTATCTCCGAAATACGATTATTTGGATATAAAACAAATAAATTTATATTTTTTAAATTACTAAAGGCATTAACTGCAGCTGCTCCAGTATCTCCAGATGTTGCAACAATAATGTTTATCGATTTTTTAATTTTGTTCAAAGCCTCCTGAAACATTTGTGCAATCATTTGCATTGCAAAATCCTTGAATGCATAAGTAGGACCATGAAATAATTCAAGCATCATATGATCATTTGACAACTTTACCAATTCACACCTATTTTTGGATTTAAATTTACTGTAGGCTTTATTTATTATCTTAAAAAGTTGATCATCATCAAAAAAATTTCCAATAAAAGGCTTCAACACAATTTGTGCAATTTCATCATATTCCTTACTTCTAAAACTATTAACATTAAAAGTTTCTGGTCCAGGTAAAAATTCAGGAATATATAATC
>CACOBR010000024.1 GCA_902625475.1 uncultured Alphaproteobacteria bacterium
ATATAATTCATTAAATGGAGAATTGAGAGAAAAATTCTTACAAATGTTGAACAAAATTGAAAATGATGTTTCCATCAGAGTTATAGTAATTAGAGGTTCAGGACCAGGTTTCTGTGCAGGTGCTGATTTAATTGAAACATCTGCAGAAGATATACCCATTCAACTAGAAAATGAATACAAACCCATTTTTGAGAAAATTGTAAATGGAAAAAAAATTTTTATAGCAGCAGTTCACGGATCTGCTGCTGGTATAGGATCCACATTAGCACTTGCTTGCGATTTTTTGGTTATGAGTCATAATTCAAAGCTATCTTTTGTTTTCTCTAATATTGGACTAATTCCAGATGGTGGGGCACATTGGTCATTATCCCAAAAATTAGGTTATAATAAGGCCCTAGAGTTTATTGTTAATGGAGAACATGTGAGTGCCACTGAGTGTGAAAAATTAGGGTTAGCAAATAAGGTTTTTGCTGAAGAAAACTTTACTGATAAGGTTGATTCATGGGCTCATAGTTTAGCTAAAAGATCTCCCCTTGTTGCAAAAGGAACAAAAGAACTTCTACGTTTTTCAAAACATAACGATTATTGGTCTACTTTTAATAAAGAAATAAAAATACAAGGTGATTTAGCCAAAACAGATGATTTTAACAATGCTGTTAAAGCTTTTTTTAAAAAAGAAAAACCACAATTTTTTGGCAAATAATTAATCAGTAAATACGACTAATTTATTAGGATTAGCTTGAACAGAGCATTAAGTATAAAAAATTATTATCTTAAAAGTATTTTTTTGATGCTTTTAACTGGGCTTTGTTTTGTTGCTGTAATGGTCAGTGTTAAGTTTTTGAGTAAGGACTTACCCCCAACACAAGCAGCTTTTTTTAGATATTTATTTGGTTTAATACTAATTTTACCTCTTATTAGATTGCAATTTAAAAAATCTATAAAAAAAATACCAATTTTAAAACATGGCTTAAGAGGAGTAGTCCATGGTCTTGCTGTAGTCCTTTGGTTTTTTTCAGTTGCTAACATTCCAATGGCGGATGTAACAGCAATAAACTATTTAACGCCAATTTTTACTACAATTGGTGCAATTTTAATTTTTAAAGAGGCCATTACATTCAACAGGATATTTGCTCTTATCTTATCAGTTATTGGAGCAATGCTCATATTGAAACCAGGATATGAAGTTTTGTCTAATGGTAAAATTGCTCAACTTTTAAGTACAATATTTTTTGCTATTTCATATTTAATTGCCAAAAATCTTACAAAAACAGAAAGCACCCATTCTATTGTTATTTTTCTAACTTTATTTGCAACAATTACATTATTACCTTTTACACTTTTAATTTGGACCAAACCAATTATGTCTGATTTACTATTACTATTAGGAGTTGCAATATTAGGTACTCTAGGTCACTATTTTATGACAATTGCATTATCCTTAGCGCCTTTATCCATCACGCAACCAGTAATTTTTTTCCAATTAATATGGTCAACTTTAATTGGATTATTATTATTTGATGAGTCTTTAGATTTTTTTATATTAATAGGTGGAGCCTTAATAGTAATAGCCATAGTAAGGCTTTCAGCCAATGAAAATCTATCCTAAAAAAAATAAAACCCCAAAGAATATATGTTCCAAGGGGTTTTATTTTATAATATATTATTTTTATCCAAACATATCAGACGTAATGCCGGCATACCAACCAAGGCTTTCTTCATAAGTTGCTTTTCTAACAGATGCATCTTCTCCTGTTTTGGAAACAAACCCTGAAACTTTAGCAATTTTCTCATCTGTTGCTTCATAGCTTGCTCCAACTTTAATACCATCGTTAGTATCAACTAACGACCAGCAAGTGTTTGAAAATTTAGCTGGGAACACCTTTGAGTCAGTTAGTTCACCTCTAACTGCCATTGAACATACTTTTGCTTGTGAGTTTGCAGAAAAACCTGATTTTGGCATATCACCTTGGGCTGCTGCATCCCCAAGTATATGTATATCACTATTTTTTCTACTCTGCATTGTATGAGCTATAGTTGGGGCCCAATTACCATCTGTTACTCCTGCTAGCTCTGCTATTTTGCCAGCTTTCATGGCAGGAATAACGTTACAAACATCAACTTTTTCAGTTTCACCATCAATGATAACTTCCATACTGGCTGGTCTCACCTCTACACCTTTACCGCCCATCTCAGGACCAATCATTTCAATCATTCCTGGATAGTGCTTACTCCAGCCCTCTTCAAATAGACCTTGTTTTGAGAATTTTGGTTTTGGTTCTAGTATCAATATTTTTGCACTAGGATTTGTTTTCTTAAGCTTATGCGCAACCATTGATACTCTTTCATAGGGTCCTGGAGGACATCTATAAGGGTTCGGTGGTGCTACCATACAATAAGTGCCACCTTGTCTCATATTCTCAATTTGAGCATTCAATAGTTGAGTTTGTGATCCAGCTTTATAGGAATGTGGCATTTTATTTTGTGAAGATAAATCCCAACCAGGTACCGAATTGTCTACAAAATCAATTCCTGGAGAAAGGATTAGTTTATCATAATTAACAGTGCCTCCTCCAGCTAGGGATACAGTCTTACCACTAGAATCAACATCTACTGCCCAGTCGTGGACAACATTAATTCCGTAATCACTAGCTAATTTACCGTAACTATGTCCAATAGAGTCGAAGTCTCTAAAGCCCCCTAAATATAAATTTGAGAAAAAACAGGTATAATAACTTCTCGTTGGTTCAACTAATGTTACATCAATAGCACCTTTTGAATCTTTGGCGATATATCTTGCTGCTGTTGCTCCACCAGCTCCACCACCTATCACAACAACTTTTGGTCTTGATGCTCCAAATACCATAGGAGAAGAGATAGTAGCGGCTATTCCAGCAGAAGCAGAAATAAAATTTCTTCGGTTTAATTTCATATTTGTTCCTCCTTTATGATTTAATTATTTATCGATTCAAAAAAAATAGCAAGAGATGCTATTTCTTCATTTGATAATCTTTGTGTTATCATCTCCATAATTGGATGTTTACGTGCCCCACTTTTATATGAATGAAGCGCCCAAACAAATGATTCTACTGGCCAACCTGTGATTGAAGGGATGCCCTCATCTAATCCTTGAGCATGATGACAAGTAGTGCATTCACTTGAAAGATATTCTCCGTAATCAATATCTCCAACTATTGCTAAAATTTCATCAGATACTTCAAATCCATCATCATCTGATACTTCTTGACTGGCAAATGTGGCAAAAATGAAAAATTTGAAATAAATAAAAAGACAAATAAATAGCAGATTTAAACATTTCATAATTAAATTATACATAGGAAATGAGCTCCTGCAAGATATTTACTTATTTAATAACTTGAATTTCATTATAAAAAGATTGAATTTGATTAGATATTAGTTCTGGATCTTCTTCGTGCATAAGATGTCCTTGATTAGGATTCACTATGAATTTCGCTTTAGGTATTTCTTTTGATGCTTTAAGATTATCATTGTTTTGTACTATATTATCATTTTCCCCAACTATTAAACAAACTGGAATTTCAATTTGCTTCCATCTCAATATTAGCTGATTTAAATTCCATTGAGACATCATGGCGAGTGTTCCTTCGACGTGCTTTTTATCCGAAATTAATTTTCTATAATACAAAATACCTTTTGAACTAATCTTACTTCCCGTTGAATTCAGGAATTTTTCAACCTGACTTTTTGAAGAATATAATGAGGTAAAAAATGGTACAGTAAGTGGACTCATTGCTAGAAACTTAGCTAATAGAGGGTATAAAAATCCAGCCATACCTGTAAAATTTCCTAGTGCCCCGTTAAGACATAAAATACCTTTTAAATTAATTTTTTTTGATAATGCTAAATTTAAGGCTACTGCAGATCCTGCTGAGTGACCTATGACTAAATCTGGTTTTAGATTAAGTTTAATTAATAACAACTCTAAATCTTCTGTTATAAATTCTAAGCTTGATCGATTTTTTTTACCTAATTTCGTAAATCCATGACCTGGTAAATCTATAAGAATGACCCTAAACCTTTTTTTTAAATGATCTAAAATTAATCTCCAACTATGGGTTGATGCACCAGCTCCATGAATAAACAATAATATTGGAGATTTATTTTTATTTCTGTAAATTTCTTCAGTATCCTGAATATGCCAAGTATGTGGATCAGAGGCGACGAAATTACTTAAGTTATGGTGAGGCCAATCAAATTTTTCTTTAATCCAATCCATTAATTTAATTGATTTAAAATTACATTTGATAACTGATGAGCATTAGCTCGTGGAAGAAGTAAATATTCCCCTTGTAAATTTTGAGCTAAATTTTTTGCAGTTTCAGATTTTCTTTGAGATGTATCAATCACAATTGTTTTTAATTTATTTAATATAAATAATTTTGAAACTTTAGCACTATCATCTAAAGCAGATGCTCTTCCATTTTTACCTTTCAAATCAACATTGGCTTTACCGTCTGTTAAAATAACGTTAATGGGTGAGAACCCTTTTTGGGAATAATCAATAGATAATTTTAATGTTGACATTAATCCCAATGCTAAAGGTGTTCCTCCTCCCCCAGGCAGAGAACCTAAAACTCGTTTCGTTTTACTCAGAGATCTCGTTGGAGTTAATAAAGTTTCAGCACTATCACCTCTAAAAGATATTAGTGCCACTAAATCTCTTGAAGAATAGGCATTAGTAAGTAGTAATTCTACAGCTCCTTTTGCTTCTGCAAGTCTTCCCACTGCTGATGAACCTGAAGCATCGACTGTAAAAATAATAACTCTATTTTTTAAATCCTTAAATTTTTTTATTTGTATATCAGATGTTCTGAATTCAATTTTTAAATTATCTCTTGTAGGCGATATTTTTTTTCTGACTAATTGCCAAGGGGCTGCTGATTTTAATGTTCCTATAAAATCTAATTTGTTTCTTCCATTAGGTATTCCGTTTATAGAAGGAAGTGGACGTCCACGTTGAAAAGAGATTTTGCTCTGACCACTTCCTGATTTATTAGTGAAGGATTTATTGATCTCTTTTCCATGAACTATTTTTTCTAAAATATTTGATGGTAAATTTGTTTTTACAGCATCTAATAGTAATTCAATAGGAATATCATCGGTTTGTTTTTTATTTTCTAATCTTTCTTTACTATTTTCTTTTTTTTGCTGATTTTTTTCGTGATCATGCTCAGGAGTTTCAGGAAGGTATTTTATTTTATGTGATAATGTTAAACCTGAACTTTCAATTAAGTCTTTTTCTTCAACGGTCTTTACTCCTCTAAGTGATGCTAATGCACAAGCAACTTTTATTGTAAAATAAGGTGCCCTCATACTAGTAATACCTGTTGAAGATGTTATTTCAAATAGATCTTTATAAATAAATTCAGGTACTTTCACTTTATCCAAAAGAGACTTTGCATTAGAAATATTATATCTTTTTATTTTAAAATTCCTTATTTTTTCAAATGGAATTGTATTAAGATCAATATAAAAACAAATTCTTTCTTTAAGACAATTTGGAACTTCCTCATCCTCTATTCCTTCATCAATTACTAACATTAAAAAGTTTGGTTTAGCATCCAGTTTTTGTGCAAAAATTCCTGCGACACTTGTTTCTAATCTCTCTCCCATCATTAATTTGAATGTCTTTGGCCTACCTTCAAAAATACTCTTTGTATGGATTAGTTTTCCTAATCTAAGTGTTTCAGAAAAGTCTATCCCGCCATGAAGTTTCGAGTCCGCAATTTCTGGATATATTTTTTTTAAAGGAAATTTATTTAACTTTTCTTCTATAAGTTTTATTGCTATCCTTCTGGTCTCGCTATGTCGTGATTTTATTATTAAACCACCTAAATCAAAAGGAATTAATCGTAAAACTGCAATTATTTTTTCAAGGTTATATAATGTATTTTCAATATAATCCTTATTACCTAAATTTGATTTTTCTTGTATTTTTACCTCCTTAAAGTCTTTATTTCAAAAATCATTTCCCCAATACTTCTTCAATTGTTCTTTCAACTCTTATATTTGATCCAACATCATCTAATGGATCTTTCCTAAGTCTATGTGCCATGCAGATTGGAGCAACTTTTTTTAAATGTGAAAGTTCAACATTATCTTTATTTTCAAATGAGGCTTGTGCTTTTGAAGTTCTTAATAAAGTTAATTCTCCTCTTAATCCGTCTGAACCTAGTGCAAGGCATAATTTTGCACAATTTTCTAAAATATTATTTGATACTTTTATGTTAATAAGTTTTTTTTGGGCTCTGATAATTTTTTTTCTTAATTTGGTATCTTCATTTTCCCAAAAAACAAAAAAATCTGAATCTTTATCGTCAAACTTGGATCTTCTTTTAATTACTTCCATTCTTTCTTCTAATTGATGAGGGGATTTTACTTCAACTGACAAACCAAAGCGATCAAGAAGCTGTGGCCTTAATTCTCCTTCTTCTGGGTTTCCTGAACCAATTAGTACAAATTTTGAATCGTGTTTTACTGATAATCCTTCTCTTTCAATTAAGTTTTCTCCAGATACTGCAACATCTAATAAAAGATCTACTATATGATCCTCTAGCAAATTCACTTCATCTATGTAGAGATATCCTCTATTTGCATGTGCAAGTAACCCTGGTTCAAAGCTTTTTTTACCTTCACTTAAAGCAACTTCCAAGTTTAGAGATCCAACTACCCTATCTTCGGTTGAGCCAAGTGGTAAATCTATGATAGGTGTTAATTTTTTTTCAAATTTTTTAGGGGAATTTTTACAATAGGAGCAATTATCACTCAGATTTTCACAATTATAAGGACAGCCTTTTACAACTTTTATTTCAGGTAAAAGCGCCGCCAGTGATCTAACAATTGTTGATTTTCCAGTACCACGTTCTCCAAAAACTAAAACTCCACCTATTAATGGATCGATAGCTGTAAGAATTAAAGCTTGTTTCATAGTTTTCTGTCCAACTATAGCAGAGAATGGATAATCTAACTTCATTTTATTCCTTTAATAATTTATATCACTGATTTCCCACACCATTTTCCAATGGCTTTTTTTACTTCAAACCTTGCATATAATTCTTCAGAAAACCAGTTTCCTTCTCTAACTGATTTTATGGCTTTTGCGTGGGGTCCGTCTTTTCTAGCAAAATTAGCCATTGTTTCTGCATTTGGCCAAATTGAAAAGGTTACTTGGTGAAACCAAGGAATTTCTCCTAAGCCCATTTTAAATAATACATTTTTATCATTACCTATTACTTTTGAAATTGCAGGAACTTTAGACCAAAATTTTAGCATTATTTTTGGTTTTATTGTTGCTCTAGTTAATGCTGCTAACATATTATCTTTTTTCATGAATTCGTTTTTATTGGGTTTAAATGGGTTAGTTTTATCCCAATAACCTTTGCTTGAAATTGGAGAAAGGAAAACAGTCCAATTTTCAATGGAGTGGGTTCTATAATTCTCATATATTTCTCTTTCTTCAATATTATTTTCGGCTTCTCCTAAATTATTCCAAACACTTAAAATAGCATAAACACTTGTATTTGGATAAGGAGTAAATCCTTCTCCTGTTCCAGAACCAAATAATTTGAAGAAAGAGATTTGTTTTATTTTTTTTAATTTTTTCCTTGCAAAACCCATTTGGCTAAAAGCCCATAGTTTTTGTAATACTCCTTCAAATCTAAAAAAACTTATTGCTACAATTTGTGTATTTTGATTCAAAACTTTTCCAATTAGATGTTAATAATTTTATTTAACTTTCATTTACAAACAAGCATTCATTTATTATGTTGTCAAATTTTTCTGACATGTTAAGTTTATTATATGTTAAAAAGATCTGACAATAAGGATTTTGACTTTCCAAAATCTTCTGAAACTTCATCAAAGAAAGCTATAGTTATCGGAGCTGGGTTTGGTGGGTTAGCAGCAGCAATGCGACTGGGCTCAAAAGGGTATAAAGTTTCTGTATTTGATAAATTGAACAGTCTTGGTGGTAGAGGTACTTCATTAAATCAAAATGGATATCGATTTGATTTAGGTCCAACTATTGTAACTTTACCAAATATGTTCAGATCTCTTTGGAATGATTGTGGTAGAGAATTTGATAAAGATGTAAATCTCAAACCTCTTGACCCTTTCTATAAAATTAAATTTCCAGATAATTCAGAATTTTTAGCCTCTAACGATTCTAATAAGATGAAAAAACAAATAAAGACGTTATTTCCTAATGATCTAGGTGGTTATGAAAAATTTATGAGAGAATCAAAAATCAGATATGACATAGCCTTTTCAGATGAAAAAAGTATTGGAAGGGTATCAATGCACAAGCTTTGGGACACACTAAAAGTTCTTCCTCTATTTGGCTTGTTGAGAGCGGACAGGTCAGTATATCAAATGGCTGCAGCTAGAGTAAAAGACCCTAGGCTTAGATTTGCATTAAGTTTTCATCCATTATTTGTTGGAGGTGATCCATTTAATGTAACATCCATGTGGGGGTTAGTAAGTCATATTGAAAAAGTCTATGGAGTGCACTGCGCTATTGGAGGATTTAGTGCTATTGCTAAAGCTATGGGTAGGATAATTTTAGAACAGGGTGGTAGTATTCATTTAAATTCTGAGGTCAAAGAGATAACTTATGACAGGAAAAATGTTACTGGAGTTAAATTAAAAGATAATAGAAGTTTTGAAGCAAACATTATAATTTCTAATTCAGACCCATCATACACATATAATGAACTTTTAAAGAAAAAAGAAAAAAAAAGATGGACTTCAAAAAAATTGAAAAACAAAAAATGGTCAATGGGGTTGTTTGTCTGGCATTTTGGTACAAAAAATACAAAAAATATGTGGCCAGATGTTGGTCATCATACTATTTTACACGGGCCAAGATATTCAGGCCATGTGAAAGACATTTTTATAAATGGTGTTTTGTCTGAAGATATGAGTCTTTATATTCATCGACCCTCTGTAACGGATCCAACATGTGCTCCTGAAAATTGTGATACTTTTTATGTTTTGTCATGTGTTCCACACTTAGGGCATTCTAATCCAATCATATGGGAAAAAGAAAAAGAAAAATATTTAAAAAAAGTAGCACAATTTTTGGATAATCGATTGCTTCCAGGGTTTCAAAAAACTTTAGTGGAAAGCCATGTAATGACTCCAAATGATTTTGGGAAAAATTATTTAAGCCCAATGGGCACAGGATTTTCAATTGAGCCTAGAATGTTTCAAAGTGCTTGGTTTAGGCCACATAATATATCTGAAGAAATTGAAGGACTTTATTTAGTTGGAGCTGGAACACATCCTGGTCCTGGAGTTCCAGGTGTAATAGCCTCAGCTGAAATTATAGCTAAAGAAATTAAAGATGCTAAACAATACCAAAAAGAACATAATAATTTTTATGAAAAAATAGATGCAAGGTGAAATAAAATGAAAATTAATAGTTATGATTTAGAGGAATGCAAATTACTGATAAAAGAGGGATCACATTCATTTTATGCTGCTTCAAAACTATTACCTAAATATGTACGAGACCCTGCAATAGTATTATATGCGTTTTGTAGAATTGCAGATGATGTTGTAGATAAAGAAACTAAAATTAAAAATCCGGCTGAGGATTTAAAGAAAAGATTAAATCAAGTCTACAATGGTCAACCAAGGGATTCTAGTACTGATCGAGCTTTTGCGGCTCTAGTAAAAAGCTATGACCTTCCAAAACAATTACCTTTAGCTTTAATTGAAGGACTTAAGTGGGATCAGGATGGTAGGAGGTTTGGGAATTTATCTGAGTTATATAGTTACTGTGCTAGAGTTGCTTCTTCAGTTGGAGTAATGATGTGTATTTTGATGAATGTAAGGGATGAAGATGCACTTGCAAGAGCTTGTGATCTTGGTATAGCAATGCAGCTTACAAATATAGCTAGAGACATAGGAGAAGATGCTAGAAATAATAGAATTTATATTCCAACAGAATGGATGGATAAAAGCAATATATCAGTTGAGGATTTCTTGGAAAATCCAGAAAACTTTCCTGAAGTTAGTACTTTTGTAAAACAACTATTAAATAGAGCTGATTATTTTTATAAAAGGGCAGGAGCAGGATATTTTTCTTTACCAAAGGAATGTAGACCAGGAATTTTTTCAGCCGGAAAAATTTATTCCAAAATAGGTAAGCATATTGCGGCTTCTAATTATGATAGTATAAATAATAGGGCTTATACTACTACCTTTGAAAAATTTTTAATGCTTATATCTTCATTAGGAAACTCTGCATTAACAACAGTTATGCCTGTACCATCTACAATTCATGCCTCTGCTATACCGGAGGTGAATTTTTTAGTAAGCTCAGTAAAACAACCAAAAGAAAGTAAAAAGTCTTTTAAAGAAAGGTCTAGTAAGTTTATAAATTTACTTTTTGATTTAGAGCAAAAAGATCGAGCTCTTGCAGGAATCTAAATTATCAAATAAGCATCAAGAGAATTAATTAATGGATTGGCTTACATTTGCTTTATTTTTTTTGACTTGTTGTGTAGCTGCTTCTACAGGTGCATTATTTCCACCAAATGAATGGTATAAAAATTTAGATAAACCATCTTGGAATCCACCTAATTGGTTATTTCCAATTGCATGGTCAATCCTTTACATCATTATTGCTTATGTTGGAATGAGGATTTCAAACATTGCAGGTTCAAAAAACTTTTTAATTGCTCTATGGGCTTTGCAAATAACCTTCAATACTATCTGGACACCCATTTTTTTTGGATTAAATGATATTAAATTAGCAATGAAATTTATGGTGGGACTTTGGTTGTCAGTATTATTAATGGTAATAACTTATTGGTTTTCAGATCCATTATCATCAATTTTGATTTTCCCATATTTTATTTGGGTAAGTTTTGCAGCTGCTTTAAATTTTCGTATAATGCAATTAAATAATTAAATTTTTAAATCACCAATTATATCTTGGAGCTTTTACAGCTAGCATTGGTTTTAGGAATGGACTTGAAAAACGATTAAGATCCAGTGCTTCATGAACACCTATACTTTTTTCACCAAATATCGAAGTTTGAACTCCAGCTCTTGTATAAAAAGGTGTATCAAGCATATGTTTAATTTGTTTTGGTTTAAAATTAATATCTGACCTAGTTTCTCTTTTAACCAGCCATAAAGATCTTGATAAATTAGCTTTGTCTGGAGGATTAAAAATTTTTTCTATTCTTCCATTGTTTTTGAATAAAAGAGCAATATTTACACTCTCTTCTTTTCTTGGAATTGCGTCATAAAAAGTATAACTACCTTTATCAGTCGGAAATCTTCCCCAAGTCCAATAGGAAAAATCTTTTTCTAGGGCGCTAGAACCAAAATTTGCATCAAAATATCCATGACCCTCCCATTGCCAACCAGGTTTATTGATATCAACTTCAATTTTTGAGATGGGAGAAAAGGGACGCCAAACATGGCTATTATCTGATAATAAATTACACTCTATTTCTGATATAAACTTAGGAATTATTTTAACTGTCCCCTTTACATTATCAAAATGAGGAATGGAATATTCGTCAAAATTTATAATTAAATGATCTTTGTTCCAATTAAATGAGCTTGGTCCAACTTTTAGCATATTTTGATTTCTTTTAAGTTTCTTTTTTCCTCTTTCGGTCATAGTCCATCGCCAGCCTTTGCCATACATCGCAACATTTATACAAACATGATTTTGGGGGTCTTTTCTTTTACTCCAGTAGTACCATGGCGAAAACACAGAGCCAATAAATCCAATTATTGATATTGCTTTATTTCCGTCACTAGAAATACCGTCAACATACCACCATGCATATCCGTTTGGTTTTACATCTATGTCAAACTTAGGTCTTTCAATATCATTTCTGCCGCATGCTTTCCTGATAGGCATGCCATAGGAATTCCCGCTCCTGGGTGTGTTCCGCCGCCTGCTAACAGCAAACCCTTTATCTTGCTTTTGTTTCTCGGTCTCATAAATGTTGAGTTTATTCCGTGGGGTGTTCTTCCGTAAAGCGAACCTTGAGAGCCAGGAAATAATTGCTCGAACTCCTTTGGAGTAGTTAGCATTTCTTCTGTTGGTTTTAAATCCATTTTTAAGCCCATTGACTCCAAAATCGAAAATGTTATTTCCTTGCATTTGGTGTATTCCTTTTGTTTGTTATATTTCTTATGATTATATGTTGGAGATCCATTTATTATTATTTCAAAACGACCCAATGACTTTTCTTTTGGCTTTGGATTATTTATACTACCTTGAGCACAAATATATAGGGTAGGGTCTTTAGGTATTTCACCCCGTTCAATGTCATCAAATTCTGTTTTATAGTTTTTATTAAATAAAACATTGTGATGGAGTAAATCTAATCCTTTAGTTTTAGCAGCAAAACTCCATACATAAGCGGATAAAGACCTTTTATTTATATTGTTATTTGATACGGCATTTTGTATTTCATCTCCCAAGAGGCCATCAAAAAGTGCTTTTGGATCTCCATTAAATATAATAGTGTCACAATCAATAACCTTTTTATTTTTTAACTCTATGCCATTTATTTTATTATTTTTCATCAAGATTTTTTTTACCTTATTCTTATAAAAAAAACCTGCATTTGATCTTTTTGAAATTGTTTCAATTTGCTTTACAAGATCGTACATTCCTCCTGCTATTCTCCAAACACCCTGGCATTCTACATGCCAGATAAGTGATAAAATACTTGGAGAATTAAATGGTGATCCGCCGACATAAGTAGAATATCTGGAAAATAATTGTTTTAATCGATAATCTGAGAAGTTTTCATTAAGATATCCGTATAATTTTTTATTTTTTATTAATATATCTTTCAAAAGCTTTATGTTTTTTAATCCATTAACCAAAACTGGAAAAATATCAGGTTTTGAGTTCATAATTATAGGGTCTTTAAATAAACCAAAAAGATCCCTAGAAAATTTATTAAATTTTTCAAATTCTAGTGCTGATTTGTTGCCAGCAAAATGTTTAATTTCTTCTAAATTTTTTTCAAAGCAAGAATATAAATCAAGTGAACTACCGTCTCTCCACCAATGTCTTGCTATTGTTTCTTCTTTGATAAATTTCAATTTTTCATCAATCTTAAAACCACATGAATGGAATAAATCTGCAAAAACGTTATACATCGTTAATACAGT
>CACOBR010000025.1 GCA_902625475.1 uncultured Alphaproteobacteria bacterium
GTTTAAGATGATTGCAAATTTAAGCAATAAATTAACAGCAGTAAGACAAATAAGTGATTTAAGATTAGGAGTTCCTATACTCCTTGGTGATCAAAAAAACTATGCATTAATTGTTTCTATTGAAACACTTTCCATGGAAACTTTCCAAAAATTAATAGAATACATAAATTCATATAATGTAGAGCCCTACCTAGCAATTACCAAAAATAGAGCTGATTTTTTAAATGCTAGAGTTTATGACGAGAGTATTGCAAGATTAAAACTACCAAGTCCTGTATCTTTAAATTGGATTAAATCAACTGCTGATCCAGCTGAAGATTTTGAACTTCCACTTAAAGGTCCCTATTTCAGTTTAAGAGACGGAAATAGTGAAATTGCTAAATTAGCTATACATTTTTGTAAAAAGGCTGAATTATTACCAGCTGTACTTGTTTTACCGATACAATCTGAAGATCTTAAAAAATTGAGACGATTAGGATTACTTTACCAAAAAATTAGCAAAAATTTTGAACCTAATAAAGTTGATGAAAATTTAACTTTAGTAAGCACGGGAAGAGTTCCTATACCAGGAGGATTAAATTCAAAAGTATCTGTTTTTAGGGATTTAAATGGTTTAACAGAACATTATGCTATCGAAATAGGAATCTTAGATTTATCTCAACCAATTTTAACAAGACTACATTCTGCTTGTTTTACTGGAGATATTCTTCATTCATTAAAATGTGATTGTGGAGAACAACTTTCTTTAACAATGAATAAAATTCAATTAGAAAAAAAGGGTATAATTTTATATTTAAATCAAGAGGGGCGGGGAATAGGATTAGCAAACAAAATGAGAGCTTATAAGCTTCAAGATTATGGTTTAGATACTTTTGAAGCTAATCAAAGGCTTGGATTTAATGATGACGAAAGAGACTTGTCAATTGGATCAAGAATTTTAAAACAACTTGGTATTAAGAAAATCAAACTACTCACCAATAATCCTTCTAAAATAAATGCCTTTGAAAATTCAGGAATAAAAGTAATGAAAAGAGTTCCTCTTTTATCTAAAGAAACGGTAGAAAACAAATCTTATATCAAAACAAAAAAAGATAAGAGTGGTCACTTTTTTTGATTTAATTTATTCTCTTGGACCAAATATAGCTGAACCAATACGTATGTCTGTTGCTCCAAATTTTATAGCGTCTTCAAAATCGTTGCTCATACCCATAGAAACTCTTTGAAGATTATGTTCTTTTGCAATTCTATTTAAAATTTTAAAATGATCTGATGGGGGTTCATTTATTGGAGGCAAACACATTAAACCTATAATTGGTAATGAATGTGATTTAGCTAATTCTAATAATTTAGTTACTTCCTCTTTTTTTACACCTGCTTTTTGTGTCTCATTCCCAGTATTAACTTGAATAAATAAATCAGGACAAAATCCTAAATTTTGAGCTTCATTTGAAATTTTAACAATTAGTTTTTCACGGTCTATACTATGGATTACATCAAATAAATTCATTGCATCTTTGACCTTATTCGTTTGTAATGAACCTACTAAATGGAGTTCTATTTTTCCGTATTCATCTATAAGCTTTGGCCATTTTTCCAAACTCTCCTGAACTCTGTTTTCTCCAAACAACCTATGTCCTTCGTTTAAAACTTTTTTTATTCTTGTAATAGGCTGAACTTTCGAGACGGCAATTACATTTATCTTATCATTTTGACGTCCTGAATCTTTTTTAGCAGTTTCAACTTTTGATAATATTTTTTCTAAACTCATTTTTTTATTATTTAAAATAATCTTTATATTCTTCTCTTAACTTATTTTTTAAAATTTTTCCTAAATTATTTTTGGGTAAAGATTTTTTAAAAATAAAAGCCTTAGGGCATTTATACTTGGCTAATTTATTTCTTAATATTTCAGAAATTAAATTAGAGTCAATTAGAACTTTATTCTCTTTAACAATAATACAAAGAGCTGATTCCCCAAGATCCTTGTGAGATACTCCAATTACTGCATTTTCCTTAACACCATTAATACTATTAACTACATCTTCAACTTCTTTTGGGTAAATGTTAAACCCCCCTGAAATAATTAGATCTTTTAATCTGCCAACAATTTCTAAATAGCCACTTTTATTAAATCTTCCTAGATCTTCAGTTTTAAAATAATTATCGATAGTAAATGAATTAGCAGTTTTATCTGGCATCCCCCAATATCCACAAAACACATTTTTTCCTTTTACCTGAATTTCTCCAATTTTTCCTTTCTCTATCAATCTTCCAGTATCTTGATGTGTTATCCTAACTTTTATTCCTGGCAATGGGTAACCAACTGTACCAGAAATTCTGTTACCTTTATAAGGATTGGAACAAATCATATTTGTTTCTGTCATTCCATATCGTTCAAGAATCCGTTTACCAGTTATATCAAAAAAATAATCATTTATTTCCTTTGTTAATGGAGCACTTCCAGAAATAAAAAGTCTTACATTTTTAACAATTTTTTTTGTTAATTTCTTAGAATCTAAAAGCCTTATATAAAAAGTTGGTACTCCCATTAATACTGTTGAATAACGAAAGTAATTAAATATTGTTTCTAATTCAAATTTTTCAAGAAAAAACATACTGGCTGATGATAGCAAGACTACATTTGTTGCTACAAAAAGTCCATGAGTATGATAGATAGGCAGTGCATGTATAAGGTTATCTTCAGAATTGAAATGCCAATATTCTTTTAATGTTTGAGCATTAGATAATAAATTTTCTTGTGATATCATAGCACCTTTTGATCTACCTGTTGTACCTGAAGTATAAAGTATTGCAGCAATATCATTAAGATTTCTTGAAACAGGTTTTTCGAAAGATATATTCTTAATTAACTTTTTTGAAATAGATCCAAAACTATCTTTCTCAATTATTTCTATGATAAAACCTTTATCTAATTTCTTACTTTTTAACTCAGAAGAAGTTTCTTTATCTGTTATCAATATTTTACTTTCAGAGTCTCTTAAATAATATAAAAGTTCATCATTTGTATATCCTTCATTTAATGGCAAAAATATAAGACCCCTGTGAACACATGCTCCGTAAATTGATAGAAAAATTGGGGATTTTTTTAATTTTAAAGCTACTCTATCACCAGGAAAGAGACCTAGCTCTTTAAAAAAAAATGATATTCTTTCAACTGAATTGATATACTCTTTATATAAAATTGTTTCTTGATTTTTTAGAAAAAGGAAATTCTTTTCACTAAAACGATGCTTTTCAAAAAGTTCTTCATACAAAGGATTTGTCATAATATACTCTATATTAATAATGGAAATTACGCTATCATATGAACTACTTTAATCAACAAAATTAAGTTCATGTGATGAGGTTTTTTTGTTAATCAATATACAACGAGTTAGCTCATCTTCAGTAGAAGTTAACCAAGCAATTGTAAGCCATATCCAAAAAGGACTTGTATGTTTAGTTTGTGCAGTTCCAAATGATACAATGAATACGTGTGAAAAAGTAGTTGAAAAATTATCAAAACTTAGAATATTTAATGACCTCAATGGAAAAATGAACAAATCAATTATTGATATTAATGGTTCAGTGCTTGTAGTAAGCCAATTTACTTTAGCTGCAAATTTAAAAAGTGGAAATCGTCCTGATTTCAGAGGAGCAATGGAACCTAAACAAGCAAAATTATTATTCGATCACTTAGTTAAATTAATGAAAAATAAAAATATAGATACAAAAACTGGCATTTTTGGTTCTAACATGAAATTAAATATTTGTAATGATGGACCAGTAACTATACCGTTGGATATACAGTGAGCTAAGTGTGACTTTTTTAAAAATCACTACAACTAAAATACCGGTAGAAACAATAAGTAAACTCATCCAGCTTAAAAACGATGGAATTTCTGAAAGAATAAAAAAACCTAGAACTGCCCCAGTTATTGGAACTGCATCTAAAATTGAGGAAGCTTTTGCAGTACCAATAGATTTAGCTGCAAAAGCCGTTAAATATAATCCAAAAATATTTGGAACAAATCCCTGAAACAAAATATTTATTAAAATTTCTTTGCTATACAATGAATAATCTAAAAAGTTAAAACCTTTTGGTAAAAATAGAAACCATATTGGCAAGTAAAATAGTGCATTAATAATACAAATTGAATAAAGAATCTGACTAAACCTTAGATCCCATTTATTTACTAAAATAATAAAAATACTCAGAAATATAGCTGCTAAAATAAAAAGTAAGTCACCTTTCCAACTTCTTACTAATATTTCATAAGGATGATCAAATAATATAATTAGTGAACCTATCATAATTAGAGATGTCCCAAATATATCTAATTTGAATAATTTTTTTCCAAGAAGGTAACTTATTAAAACCGTAATAACAGGAAGAAAACCATTCATAAAAACTCCACCATGATATGCAGGAGAATAATAAAATCCTCCAAATGCAAATAATGCGTAAAAAGGCCCTATGAAAAACGAAGTTATTAGTGCTTTTTTTAAGCTTATTGTTCTCCAAACACAGAAATAAAAAATAAAAGGAAAAATAAAAAAAGATGACAGTCCAAATCTAATTGCCGCTAAATCATATATACTTAATTAGGGTTTAACACCTATACGACTTATTATTAACCAAAATGACCAAACAAAAACAATTAGCAATGCTGAACAGAATCCTAGCAACTTTTTATTTTTAATTAAATTTATATTTTTATGTCTTTCAGTAATTTTTATCTTCCAAAAGAATTATATAAAAGATTTCATTTTTAAAGTAATTAATAAACTAGAAAATTTTAAAAATGTCATTATTATCACTTGGTATATTCTTAAAACCGAAAGCTCAATAGTTTATGGTGAATACCCTCCACAAAAAATATAAGCCATTATTTTATATCCCAAAAAACTGGATTTATTTAGATGGAAACTCTTTAGGACCATTAACAAAGAGTATTAAAAATTCAATTTCTAAAGTTCTAACCGATGAATGGGGAGAGCAAATTATAAAAGGTTGGAATAAATCCAATTGGATGACACAGCCGGATAGAATAGGAAACGTAATTGCTAAATTAATTGGTGCAAGCAAAAACAGTGTCACTGTAGGGGACACCTTAGCAATAAAACTTTTTCAAGCAATATCTGGAGCTCATCAAATTTCTAAAAAAAAGGGATTAATTTTAAGTGACAAGTCAAATTTTCCATCTGATCTTTATATTGCAAATTCGTATTTAAAAGAAAAAAATTTATCTAAAGTACGATTGGTCAGTAAAAATAAAATAGTTGATGAATTAAATAAGGGGGAAGTTTCTATTCTTATGTTAACACATGTCGATTATAGAACCGGAGAATTATATGATTTAAAAAAAATATCTAAAATAGCACGAAATATGGGTATAATTACTATATGGGACTTTGCTCACTCTATTGGTGCTCTACCGCTCTCTGTAAAAAAAGATGAAATTGATTTTGCAGTTGGGTGCACCTATAAATATTTATGTGGTGGACCGGGTTCACCTGCGTTTATATATGTAAATCCAAAACATATTAACAAAATTAATCCAATTATTGCTGGATGGTTAGGGCATGAAAACCCTTTTAATTTTGATCTTTCTTATAAACCAGCTAAAGATATAAAAAGATTTAGGATAGGTACACCTCCAGTAATTCAAATGTCAGCTTTAGAAGAGGTATTAAAAATTTGGGAAACCGTTGATATTGATTTAATTAGAAAAGAAGCTATTTCACTTACTTCACTTTTTATTAATAAAATCAATAATTCGAAATTGAAATTAAGTTTAATAAGTCCTAAAAATCCACAAAAAAGGGGAAATCAGGTTGCTTACAAAACTGAAAATGCCTATGAAAAAATGCAGGCTCTTATTGATTTGGACGTAATTGGAGATTATAGAGAGCCAAATATTATGCGTTTTGGTTTTAACCCATTATATAATTCAGAGGATGATGTTATAAGAGCAACTGAAATACTAAAAAAAATATGTAATGAAAAAATATGGAAGAAAAATAAATATTCAAAAAGGAAACTAGTTACTTAGTTAGAAATAAACACAACATCAAATTTCCATAAACTCCAATATCTAGACATGGGAAAATATTATGAATTCTCTTATTTATATAATAAATGGTCCAAATTTAAATCTCTTAGGACAAAGAGAACCAAAGATTTATGGTAGTAATACTTTAAAGCATATTGAAAATATATGCATAAAAATAGCAAATAAATCAAATATAAAAATTAATTTTTTGCAAAGTAATGCAGAACATGAAATAATTAATTGGATACATAGTGCCAGAGAAGAAGCGTCAGGAATAATTATAAATCCTGCAGCATACTCTCATACATCGATAGCTATACTAGATGCCCTTACTTTATTTGATAAACCCATAATTGAAGTTCACATAAGTAATATACATAAAAGAGAGGTATTTAGACACAACTCATATGTTTCTCAAAAATCAACAGCTGTAATCGCAGGTTTTGGAATAGATGGCTACAAAATTGCATTAGAGAAAATGATCGATTTATGTTCAGAATAGTTTTATCATAATATGTCAGAAAAAATTTTTAGTATTGTTACCGTTACAATGCAATTTGACCCTTTAGAAGATCGTGTCATTATGGATTGTTCAGACAAATCAAAAAATACTCAGCGACTCTGGCTGACACGAAGATTGTTAGATAGATTAATACCAAGTCTTACAGATCAATTGGCAGTTAATTCTAATAATAAAATTTCTAAAGAATTAGAACAATCATTTGAACAAGAAAAAGCCGAAATAAATAAAACCAAAACTGAGTCTGTTAAATTAATAAAAAATAATCCAACCTGGCTAGTTACTAGTGTAAAAGTAGGTAAAAACAGTCAGGAGTTTAAACTCTTATTTATTGAAGATAAAATTGAAAATGAAAATTATCAAAATAAAGCAGAATTTGTTTTAGCTATTCCTAACTTAAGACAGTGGTTAAATGCGTTATTCAAAATTTATTTAAAAGCTAACTGGGATACCAAGTTTTTCCCTGTTTGGATAGATACAGATATGTCATTATCGGAAAAAAAACCTATTTTAAATTAAAAAGCCCCAATAAAGGGGCTTTAAAATTAAGTTAAAGTATTAAAAATAGATTATTTAATAACTACAGGTTTCCACTTTCCATCAACAACAGTATTCTTGCTAAATAGTCCAGCAACATCACCATTTTCATCAAAATCTTGTGGGCCGGCAGCTCCAACATAGTCTATACTACCACCTGAAGCAATTATCTCTTTGGCTTTTTTCCACTCGCCAGGAAGTATTTTTTCTCCAGGTCCATTAGCTACCTCTCTTAATGCAGCTGAGATTTTAGATCTATCAGCTGATCCAGCTTTTTCAATAGCCAAAGCCATTAAAAATGCTGCGTCATAAGAATTAGGTACAAAAGGATCAGATGCTGGTACATTAGCTGCATCAGCATGCTTTTTCCAAGATTTGAATGCATCAGTACTTGAATCAGATGCAGATGTTGTAAATGTTACATTACCTAGGTTTTCTGCTCCAAGCTGATCAATTACTTCTTGTGCAAGCATTCCATCCGCACCTATAAAGTTTTCAAATGCACCAGTTTCTAATGCATTACGCATTATAGTAATTCCACTTGAACCATAATAAGCAAATAATGCTAAATTATTAGAACCAGAACCCAAAGTATTAACCTCAGATCTGTAGGAAGCTTTATTAGGTTCGTGAGCCTCATTACCAGTAATTTTTCCACCCATAGAAGTAAAAGCTTTTGAAAAAACAGCAGCAATAGCAGCATTATAATCGTCATTAGCATATGAAACAGCTATATCTTTTATCCCTTTAGACATAGCTAGTTCAGCCAAAGCTATTCCTTGATAAGCATCAGAAGCAGCAGTTCTAAAAACTAAATCTGTTCCGTTTTCCATCTCACTTATTGCAGGTGAGGAAGCAGAAACTGATAAGGTTACTACTCCAGCTGGTATTGATACAGACTCTGCTTGTGCAATAGTGGCACCAGAACAAACAGGTCCCACTATGCCAGTGACAACTTCAACATTTACTAGCTTAGTAACTGCATCTACTGCTGCTACAGGATCACAGGCGCTATCAACTTTAACTGCAACATATTTCTGGCCATCAGAAAATAGTCCTCCTTGATCATTTACATGCTCAACAGCCAAATCAACAGCTGCAGACATTGGCTTTACAAGTTCTGGTATAGGACCAGTTCGTGCCATAGGATTTCCTATTTTTACATCTGAATAAGCAACTGAACTTATACCAAAAACAGCCATTCCTGAAATTAATATTTTTTTTATCATATAATATCTCCCATATCCCGCATACACTTAATTTTTACCAGAAATTGCGGGCCTTTTTTCTGGTAAAATTCCTTTGGGGAATCGCTGCAAGATAAGTTGTAATAATAAACCAATAAATAACATTCTTATAAATCCCGCGCGATTCTTTAATATACTAATATCTACACTATCGAACATAGTTGCAAGTATTTCAATAACTCCATTAGTGACTAATTCACTACTAGACCAAACAAACCATATTAAAAAAGCCCCCAGAATTGCACCTTTATTATTTCCAGAACCACCTGCTATTAACATTACCCAAACCAAAAAGGTCATTTTACTTGGATCAAAAGTCTGTGTTGGTTCTATTAATCTCAAATGCTGTCCTAAGAAAGCACCAGCCAATCCCATTATAACTGATCCTAAAATGAAAGCTTCAATTCTTCTCTTAGTTACATTTTTACCTGCTGCTGCTGCTGCTTTTTCATTCTCCCTAATAGCAGTCATCATTCGTCCCCAAGGAGATACTCGTAACTTTTCTAAAAAAAAGTAAATAACGATTACAATTAAAACAATAGTAATTGCAAAAAAAGGTTGCCACCACCATTTTGGAATACTTGCAAAAAAAGCTTCCCAACCTTTTTGATTTAAAAACAAATTCATTGGAAAGTTGGTGTAAAATCTTTCTTCGGTAAAATGTTCCCAAGTTCTTGGTATTTTATTGATACCCCTGGGACCATTGGTAATGTCGGTTTCATTTTTCAAAATTAGCTTGATTATCTCTGCAATTCCAATAGTAGCAATAGCTAAATAATCAGCTCTCAAGCGAATACATATTAATCCAATTATAGTAGCAACTATTCCAGCGAAAATCATTGCAAGGATATCCCCTACTACTAATGGCAATTCTAAACCTCCAAAATGAAATTGACTTTCTGCAGTAGTTAATAAAGCATAAGTATATGCACCTATAGCTGCAAAACCTGCTACTCCAGCATTAAATAATCCAGCAAATCCCCACTGAACATTTAAACCTAGTGCCAAAAGAGCATAAATACCTCCTACAGTCAAAAGAGACATTGCATACAAAAAATATCCTAAAAAAATATCCATAATTCTAAAATACCTTCCCTCTAAATAAACCACTTGGCCTAAAAATAAGCATTAAAACCATTATGGAAAATGCTACACCACTTTTATAACCAGGGCTGATAACAGGACCATTTCCTAGCCAAGGGTAAGCCGATAATTCTTCAGCTAAACCAATAATCAAACCACCTGCTACTGCACCAAAAGGTCTTCCTATGCCTCCTAAAATTGCCGCTGCAAACATAGGAAGTAGCATTCTAAAACCCATTGTGCTTTCTATAAATTGTGTATCCAAAGCTAGAAAAACTCCTGCTGCTGCTGCACAAAATCCTCCCACTACCCAGGTAGCTTTTACAATATTTTCAACATTAATTCCTGAAACTTCAGCTAAATTTGGATTATCTGAAACCGCTCGCATACCTTTTCCAATTTTTGTACTAGATAATAAATAATTAAATACTAGCATTATCATTATTGTCCCTAATAAAATTGATATATGTTTATTGGGAATAAGAAGCATCATATCAAAATTTGACGTGAAATCTTTTATAACTTGATTTGGTTTTGCTATTCCCTTAACAAATGTGATTTGGTTAGGTCCCCAGATGACTTGCACCAAACTTCTAATTATTAGCATCATACCAAAACTTGCTATAACAATCATAATAGTAGGAGAGTTTCTAAATGGTTTATAAAAAAACCTATCAACGATTAATGCTAAAAAAATGGCACAAATGCTAGCAGGAATAGCTCCTATAATTGGATGAAGGATAAGACCAAAAGACGAAGCTACTAAAACAAATTCCCATGTTAAATATGAACTAGTCATCATAATTTCGCCATGAGCAAAATTAGCAAATCTTAAAATTCCAAAAGTTAAAGTGATACCAATAGCACCTAATGCATAAATGCAACCTAAGACTAATCCTGGGATAAAATAAAAATTTATAAATTCAAACCAAAAACTTTCCCACATATAACTTAACCTCTGGAACCTAAAAACATGCGTGCTACTTCGGGATCAGCTGATAATTCTGCACCAGTACCTGTATATCTGTTTGAACCATCTACCAATACATAACCACGATGTGAAATTTGTAAGGCCTGTTTTGCGTTTTGTTCTACCATAAGAATAGGTAGGCCACTCTTATTTATTCTCTGAATAGTATCAAAAATTTCAAGCCTGTATTTTGGAGATAACCCAGCCGTGGGTTCATCTAATAGTAGAACTTTGGCGTCTAATATTAATGCTTTAGCCATTGCTAACATCTGTCTTTGTCCACCAGACAATTGACCAGCTAGTTGTTTCTTTTTGTCTTTTAAATCAGGAAATAGGTTATAAAGTTCTTCAAATTTATCATTTAAGTTATTTTCTATCGTCCAAGCACCCATTTCAAGATTTTCATGAACAGATAAACTTACAAAAACATTATCTGTCTGAGGAACATAGCCAACTCCTTTTTTAACAACATCACTTGGCTTTACACCGTTGATCTTGGTTTTTTTAAGAAAAATTTCACCACTTTTAATGTCTAGAGTTCCAAGTATAGCTTTGAGTATAGTAGACTTCCCAGCCCCATTGGGACCGATGATTGAAACAATCTCATTTTTATGTACAGAAATTGAAATTTTATGTAATATTTCAGTTTCACCATAACCTGCAACTAATTTGTTTATTGAGAGGATAGTTTCAGATTTCAAATGTCTACTCCTCCTCCAAAATATGCTTGAATTACCCTTTCATCATTTTTAACTTTCGACATTGGACCTTCCGTTAATACTTGACCTTCTGAGAGAACAACTACCTTTTGGCACAAGTCAGCTATCAAATCCATATCATGCTCAATAATACAAAAGGTATAACCTCTTTCTGTATTTAACCGCCTAATCATATCTATGATCTTAAGCATAAGAGTCGGATTCACGCCAGCTCCAGGTTCATCTAAAAGCACCAACTTAGCATCCGTCATCATTGTTCGACCAATTTCTAGAAGTTTTTTTTGACCACCTGATAAATTTCCAGCTAACTCACTTTTTAATTTGGATAAACCTAAAAACTCTAAACTATCAAAAGCTTTTTCTAATATTTCTTTTTCTCTTAAATTTACTTTTTTTGATGAAAACCAACTATTAAAAATGTTTTCACCAACTTGATGAGATCCAGCAACCATAAGATTTTCTAATACAGTCATTTTTTTATATTCTTGACTTAATTGAAAGGTTCTCAATAGACCAAGATCATAAAGTTTATGAGTGGGAACTCCTGTTATATCTTTACTGTATAAAAAAATTTTACCACTAGTTGGTATTTCTGATCCAGCAATCATATTAAAAGTCGTAGTTTTTCCAGCACCATTTGGACCAATCAAACCAAATATTTGACCTTCCAAAACTTTAAAACTTATACCTCTTACTGCTTGGAGTCCTCCATAATGCTTTTCTAAATTTTGAACTTCTAGAGCTATCTTAGACAAAATTCAATCCCTTATGGTATGAACACAATTAGTTTTAATACTTTCTTTTTAGACCTGTTTCAACTTTAAAGTAATTTTAAATAGAATCAGAAATAATTGGTAATTTATAAAAAAAAGATACTTAAAAAACAGAAGACACTGCTTTTTTCCATCCTTTGTATAAATCATTAGCTTTTGATTTTGGAATTTCTGGATTGAATCTTACATCCAAATTCCACTGCTCAGAAAAGTCAGTCATTTTGGGATAAACACCAGACTTAAAACCTGCTAACCAAGCAGCTCCAAGTGCAGTCGTTTCTAAAAATTTGGGTCTATCAACTGGCGCTTGTATAATGTTTGATAAATTTTGCATTGTCCAATTTGATGCTGACATACCACCATCTACCCTTAATACAAGATTATCTGATGACTTTTTAAAATCTAACAACATAGCATTGATAAGGTCTAGTGATTGATAAGATACACTTTCAAGTGCAGCTTTGATAATTTCATTCTGTCCAGTATTTCTATTAAGACCAAAAATTGCACCTCTAACATCAGGTTGCCAATATGGTGCTCCCAGCCCAGTAAAGGCCGGAACAAAGTAAAGTCTTTGGTTATGATCAGCCTCTTCAGCCATTATTCCACTTTTTTCTGCAGATTTGAAAAACTTCATTTCATCTCGCAACCATTGTACAACGGCTCCAGCAATAAATATTGAGCCTTCTAAAGCGTAAGTCGTTTTGTTATTTATTCTATAAGCAATAGTTGTTAGCATATTATTGTTGCTTTTTACAAAATCAGATCCTGTATTAAGAAGTGAAAAACAACCAGTTCCATATGTTGATTTTATCATACCTGGATTAAAACAAGCTTGACCTATCGTTGCTGCTTGTTGATCTCCTGCTACTCCAAGAATAGGTATAGACGAGCCAAAAATATCTTTATCTACTTCTCCAAAAAAATCTGCAGAATCTAATACTTTAGGCAACATTTTAATTGGAATATTCATTAAATCACAAATTTCTTCATCCCATTTATGGTCTTTTATATTAAATAACATAGTTCTAGATGCATTAGTTGCATCTGTA
>CACOBR010000026.1 GCA_902625475.1 uncultured Alphaproteobacteria bacterium
GATCTTTATTATAAAATATCTTGAGAGATAAAATTTGGGAAAAATAATGAAAGATTTATGTCAAAGTTATTTACCTTATAGTCCATGGGATAATATAGCTACTTCTAGGATACCTGGTATTCAGCCTTTAGAAAACATCGAAATGTTATTTATCAAAGATGATGCATTTAATGGACAAATGTCTTATAGAGATTATTTAATAAAAGAAAAAAGATCTGAGGTTTTTTATCTAAATAAGAAATCATTATCAGCTGCTCAAGAATTATTAGAATTTATTTTAAACATATTAAAAACAAACTCTGAATATAAAGTTTACAAAGATCGAGTAAAAAGACCCGATAATAAAATAATTTTTTTAAATGAAGATAACCCAATTATTGTTGCAGGTCGAATAGTGCAAGAAGATTTACTTATATTAAATTGGAATAATACATACAACGAACACGTTCTTGACGGTGGTATTTTATGTTTTCCAGCTCTTTGGAAGCTTAGAGAAAAAATCAATAAACCATTAAGCAGAATACATAAACCAGTCAAAATTTATGATATGAGAGTAACTAGGTCTGTGCAGAGAATGTTTAATAATTTAAAGGTAAATAAACCACTTTGGAGAGCAAACTGGTATTTATATCAAGATCCACAATTATTTACTCCTTTATCAGAAGAATTCTCACACACTACTAATAAGGAATTTTTTGATGGTGATTTTTGGGTAAGAGTAGAGAGACAAACCTTAATGAGGCTACCTAATACTGAATCTATTATTTTTGGTATACATACTTATGTAGTCAAAAAAGATAATCTTCAGAAAAATCAAATAACCTCACTAAAGCGATTTAAATCAAAATAATAAAAATACATTAACAAGAATAGTATAGTTTATATTCGATAGGATGAGGAGTATGTTCAAATTCTTGAATTTCTTCATTCTTTAATTCAATATAAGCTTCAATTTGGTCTTTAGTAAACACATCTCCTGCTAACATAAAATCATGATCAGACTGTAAAGCTTCTATTGCTTCTCTTAAGCTGCCACAAACAGTTGGTATTGATAAAAGCTCTTCGGGAGGTAAATCATAGAGATCCTTATCTGAAGGTTCACCTGGGTCCGTCTTTTTTTGAATACCATCAAGTCCTGCCATTAAAAGGGCTGAAAAAGCAAGATATGGGTTTGCTGAGGGATCAGGAAATCTTGCTTCTACTCTTTTTGCTTTTGGGCTTTCTGTCCAAGGAATTCTTACACATCCTGATCTATTTCGAGCAGAGTATGCTCTCAAAACGGGAGCTTCAAATCCAGGAATTAATCTTTTATATGAGTTTGTTGCTGGATTGGTTATAGCATTAAGTGCCTTAGCATGTTTAAGGATTCCTCCTATAAAATAAAGTGCTTCATCCGAAAGGTCTGCATACTTATTTCCAGCAAATAGTGGATTTCCACTTTTCCATATAGACATATTTACATGCATACCAGTACCATTATCTCCAGCAATTGGCTTAGGCATAAAAGTGGCGGATTTCCCGTAGGCGTGCGCTACATTATGTATAACATACTTATATTTTTGAAGTTCATCAGCTTGTTTGGTAAGTGAATTAAAAATAAGACCAAGTTCATGTTGATTTGACGCTACTTCGTGATGATGTTTATCAACAGCCATTCCCATTCTTTTCATCGTTGATAACATTTCTGAACGAATGTCTTGACCTGCATCTATGGGATTTACTGGGAAATATCCACCTTTTACTCCAGGTCTATGTCCCATATTTCCCATTTCCAAGTCGGCATCTGTATTCCAAGACGCGTCAATGGCATCAACTTCATATGAAACTTTATTCATGGTGTTTGAAAATCTGACATCATCAAATAAAAAAAATTCAGCTTCAGGACCGAAATATGATATATCTCCGACACCAGACGATTTAAGATAACTTTCAGCTTTCACCGCAGTTGATCTTGGATCCCTATTATAAAGTTCTCCAGTATCTGGTTCTTCAACATTACAATGAATACACAATGTTTTTTCTGCATAAAATGGATCAACATATGATGTAGAACAGTCAGGAGCTAATTTCATATCCGATTGATCGATAGACTTCCATCCTGCAATTGAGGAACCATCAAACATAAATCCATCATCTAATAAATCCTCATCAACTCCGTCTCCAAGAATTGAAACATGTTGTAACTTTCCTCTTGGATCAGTAAATCTAAGATCGAGGTATTCAATTTCCTCATCTTTTATTTTTTTTAAAATATCTGAACTTGAACTCATTTTAATAGCTCTCCTTTATGTTGTTGTAAAATATAAATTTAAAATGTACGCAATCTATATTGCATCAGATCCTTCTTCTCCTGTTCTAATTCTTATAGCTTGATCAATATTTGAAACAAAAATTTTCCCATCACCAATCTTTCCAGTTTTGGAAGATTTAATTATCTCGTCTATAACTTGATTTAAAATACTATCATCAACAATCAGCTCTATTTTTATCTTAGGTAAAAAATCAACAATATATTCTGCGCCCCTATACAACTCAGTATGGCCTTTCTGTCTTCCAAATCCTTTGATTTCTGTTACAGTAAGACCTTGAATTCCTATATTTTGCAGACTTTCTTTTACCTCATCTAATTTAAAAGGTTTTATGATTGCTTCTATTTTTTTCATCGATTTATCCTGATTTTTTTAGGTACACAAATCATGTGTTTAAATGTAAAGCAAATAAAAATGCACTAAAAAAAACAAATTTCATGTTACTTCAAAGATTTGCTTAATTTTTAATCATAATGATTGTTCCTTGTGCTATATTTCAATTTAAAAAATAGATAAGGATATTTACTTTTTTTAAAGATCATTCTTTACATTAATTTATTAACTATGTATTACCCAACTATTCTTATTGATATATATTAAAAAAAGTTAATTTGCGGGTGTGGCGGAATTGGTAGACGCACCAGATTTAGGTTCTGGCGCCTTCGGGCGTGGGGGTTCAAGTCCCTCCACCCGCACCAATGAAAATTATTTTAAATGAGGAAAAAATGGACTTTAAGGAGATCGAGAATAAAAAATTAGTGCGATCTTATGAGTTTACTATCGAGTATAAACTTTTGGATCAAAAAGTAGATGAAAAACTTGAAAAAGAACGTCTTAATTTTCAAATGAAAGGTTTCAGAAAAGGTCGTACTCCTTTAACTATGATGAAAAAGATGTTTGGGGAATCCACAAAAAATGAAATAATTCAAGAATTGATGGACTCTAATATAAAAAAACATTTAGATTTAAAAAGTCATAAACCTGCTTCACAACCAAAAATTGAACTTAAGGAAGGTAAATTAGATAGAAAATCTGACCTTACATTTACAATTAATTATGAAATTTTACCAAATATTCCAGAATTAAAATTTGAAGAAATAAAGTTAAGTGAATATAAAATCAGTGTAGACAATGATGCAATACAAAAAGCGTTAGACGAACTTTCTAAATCTGCTTGTTCATTTGAACCAAGGAAAAAAAATGAAAAAACAAAACAAGGAGATCAAGTAATTATTGATTTTAAAGGTACTATTAATAAAGTTGTATTCAATGGTGGTTCAGCAAATGATTATCCCCTTGTAATAGGCTCAAATAGTTTTATTCCTGGTTTTGAGGAGCAGCTTATCAATTGTAAAGTTAATGATGATAAAGATGTTAAAGTTAATTTTCCTAAAAATTATAACAATAAAGATTTGGCAGGTAAGGAAGCAATTTTTGAGTGTAAAATTAAAAAGATAAATAAACCTATTCCTGCAAAAATTAATGATGATTTAGCAGTGAAATTTTCTGCTAAAAGTTTAGATGAACTCAAAACAAATATTAAGGAGCGTCTTTCTAATGAATATAAGTCTTTTTCTAGATCTCTAATGAAGAAAGAATTAATGGATGAGATAGAAAAAAAAGTTAATTTTGATTTACCTCAATCTTTAATTGATAATGAATTAAATCAAATAATGCATCAAAACACTCAAAACAGTGTTGAAGTTGAAAAAGATAATGTTAATGAAAAGAAAAAACCTACTAAGGAAGAAAAAAATCTTGCTACTAGGCGGGTTGCTTTAGGGCTATATTTTGCTGAGGAAGGTAATAGAAATAAAATCACAGTTTCTGAAAAAGAATATCAAGATGCTGTTTACAGAGAAGCAATGAATTATCCAGGAAAAGAACAAGAATTTATCAAGTTCCTTGATAGCAATCCAATGGCAAAAGAACAAATAAGTGCACCAATATTTGAAAATAAAGTTTTTGATCATATAGTGAAATTAACCAAAAAATCTGAAAAGGCTGTTACATTTGAACAATTTAAGAAAAAATTCGATACAAATATGCTATAATTATTACCTAATTAAACTTAGAAAGGTCCAGTAGATGAACACATTAGTTCCTATGGTTGTTGAACAATCAGCTAGAGGTGAAAGAGCTTATGATATTTATTCTCGATTGCTAAAGGAAAGAATTATTTTTATTTCAGGCCCAATAAATGATGCTGTATCTACATTGGTAGTTGCTCAATTGTTGTTTCTAGAGGCTGAAAACCCAAAAAAAGAAATCTCAATGTATATCAATAGTCCTGGTGGTATTGTTACTTCAGGTTTATCTATTTATGACACTATGCAGTATGTAAGGCCTGAGATTAGTACATTATGTATAGGTCAAGCAGCATCAATGGGCTCACTATTATTAGCGGCTGGTCATCCTGGAAAAAGGTTTTCTTTGCCAAATAGCAGAATCATGCTGCACCAGCCCTCTGGTGGATTTCAAGGTCAAGCTTCTGATATTGCCTTACACGCTGAAGAAATTTTAAATTTGAAAAAAAGACTTAATTCGATTTATGTTAAACATTGCAAGCAAAAATTATCAAAAGTTGAAACAACTCTTGATAGAGATAACTTTATGACTGCTGAGGATGCAAAAGGTTGGGGGATTATCGATAAAATAGTAAATACTAGAAAAAATATCGAAATAACTGAAAAAAATAAATGAAGTATAACTGTATATTACTAAATTTTTCATTTTACTCTTGTAATTTTTCTGCACTAGTGATTCAATAATATGTGCAAATTTTTTATGGTATATTATTATGAAAAAAACAGATAAACCTGATAAAAACGATTTATACTGTTCTTTTTGTGGAAAAAGTCAGCATGAAGTTAAAAAGTTAATTGCTGGTCCTACAGTCTTCATATGCGATGAGTGTGTAGAATTATGTATGGATATAATTAAAGAAGAAAATAAAACAAATATTGTTAGATCAAAGGTCGGTGTTCCTTCACCAAAAGATATTTGTGACGTTTTAAATGATTATGTTATAGGACAATCCCTAGCTAAAAGAGTTTTATCGGTAGCTGTTCACAACCATTATAAAAGATTAAATAACCCTTCAAAGTCAGACGATGTTGAACTCCAAAAATCAAATATTTTATTGATTGGTCCAACTGGTTGTGGGAAAACTTTGTTAGCTCAGACACTGGCAAGGATATTAGACGTTCCATTTACTATGGCGGATGCAACTACATTAACGGAAGCTGGTTATGTAGGTGAAGATGTAGAAAACATCATTTTAAAATTATTACAATCTGCAGATTATAATGTTGAAAGGGCTCAACGAGGTATTGTTTATATTGATGAAGTAGATAAAATAAGTAGAAAATCTGATAACCCTTCTATAACAAGGGATGTATCTGGTGAAGGAGTACAGCAAGCTTTACTTAAGATAATGGAAGGTACAATTGCTAGTGTCCCACCACAAGGAGGTAGGAAACATCCTCAACAAGAATTTCTTCAAGTTGATACAACCAATATTTTGTTTATATGTGGAGGAGCTTTTGCGGGGTTAGACAAAGTTATTAATAAAAGAGGAAAAGGATCAGCTTTAGGATTTGGAGCAGATGTAAGAGATACTGATGAAAGAAATATTGGGGATATTTTTAAAGAAGTTGAACCTGAAGATCTATTAAAATTTGGTTTAATTCCTGAGTTTGTTGGAAGACTTCCTGTAATAGCAACATTAGAGGATCTAGATGTTAAATCTCTAGTCTCAATATTAACTAAACCTAAGAATGCGTTGATAAAACAATATCAAAAATTATTTGAGATGGAAAATATTGAGCTTTCATTCACTAATGAAGCACTTTCATCAATTTCTGAGAAAGCTATTCAAAGAAAAACTGGTGCAAGGGGGTTAAGATCAATCTTAGAAAGTATTTTGTTGAATTCTATGTTTGATTTGCCTGGAATGAACGGTGTTTCAGAGGTAGTAGTTAATGAAGAATCTGTAAATGGTAATGCCGAACCGTTGCTGATATATCAGGATTTAAAAGAAAAACCAGCCTAATTTTATTTTTAAAATATGATATCAAAGATTTCTAATTTATTTATCTGGTGGAATGGTCAAACTATTGGTACCTTAATCTATACAAAATTTTTTGGCAATTTTGTTGGCACTGACGAATTTGGGAATAATTATTTTAAATCAAGTGACGGAACAAAAAGATGGGTTAATTATAAAGGGGTTTGTGATGCGTCTAGAATTTCACCAGATTGGCATAGTTGGATTCACAAAACTACCAATAAAGTCCCCTCATTAGAAAAAGATGATTTATCAAAGAATAATAGTGACAATAATTACACTAAAATCGATACATCATTAAAATATCATCCAAATAACTCTAAAAATAATTCGATATACAATCATTATGAATCTTGGAAGCCAAAGGATTAACTAATTATTAATTTACAAACATGAAAACTTATAGTTTTGAATTTTTTATTGGGTTGATAGTCATTTTTGTAGCTGGTTGGTTTTTACTAAGTGTTTTATTAAAATCTGATGAAATATCAAATTTAGGTGAAGTAACGGAATATTCAGCTTCTTTTGATGATGTCAGCGGTATTTCTGTTGGTAGTGATATAAAACTAGCTGGTGTAACTATAGGAAGAGTTAAAACATTAAGACTAGATAATTTCAATTACACTGCAGAGATGGTATTAGAAATAAGTAGTAAAATAAAATTACCTAGTGATTCAGAAATTGTTATAACTTCTGAAAGTTTATTGGGAGGAAGCTATGTATCAATTTCTCCTGGTGGTTCAGATTCTTTTATGCAAGAAAATGAGAAATTTTCATATACACAAAGTTCCTTAAGTTTAAATAACCTCCTTCAAAAATTTTTTAGTAGGTAATTTGTATTATCTTCAATTGTTAAATGTACCATATTTTAAGAATTCATCCCAATTTTTTAGTTTAGGAAAACGATTAAAATCTGCAGAATTGTCTTTGGTATAATGTAGCTTTTGTTCAAATTCTTCTTTACTAATGGATATCCCACCTAGTGTACCAAGATGTTTTGATGGAAATTGAGTATCAAAAACTTTAAATCCTCCATAATTAATTTTTGCCATCATTGCAATTAGAGCAAGTTTTGATGAATTTGGAAAAATAGAAAACATACTTTCTGCAAAAAAAACACTGCCTAGAGTTAGACCATATAATCCTCCCACTAAAACTTTATTTCTACAAACTTCAACTGAGTGGGCAAACCCCATTTTATGAAGAGTAATGAATAAATCATAAATAGTGGAATTTATCCACGTTGTTTTTCTATTGGCACAATTATTGATTACTTCATTAAAGTTTTTATTAAAACTAATAATAAATTCATTCTTCTTAACTGCTTTTTTTAAAGATTTAGAGCAATGTACTTTACCAATGGGTAATATACCACGGTTATTTGGTATTATCCACTCAATTTCTGGATTATTTTTGGCCTTTCCCATTGGGAAGTATCCATTGGAATAAGCTATTAAAACTTGAAAAATATTTAAATTAATTTTTTTTTGGATTGTTTTTCACTTTTTTTGGTTGTCTAGGAGATTTTCAAGCCAAGAAATATCATAAGATCCATCGATAAATACTTTATTTTTTATTATTAAATTAAATATCTCTGAGGTGGTTGATATCCCATCTATTATTAATTCTGATAATGCTCTTTCTAGTCGTTGAATTGCTTCTTGTCTAGTTTCACCATGAATTATAAGTTTGCAAATTAAACTGTCATAATAGGGTGGTATAATATAACCTGCATATATTGCACTATCTATTCTAACTCCTAATCCACCGGGTGCATGATATGTTTCAATTTTTCCTGGAGATGCACTAAATTCTGGAATCTTTTCGGCATTGATTCTACATTCAATTGCATGTCCCTTCATTTTGAGATCTTCTTGCCTAAATGAGAGAGGGTAATTTGATGAGATTTTTAATTGTTCTTTTATCAAATCAACACCAAAAATTTCTTCAGTTATTGGATGTTCTACTTGAATTCTAGTATTCATTTCAATGAAATAAAATTCATTATTCGAATAAAGAAATTCAATTGTACCAACACCTGAGTACTTAAGTTTAGAAATTGCATTAACACAAATTTTACCAATATCAACTCTTTCATTATCATTTAATATTGTAGAAGGGGCTTCCTCAAGAATCTTTTGATGTCTTCTTTGAATAGAACAGTCTCTTTCTGCTAAATGAACTGCATTTCCTTTTCCATCACCTATTATTTGTATTTCTATATGTTTAGGATTAGTAAGATATCTCTCTATATATACATCATCATTACCAAATGCAGCATCAGCTTCTTTTTTTGCTGATTTAAAAGCACTTTCTAAACTATTATTATTTAAAACTAGTTTCATTCCTCTGCCGCCGCCGCCTGCTGAAGCCTTTACAATGAGTGGAAAACCAATTTTAGCAGCTATATTTTTTGCCTCTTGTAAATTTTTAATAACACCATTGGATCCAGGCACACAAGGTACGCCAAGTTTTTGCATAGTCTTTTTTGCCGTTACTTTATCTCCCATTAACTCAATATGTTTTGATGATGGACCTATATAAGTAATTTTATGATCTGACAAAACCTGTGCAAATTTTGGGTTTTCTGAAAGAAAACCATAACCAGGATGAACAGCGTCAGCTCCACTAATTTCACAAGCAGCAATTATATTTGGTATTGATAAGTAACTATCCACAGCTTTTGGTGGACCAATACATACACTTTCATCAGCCATTCTTACATGCATAGAATTTGTATCAGCAGTTGAGTGAATAGCTACTGTTGAAATCTTTAAATCTTTACACGCTCTAATTATTCTCAGTGCTATTTCACCTCTATTAGCTATCAGAACTTTATTTAGCATTTTATCTATTCTATTATTACTAAAGGACTATCAAACTCAACTGGAGTAGCATCATCAATAAGTATTCTTTTTACTATTCCAGATTTAGGAGATGGTATTTGGTTCATAGTTTTCATTGCTTCTATAATAAATAATGTATCTCCTAAATTTACATTTTGTCCAACCTTTATGAATGGATCTTCTCCAGGTTCTGGTGAGAGATATAAAGTCCCAACCATTGGGGATGATATTATGCCAGGTTGATTTTTTAAATCGTTAATTTCATCATCAAAAGATGAGATAACATTTTCATGAGGTTCATTTTTTGAATTAATAACTTTATCAATCTTTGGTTTTTCAAAACCAAAATTTTTTGTAGTATTTGAAATTTTAATAAATATCTCGGTATCTTCTTTAAATTTCTTTTTGAATTCAATATCTGTTAGATTTTTTTTTAATGCTAAATCAGCTATTTGTTCCAATAGATTAATATCTTCTTCATACTTTTTATTTTTCATTTAAACCTCTGAAACATATCAAATTGAATAATTAAAATTTATTACTTTTTTTTTCTTATATTTTCAATAATTTCTTGGAGTTGATCATAAGAAATAAATCCTCGGAAAACATTGTCTTCAATTATGAAGGTAGGTGTTCCTTCAATAGAAAGTTTATCTGCTAAAGTAAGATTTTTTAATATTACATTGTTAACTTTATCTTCATTGAATTGAGAATTAAAGTCTTTAATAGAGGATCCTACTTTTTTTGCAATTTTATTTAAAATTTCGAAATTAAATTGACTATTATATCTCATTAATGAGTCATAAAATTTTTCGTAGATTTTGGGTCCATCAACTAAGTAAATTATTATTGCAAATTTTGAGGCTAACAAGGAACTTTCTCCTAAAATTGGCAACTCTTTAATTATATATTTAATATCATTATTTTCATTAAGGATATTCATTATAACTTCATGGTTTTTTTTACAATACCCACAATTATAATCTATAAACTCTACAATTTTTATTTCGTTATTTTGGTTTCCATAAAAATAAGATGTAGGATCGTTATAAAGTTCATTACCTAAACTTTTGATTATTTCTTTTTCTTTTTTTATTGCATTTAAGCTTTGTTTTTTTTGGTAAATTTCAAAAGCTTCAATTATTATTTCTGGATTGTCTAATATAAAATTTTTAATTAATTTGTTCAAATATAAACTTTGAGGTACTTATGAGTGACAATTTTTTAGTAGGTAGAAAACTGCCAAATTTCAATCTAAAGACTACTAAAAGAGATACTTTAACTGATTCAAACTTAATAGGTAATAGAAATATAATTTTTATTTATCCAAAAAATGATACGTCAAGTTGTACAAAAGAGAACCTCACTTTTTCGGAAAATGTTAAAGAATTTGAAAGATTAAAAATAAATGTATTTGGTCTAAGCAAAGATAGTATCGAAAGTCATCTAAAATTTACCAATAAATATAAACTAGAAGTTGAACTAATTTCCGATCCTGATATTCATTTGATTACACAATTAGGTTCGTGGGTTAAAAAATCAATGTATGGTAAAGAATATATGGGAGTGGAAAGATCTACTTTTTTAATCGATGAGGATAATAACATATCAGAAATTTGGAGAAAAGTAAAAGTTAATGGACATGTTCAAAATGTATTAGATATTTGTAATAAAAAATAAATTAATAAAGATGCATTAACTAAATTTGAAATTACGACGTTCAATCATAATAACGTTACTATTTAATAATGAGGAAAAAATGTTTTCTAAACCAAAATCAAATGAGATAAAAAAAAGCAACTGATGATTCTACAAATGAAGTAGTTGATGCAGAATTGACTAAAACTACTTACAGTATGGAAAAAAATATTGTAAAAGATATTGAGAATTCGCCCCCTTCTCTATTGTCCACTGATTTATTTATAAAGGGAAACTTAACAACTTCTGGTGACATTCAAATTGAAGGAGAAGTTGAGGGAAATATAAAGGCAAGCCTTTTAACAGTTGGTCAAAATGCAAAAATTAAAGGTGAAATCAATACAAATGAACTTATTATCAATGGTTTTGTTTCTGGCACAATACGATCAAAAAAAGTAACTCTAACTTCCTCAGCTAAAGTAGAGGGTGATATTATTCATAATACAATTGCTATAGAAACAGGAGCTCATTTTGAAGGATCAATTGAAAAAACTGATAATCCACTAACCAAATCCGATTTAAAGAATGGCAAGATTATCAATTAAATTAAAATATTTACTTGCTATTTATTCTTTTTGCAAGTGCACTTACAATAAAATCATCAATTTTTCCATCTAAGACGCCTTGAGTATCAGAAGTTTCATAATTAGTTCTCAAGTCTTTTACCATTTGATAGGGGTGAAGGATATAAGATCTGATTTGATTTCCCCAACCTGCATCTCCTTTTGAATTATGTGCTATTTGAATGTCCTCATTCATTTTTTTGAGCTCTAAATCAAATAACCTTGATTTTAGGGCCATCATGCAGTTTGCTCTATTCTGGTGTTGTGATTTTTCGGAACTTGTAACAACAATTCCTGTAGGTAAATGTGTAATCCTTACTGCTGAATCTGTTGTATTTACATGTTGACCACCTGCTCCAGAAGACCTGAAAGTATCAACCCGAACATCAGAGGGGTTTATTTCTATTTCAAAACTTTCATCTATCACAGGATAAACCCAAACTGAGCAAAATGAAGTGTGCCTCCTCGCTGAGCTATCAAATGGTGATATTCTGACTAATCTGTGAACTCCACTTTCAACTTTCAACCAACCATAAGCATTAAGACCTTTTATTTTATAAGCTACAGACTTTATACCTGCTTCATCACCATAATTCTGTGATAATAATTCTATTTTAAAACCTTTTCTTTCGGACCACCTTAAGTACATTCTAGATATCATCAATGCCCAATCACAGCTTTCAGTTCCTCCAGCACCAGCATTAATTTCTAAAAATGTATCATTTTCATCAATTTCACCATCCATAAGTGCTTCTTTTTCGACATTTAGAGCAAGTAATTTAAGTTCCAATAAATCATTTTCTATTTCACTTTGAATATCAAAATCATTTTCATCTACGGCTAATTTATAAATTTCAATATTATCATTTAAATTTTTTTTTAAATTTTGATAAGTCGAGATATTTTTCTCAATAG
>CACOBR010000027.1 GCA_902625475.1 uncultured Alphaproteobacteria bacterium
ATTTCATAAGTTGAAAATAGTAAAAATCGAAGATCTATTTTACCCTCTTAATCAATGAAAGCAACTTCAAGCTGTATTTGGAAAAATAATTAAATTCTCCAAAAACAAGGCTAACAATCAATAAAATAAATTGATATAAAATAATTAGAACCAACAACCTTAGCATTAAAAAAGAAAAATAGTTAAGATTTAATAAGCCCGAATCCAGTAGTTCTAAAACATAATCTGAAAGAAAAAGAGAGATACTCCCACTTATGCCGAATATAAAAAATATTAAAATAAGGTGTATTCTTGATTTGGCTTTAAATAGTTTTTCTAGTTTTCTTAAAAATGAAGGTATCAAATTTAAGTTAATTCTTTTCATTTACCAAAAACCTTTCTAAAAGTGGAATATTCTGAATGGTTTAGTAGTTATTGACATATCAACATCGTATACATTTTTGAGTGATATAGGGGTTAAAACTTCTAGAGGAATACCCCATTTAGAAATTTTTCCATTAGATAGTATTGCTACCTTATCTGCATAATGAGCTGTCAAATTTAGATCATGAAAAATTATCATTACACCTAATCCCTTTTTAGTCTCATTTTTTATAAAGTCTAAAAATTTAATTTCTTGTTTTAAATCCAAATTAGATGTTGGTTCATCTAGTAATAAAAATTTTGGTCTTATATACTCAGAATTATTCCAAATTTGAATTAAAGAGCGCGCAATGTGAACTCTTTGCCTTTCTCCACCTGATAATTTTCTGATACTACGGTTTAAAAATTTTTCTAATTCCAAAACCTCAATGACCTCTTGGAAATTATTCCAAGTGATTTTTCCATAATCTATTCCAAACCCTCCAACAATTCCCATTTCGATAATTTCCTTTACTGTAAAATCAAATATAATTTCCTGAGATTGTGACATTACACTTCTATACATCGCTCTTTCTAAAAAAGTATGTTTGTTTAAAGGAATGTTCTCATAGTAAATCTGACCAGAGAAAGAGGAATAATCACCAGCCATTAAGTTTAATAATGTTGTTTTACCAGCACCATTTGGTCCTACTAAACCAAGGATCTCACCAGAAAATATCTCAAGACTTATTTCATCAATGACAATTTTACTATCGTATAGTTTAGAAGTTTTATCTAATTTTATACTCATTTTTTATTTAACCTCAAAACTAACCAAAGAAAAAAAGGTGCACCTAACGTACTAGTAGCTAAACCGATAGGCAGTTCTGCAGGTTGTATTGCAATACGCGATAGTAAATCAGACAATACAGTAATTGTGATGCCCATTAAGGCTGATCCAATGAATAAAAAAGAATGATTGGTACCTCCTAATAATCTTACAAGATGGGGTACTACTAATCCAATAAAACCTACAATTCCAGATAGTGAAACACATGCACCTATCATAGATGCAGAAGCTAGAATAATTAACATTTTGACTTTTTTAACGTTGACACCAACCCTTATTGCTTCAATTTCACCAAGTTGCATAATATCTAACTTACGTGCTAAAAAAATTAAAACAAATATGGTGATAATTGTAATAAAAAAAGCGGGGATCAGTAGATTCCAAGTAGCACCACCTAAGCTTCCCATCATCCAAAAAGTTAAAGTTCTTAATTGACTATCTGAACTAATAAATGTGAGGAAACCAATCCCAACAGTAGCTATAGCATTTAATGCAATTCCAACTAGCAACATGTAAGTTACACCGGCCTGATTAAAACCACTTGTTAAAATATAAATCAAACAAATAACGACCAATGACCCAAATATAGCTGCAGTTGGTACTAAATAAATTCCAAAATAAAAACCCAGAAATGCACTATTAAAAACAACAATTGCAAAAACTGCTCCTAGTGCAGCGCCAGCTGAAACTCCAATTAAACCTGGGTCTGCTAATGGATTTCTGAATAGTCCTTGAAGTGCTGCTCCTGAAACACCTAAAGCGGCTCCTACTAAAATTGCTAATAATACTCTAGGACCTCGAATATTTAATATAATTTCAGTCTCTAGAGGACTTAATAAACCCCAAAATAAATTTAAAAATACAATTTTGTAACTACCAATAAATAACCCACACAAACACGCCAAAAGACTAGACAGTAATAAAATTATAATTACTAGAAGTTGCTTAGAATTGATATATTCAAACATTTTATTTACTTTTTACTGACTCATTTTGATTTGTAATTTTCTTGCTAGCTTTAATTGCAGTATGTATAGTTCTTGGTCCAAATCCCAGCAGAGCCATTCCATCTTCAATAATTAAATTACCTTTTTTTCCTGCATTTGTTTTTATTAAACCAGTTTGTGTTAGAAATTTCTGAGAAGTGCCAAAAGGTTTAAAACCTCTACTGGTAATAATTATGTAATCAGGATTTGATACTCTTATATTCTCGAGACTTACAGGTTTCCAACCTTCTAGTTTGGGTAAGGCATTTCTAGCTCCAATCATCTTAATAAAACCTGCACCTGATGTTTTAGATCCAGCCACAATTGGAGAACTCCCTCTCATCATTAAAACAAGCATTATTTTGAGATTTTTTAAGTCTGGATTAGATGATAAATCATTAAGGATTTTAACTGAAGTATTCAATTTTGAAATTTTATTTTTAATTTGTTCACTACTAGCACCTAAAATTTCTCCCACACAGGACACTTTTCTAATTATCCCACTTGGAGTATATTCATCTGGTATTATTCTAAAATCTACAGATGTTTTTTTTACCTGTTCAATAATGTTAGGGGGGCCAACATCTCCTTCACCCAAAATCAAAGTGGGTGATAAAGATAACAAGCCCTCACTTGATAAGTTTCTAACATAACCAATTGATGGCAAATCCAGTGCTTCTTTGGGGAAATTGGATGTCAAATCTCTAGCTACCAAATTTTCTTGTAAATTCAAAAAGAATATTGTTTCAGTTATAGAGCCACCAGCACCTACAACTTTGCTATTATCGATTGCTTTTTTACAGTTTGCATAAACTTCCCCTGTAATAATAACTATAAAAATAATTATGTAATGCATTTTATCATTTTTTACTTAAGATGAGATTATTTATTTATCTTATTATTTTATATTATTGATACATAGGGACTGTGTTAATTACTTTTTCCCAAAGATCTATTTGATTAGAATTACACTGAAATCCACAATGGAAAACAGCAATTATGTTATTATCAAAATCAAATAACTCAATAAGTGATCGACGTCTCTCAATATGGTTATAAAATGTCAATCTACATTCTTTAATTTTCCTTTGATCGATACCAAAGCAGGAAAATTCACCATAAAGCATTAGAATGCTAGAAATAGGAACAATAGCTTTTAAAATGTCCTGAGATGCCTGTGCAAAACCGGGTCTTATTCCAAATTTAAGAATTGGAAGTTCTGCATTTTTAAAATAAAGAAAAATATCTTTCAATAAATCAAAATCTAATTTCCTTGATTTTATAGAAGGTAATTCTTTTATAATGCTAAAGCGAAAATTGGGGCCATAATCAATCATGCTATTTAAATGGTCTTGCAGGGAAAATTCCCACCAGTCTTTATTTAAAATTTTTTCTTTAGTATTGAATAAAAAGTTTTTTGAAATGTTATTACTAAAACTGTCATCAAAATTTTTAAAATTAACAGTTTGAATTTTAGAGAGCCGGTTTTCAAATCTTACAAAATCTTCATATGAATAAATTAATAACCGATGAATTAGTATGCCTTCCCTATCAAAAAAGTGAAAAGCTTTGCGCGGACTTTTAGTATTAATAATTTCATTTGTTGATACCATTAAAATATTATGATTTTTTGAATATTTAGTTTGAACTTCTTCAAAAAGTGAAAACTTAGAAATATTAAACGACCTCTGTAAATTACATTTTCCAGTTTGACTTATTAAACAACCTGGACCAGACGTAATAGCTAAACAATTTTTACAACATTTTATCAATGAAATAAGTTGAGAAAATTTAATTTTTAAGATTTTGGCATTGTTACCATACTTTTCAAGAAGTTCACTTAAAGTCGTGACTGTATTAATTGTTGATTTTTCTTGAGTTTCTAATACTAGTTTTTGATCTCTAGCCATTCCAACTCCTAATATACATCTCTGAGAAATCTTTTTTGTCTTTTTAGTTCAGTTAAATAATTTTTAGCTTCGTCGTCAGAAAAATTACCATTTTTTTTAATTAATAATTCAAGACTTTTTTCAACATCCTTAGCCATTTTTTGTGCATCCCCACATATATAAAAATAGGCCCCATCTTCTAACCAATTAAAAACATCTGCTCCATTTTCATCTAGTTTATTCTGGACATATATTTTTTCTTTTTGGTCTCTTGAAAAGGCAAGGCTAAGATTATTAATTAAACCTCTCTCCTTCATGCCTATTAGTATATCTTTATAAATAAAATCGTGCCTTTCTGTCTGGTCACCAAAAAAGAGCCAGTTTTTACCTTGTGCGTTCCTTGCATCTCTTTCCTCTAAAAAGGCTTTAAATGGAGCAAGGCCAGTACCAGGACCAACCATTATTATTGGCACATCATCATTCTCTGGGAGTCTAAAAGAATTATTTTTAGAGAGGAATATATTTACTTTTCGCAAACTATTATCACTTTTAGAGAGAAAATTTGAACACACTCCATTATGAATTCTGTCTTTAAATGTCCACCTAACAGTAGATACAGTAATTTCAATTTTATTGTTATGAACCTTTTGACTTGAGGCTATTGAATAGGCTCTATGTTGTAAGGGAGTTAAAAAATTTATAAAATTTGATATATCAATACTAATATTTTTATTTAAATTTAATATATCCAGTATGTCCATTCCATATAGGTATGAATCTAACTTTTCTTTTGATTCAGTTTTTAAAAGTTCAGAAAATTCATCGTTTTTTAAAAAGGGTTCAATCTTTTTTAAGAAATTTTTAGTTGGTACAGATATTTCAAAATCATATTTTAAAATGTTAAAATAACTTCTTTCAGATTTTTCGCAAACTTCCTGTTTACTAACATTTAATTTAGACAAGATAGAGTCAACTAATTTGTCTTCATTAATTGGAAATACATTAATTGAATCACCTACTTCATAATCAATGTTACTTCCATCAATATTAATCTCATAATGTCTAATTTCTTTGTTGGAATCTTTTCCAGACAAAAGAATATTTTTTGTTATAGTTGCAGAAAAAGGATTTTTTCTGTTCCATTTTTCTTTTGATATTTCATTTTTCACATTTTCATCTTTTGAACCTAATATTTTACCAAGTTCGGATATCCAAATACTAGATTTCTCTTCATAATCAACATCACAATCAATTCTTTCTAGTATTCTTTTACCCCCCAGCTGCTCCATCCTTAAATCCAAATGTTTTCCAGCTGCACAAAACTCCTCATAACTAGTATCGCCTAAAGCTAGAACTGCATACTCTACATTTTCCATTGATGGGGCCGTTATAGAGCTTAAATCACTCCAAAATAATTGAGCATTATCTGGCATTTCACCTTCTCCATAAGTTGAAATAACAAATATGGCTTTTTTTATTGTTTTTAATTTATCTAAACTTAGCTCAGATAAACAAGTGTTAGAGGCTGAGATATTATTGTTTGATAAGTTAATAAAAATATCTTCAGCTAAGTTTTCAGATGTTCCTGTTTGAGTTCCATAAAAAATATCTATGTGATCTTGATTTTTTTTATCTTTATTATCTCCAATGGCGTCATTTTTTTCGTCAATTCTAGCATTAAAACCGGAAATGAAGCCAGAAATCCAAGATTTTTGATCTTCAGTAAATGGTGCATCTTTAGGAAAGGTTGCAATCTTCATTTTTGCACCTCCTCTAAAATCTCAGCAATTGTATTTATAGATTTTTTTGCGAATAATTCCTCAAAACATGGAATTTTTTCTAAGATCCTTTCGTTCTTTCGAGCCTGATGGAGTATCCAGCCATATGTACTAGGACTATCCATTGAAAGTGTATTTCTAATAGATAAAGTTTCTTTAAAATCTTCAATTCTTTTTGATGCAATCATAGCAGCTAAATGCTTTTCATTATAACTATCAATAGCTTCTTTAGCATGCTTAGATATCTCCGACATTAATGTAAAATCTTCAGTCAAAATAAGATTTCTAATTTCTTTATCAATTTTATTTTGAGTAATATTTTTTGACAAAGCGATTTTTTTAGCAAACTGCAAAACAGCATGTGTATTTAGAAGAGAAAACATCTCTTTTTTGTTTTTTTCTAAACCTTTGGGGACATAACCTCCTTGCACAGGAATACCATTTTTCCAAGCAATCTTTAGTTTTTTTATCTGGAAGAAAGAGAGATAGGTAGCTAGCTCTTCAATCAATTCCTTCTTTGATTTATGTTCTAATATAAGTTCAGCATCTTGATATAGCAAAAGAGCTTTGGGCATCAAAATATAGAAGTTTTCTTTTTCTAATTCCCAATTTTTTAAGAAATATAAAGCCGCATCTGAAAAAGTAGCTTCAAAATGCCAAGTAAGCATTAATTTTATGGTATCAGAATGAACTTTAGACCATTCACTGTCATCAATTGATTTGTATACAATTGACTCATGGCTTATCATATTTTTTAGGTTCTTATAGGGATCGTACTGATATGCAAATCCTCCTGACATTCCGTTTCCCACACCCCTAGAAAATGATCCTAGGTTAAGTAAAGTGCCATTAGTCATATACTCAGCAAAAAATTCGCCTACCCCTTCAACAACTGCTGAAGCACCAGAGTTTCTGACTGCAAATCTATCACCAGCTTCTCCTGCTACAAATAATCTTCCCCCAGATGCACCAAATAGAGCAAAATTTCCAATCAACACATTTTGTTTTAAATTATTTTTTATATCTTTAGAGTTAAAAATGGCTATTTGACCACCACACATAGACTTTCCAACCCCATCATTACATGTACCTTTATGTTTTACTGAAAGTCCATCATTACAAAAAGCACCAAATGACTGACCAGCTGATCCATAAGTTTCGATATTTATAGAATCTTGACAGAAAAATCGTCTACCGTTTTTATCTGTATATACTGAGCTTATTTTTGTTTTTGTATTTTCATAATTTAAATAACGCTCTAAATCTATTGAAAATTTGCCAAGTACGGTTTTATTAAGATTTGATAAAGGTCTATCAAATTTTATTTTAAAAGATTTATGTTCTAAATTATATATTTCTTCTTTGAATTTCTTAAATAAGTAATCATCAACAGCAAAATTTGCCTCAATATACTTTGGCTGATTTATTTTTTTGTGATGACTTACATAAGCAAAGTTATGTAAGTGTAACTGACCGATAGATAGAGGATGGTCAAGAAGATGAAGGTAATTTACTTGTCCTCTCGCATTTCGCAATGATTTTAAACCTAAAAAGGACAAGATTTCTCTTATCTCATGCGCTACATTTATAAAATATTGTGCTAGTGCTCTTGGATCACCGTCAAAAACTTCAGAATTTGTTGTAAGGCCAGCTGGACATTTTATATTACAATTTTTTGCCATGACACATTTCAACATCATTAAGGCGGTCGTGCCAAACTCAAAACTATCTGCACCTAAAAGAGCAGATTTAACTACATCTGATCCTGTCTGATGGGCTCCTGAACACCTTAAAATAACTTTATCTCTCAACTTGTTTAATTCAAGAGCTTGATGTACTTCAAGTAACCCAATTTCTGCAGCTCTACCTGTATATTTTAATGCGGTAACTGATGCAGCCCCAGTACCACCAGTATTACCAGCAATATTAATAACATCAGCTCCAGCTTTTGCTACCCCAACAGCAATAGTTCCTATTCCCTCTGAGGAAACTAATTTTACAACAACTTTTACGCTTGCAGCTTTAGCATCATGAATTAGCTGTGCAAGATCTTCAATAGAATATGTGTCATGATGAGGAGGAGGTGAAATTAATTCAACACCAGGGGTTCCACCCCTGGCTGCAGCAATTTCAACACTAACTTTTTTTTCTGGTAACTGCCCACCTTCTCCAGGTTTTGCACCCTGACCTATTTTTATTTCAATTTCCTCTAACATCGGATCTGCTAAGTAGGCAGACCAAATACCAAATCTACCAGATGCGAATTGTTTAATTTTTGATGCTCTTATTGTACCAAATCTAGAAATATTCTCTCCACCTTCACCAGAATTTGATAAAGCACCAACCATATTTGTTCCGTGGGCAACTGCTTCATGTGCAGAAGAAACTAACGCACCATGACTCATTGCGCCAGACGCAAATTTCATAGTTATATTTGAGGCAGCTTCAACAGAATCCAGTGGTATAGAACTTGGTCCATCTATTATTTTTTGAACATACCTAAGAGCTGAGTTCTTTATTTTAAGTATAATTGTATCTTTATCTATTTTTCCTGATAAAATGTCATCTCTGAACCTATTATCAAAAGTTGTTAAAATATTTTTTAATTTTTGATTTGGATTTTTAACAATATTAGAAATTTGAATTTTAAATATATTGGAGTTAATCTTAGTAACAGACAAACCTTTTATCATAAAATTATTGTTTCCAGCTCTATTAAACAGCATTAATTCATTTTGAATATCTTTTGTTGTTTTCAAATTTGAAATATCAGCTGGAAAAGATAGAATATCTCTAAAAGCGGAGGGTCTTTTTTTCCTCTCCTCATTTAGCCTATTCACAAATAGTCTATATCCTGGAGTAATTTCAAAATTATCAATATAATATTTTTTGAGTTTATCAAAGCTAGTATTTTTGTATCCTTTTTCATTGATACTAAATGCATCCTCTAGTTTATTAAGCGTTAGGAGTCTTAAAAATTCTTCCCTTCCAGCTTTGAATTTATTGTCAAAGTTAATCTCTTCTTCTGTTAGCTCTACAAAACTCTTTACAGCTACTTGACCATAAGAATGACCCATGCCTTCTGATCTTTCCTTAAATAGACCCAATATTGGAATATCTGTTTCCTTATTAATAAAAGATGCAGCTTTATGCCAGTCAACCACACTTTTTATTATAGTAGTAAAACCTACACCCCCAACTGGGGATTTCATATGAGGAAACCATCTTACAAGATGAGGATCATTAGTATCTAAAAAGTTGGGTTCAAAAAATTCACCACCTATATAACTTTCTACTGTACATAAACCAACCTTGCCCATAGTCTTTAATATTGATTTTTGAGTAGCCTTAATAAAATTACTAAAAGCTTCATTAGATTTTTCTTTATATTTTTCATCTGCTCGTAATTTAACTGAAAGGGCAAAAATAGCTGATGCTCCAAAACCTAATGCACATGCTATATGATGTGATGATGAAATTTGACCCGTTTCTAGTATGATAGAAACATTCATTCGTAATCCATTATCTATCAAAGCTTGATTTAAAGCTGAAACTGCTAAGATCATGGGTATTGGAGCATTATTCTTATCAATATTTAAATCGCTTAATAAAACTATTCCGCCTTTTGATTTCGCAAAGTTACAAATTTTTTTAGTTAGTCCGTTTAGTTTTTTTACAAATATACTTTCATTATTAGTCTCGTTTATAAGATCAGGTTGAAAGGTCATATTAAATGATTTAACTGGAACTATTTTTTGGTCTTTAAGCCTATTCAATTCATCTAGTGTAAGAATGGGACTACTCAGTACAATCTGTTTATTTTTTGAAGTAGTAAATTTAGGCTTAGATCCAAGTGCTACTCTAAGTGTCATGCCTTGTTGTTCTCTTATTGAGTCAAGTGGTGGATTAGTAACCTGAGCAAACCTTTGAGAGAAAAATTTCGCTATTCCGCCTTCGTGTTCACTTAAGGCGTTGATGGCCGCTCCATATCCCATAGCTGATATTTTTTCTTGACCAGTTGCTAACATTGGATCCATCAAAAATTTAAAGGATTCTTGATTATGTGAATAAGAGACGTACCTGCCATACAGAGTGAAGTCTCCTTGATAATTATTTGATAGATTTTTCTCATAACTTTTTGAAGCAAGATCAGATAAATTTATTCTGTAGTTTTTTATTAGTGACTTATAATCTCTTAAACCAGTAAGTTTATTAATTGCAGTTGCTGTATTATATATTTTTGCATCATTGTGATCAAAATAAAGTATTCCCCCTGCCTCAATTCTACCTAAATTCAAAATTGTCTCGCTGGGGAAATCAATCTGCCCTGCCTCCGACATTACTGCTAAGTATTCCGTTGTTTCAATGGAGCGAAGTGGTCTCAAACCAAGTCTATCTAATCTAGCTCCAATTATTTTTCCATCACAGAATATTAATGCTGCCGGTCCATCATTTTTTTCTTCATAAAGAGAAAAATACTCAAACATAGATCTTGCAGTTTCATTCAAATTAGTATCGTTTTCCCAAGCAGGCGGCATCATAGAAATTACTGCAGTTACAATATCAATTTCATCTTCATATAATCGTGATTGAAGAGTTTGATCTAAACGACAACTATCTGATTGACCTTTTGGACTTATAAGAAATTTTTTTCTTATCTTTGCGATTGCATTTTCAGAAATTCGGTTCTTTTTATCAGTATTTAATTCACCGTTGTGAGCAATCAAATTAAAAGGCTGTGCCATTGATGGTTGTGGTTTAGTATTAGTAGAAAAACGAGTATGAAAGTATAAAATTTTTGATTTTTGATTTTCATTATTAAGATCTACAAAATAAGGAATTAATTCATAAGAATTTAATCTACCTTTTAGAACCTGCATTTTTGAAGAAAGTGATAATGGATAAAGGCCTTCAAGATTTTGAGTATTGTATGCTTTATTTTCTATATCTCTTAAGGCAGCATAAATTTTTTTTTCAAAAATTTCTTTAGGTCTTTTTTCAAAATCTAAAAAAATCCACTGCTTAATAGGTAATTGATACTGTATTTTTTCTTTTGACAGACAGTTGTTGTTCACAGGAACTTCTCTGATCTTGATTACTTTAAAGTTATATTTTTTAAGGGTTAGGTTAATGAAATTTTCAGCAATATTCTTATTTTTCTTTTGAATTGGAAGGAAAAAATTACCAACACCAAAATAATCCAACTGTAATTTTGAACTAGTTATCTCCTGGAAAAAGTCTAATGATAAATCAATTGAAATACCTGCTCCATCACCAATACCTTCTGATGACATACCACCTCTATGTGGAACTCTACACAAGGCTTGATGTCCCATTTTTAATAGATCATGGGTTTGAACGCCATCTTTACGGGTTATAAACCCAACACCACAGTTATTTTTGTCTATATTTGGATCGTACAGCATATAGGCTTTACCAACTGGTAATTTTAAATTTCTTCTTTATTAAAAACTTAAAAGCTAGCCCAATTTATGCTTGCTAGTTATAATCAACATATATAATGATTAATAATTCAAATATGTATATTATATTGAAAAGTCAAGGTAATAGTTGAATTAGTAATTTTATAGCAATTACTATGTCTAAAATAAATAAATTGCATTCT
>CACOBR010000028.1 GCA_902625475.1 uncultured Alphaproteobacteria bacterium
AAAAATTAGAAAGAAAAAGAGGCCTTTTTTCTAAATTTGGTAAAGCATCCATAGATAGCATTTTTGACACAATATATGAAAAAATTGTATATTCTAAATTCAGACTTTAATTAGTTCAGTTTGTAATTTCTTAAAGGAAGAAAAATTGTCAAAGACAGCATTAATTACAGGTGGTGCTAAACGTATAGGGAGAGCAATATCCTTATCATTGGCAGAACAAGGTTTCGATATTATTATACATTATTCTCAGTCAGAAAAAGAAGCTGAAGAGTTAGTTTTAAAATTAAGGAATTTAAAAGTGAATGCTTTTAGTATAAAGACTGACTTGCTTAATGATTTTGAGATATCTTCTTTAGTTGAGAGATCTAATAAGCTTATTGGAAAACCTATTGATCTTTTAATTAATAATGCTTCGATCTTTGAAAATGATAGTCTTATAAATTTGAATTTAGAAAGTTGGGATAGGCACTTTTTTACAAATTTAAAAGCTCCCGTTTTTTTATCAAAGGAATTTTCTAAACAGGTCCCTGATTATACTACAGACGAAAATAACGAAACTATATCAAGTTCAAATATAATCAACATTATTGATCAAAAGGTACTAAATCTGAATCCTAGGTTTTTTAGTTACACTTTGGCAAAGTCTAGTTTATTAAATTTTACAAAGATTGCAGCTCAAGAATTAGCGCCTAAAATTCGTGTTAATGCTATTGGTCCAGGTCCAATATTAAAAGCTGTTCATCAAACTGAAGAGCAATTTCAAAATCAAAGAAAAAGTACGTTACTTGAGAGAGGTTCTGATGTTAAAGAAATTTCTAGAGCTGTATCCTATATCCTTTCATCTCCAGGACTTACGGGTCAACTAATCACTTTAGATGGTGGAGAACATTTGAACTGGTAATCAAAAAAAATTATATTTATGAATTATAAAAAGTATTTAAAATCAACAAGTTAATCGAATTGCACATTTTTTAGGCAACCTAATAAACCGTTAATAAATTAAAGGGTTTTAGTACTCGAATTAATGTTTACCCCCAACGTTTTCCACAGTTTTAGTGGAAACTTTTTTATATTCAATTTCTATGTTATAAATCATTCAATTTTTATAATCTAACAACTATTATTTAATTAATATGAAATAAATTTAAGGCTTTATTAATGGATAATGTTCTTACTGGTATAGAACTGATTAAACACTACCAAAAAGATTTAAGTAACAGTCCAGGCGTATATAGAATGATAGATTTGAATCATAAGACTTTATACGTAGGCAAAGCAAGGAATTTAAAAAAAAGAGTTTCCAGTTATACAAAATATAGTGGCCACTCTTTGCGAATACAACAAATGATTTTTGCTACATCTTCAATGTTATTTCTTACTACAAAAAATGAAACAGAAGCACTTTTATTAGAACAAAATTTAATAAAGCAACTAAAACCAAAATATAATGTTCAATTAAGAGATGATAAATCTTTTCCTTATATTTTTATTTCTTCAGAGCATGATTTCCCTCGTTTAGAAAAACACAGAGGTCAAAAAAAAAGAAGTGGTAATTATTATGGACCTTTTGCAAGTGCAGGGGCTGTTAATAGAACACTCAATACATTACAAAAAGTTTTTTTGTTAAGATCTTGTACAGATAAGGAAGTTGAAGCTGGAAATCGTCCCTGTCTTAATTTCCATTTGAAAAGATGTGCTGGTCCATGTTGTGGTAAAATTAGTAAATCTGATTATTCAAAACTAGTAGCTTCAGCTGACGAATTTTTGCGAGGGAGATCAGAAGAAGTTCAAAAAAAGCTATCTGAAGATATGATTTTGGCTTCAAAAGAGATGAACTACGAACTGGCAGCTTCTTACCGAGATAGGATAAAAGCAATCTCAAAAATTCAATCTATCCAGGGTATTAATCCTCAAAAAGTAAAAGAAGCTGACATCTTTGCGCTAAACTTTCAATCTGGTCAAGCTTGTGTACAAGTATATTTTATAAGATATAATCAAAACTGGGGCAACAGAGATTATTATCCAAAAGTCTCATCTGATATGACCAAAAAAGAAATTTTGGAAGCATTTTTAGGCCAATTTTATTTAAATAGATTACCAGCTAAGCTGATTTTAATTTCCAATACAATAGATAATCAAAATCTATTAGAAAAACTTTTTTCAGAAAAACTTGGTAAAATTGTAAAAATTATTAATCCACAAAAAGGAGAAAAAAAAGAATTAGTCATTGATGCTTTAAGGAATGCTAAAGAAGGTTTGGAGCGGAAAATGGCTGAGAACTCAACACAAAAAAATCTACTTTTAAAAATGGCAGATCTACTTAATCTTAAAAATTCTCCAGAAAGAATTGAAGTATACGATAATTCACATATTCAGGGAGCTTATGCGGTAGGGGCAATGGTAGTTTCTGGGCCAGATGGTCTTATGAAATCAGAATATCGTAAGTTCAATATTAAGATAAGTGAATTAGGAAATAGAGACGATACTTCTATGATGCAACATGTCTTTTCACGAAGATTTAAGAAAAAAAATACTCAAGATCTAAAAATACCTGATGTTATTATCCTAGACGGAGGTAAAGGTCAGTTATCTGTTATACAAAATTATCTTAATGATATTGGTTATGGTAATATTCCAATTGTTGCAATTGCAAAAGGTGAAAAAAGAAATTCAGGATTGGAAAAATTTTATCATAAAAAAAATATTGAACTTGAGATTCCTAATAATGATCCCTTGAGATATTTTCTGCAAAGACTGAGAGATGAAGTTCATAGATATGTCATTGGAGCACACAGACAAAAAAGAAGTAAATCTTTAATGAGTACAAGACTAGACGAAATAACAGGATTGGGAGGGATAAGAAGAAAAAATTTGCTTATGAGGTTTGGTTCAACTAAAGAGGTTTCTAAAGCTTCAATTAATGAATTACAAAAGGTTCAAGGAATTTCTCGTAATTTAGCAGAGCAAATTTATAATTTTTTTAATACAAACGACTAGTTAGGTAACATTGTAATGATTAATATCCCCAATTCTCTTACTATATTAAGAATAATTGGTGCATCATTAATACCTTTTATTTTGTTAATAGATACCAGGGAATGGGGTTGTTTCATTGTATTAATCATTTTTTTTCTATGTTCAGTTACAGATTTTTTGGATGGCTTTATTGCTAGAAAACTTAATCAAAGATCACAGCTAGGAAAGATGTTAGATCCTATAGCAGATAAGTTATTGATTATATTGGTTTTATGTTTTCTTACCCTAGTTTTTAAAGATAAATATGGTTATCTCATTGGCATACCGAGCATATTAATAATTACTAGAGAAATTCTAGTTTCTGGAATTCGGGAGTTTTTTGGCACTAAAAATAATATTTTTGATGTATTAATCTTATCAAAATATAAAACTGCTTGCCAAATGTTAGCTATTATTTTGCTTCTTATATCTACACAAAATTTCATTTGGAATGTTCAATTTTATTATGTAGGAATAGTTTTCTTATGGATTTCAGCGTTGATTGCGTTATATACAGGTCTAGTATACTTAATAAAATCACTAAAAACTTTGGAAGATTAAATTATGAAAATTTTGTATTTTTCTTGGCTTCGAGAAAAAATAGGTGTTCCATTTGAGGAATTAGAAGTCCAATCCGAAAATGTTCATGATCTAATAAAGGAACTTATAAGAACTGATCAAAAATATGCTTTAGCTTTTGAAGATATAAAGTCGATAAGAGTTGCTGTAGACCAAAAATTAATACGAAATTTAAATGAATCTATTAAAAATGTAAAAGAAATTGCTTTTTTCCCTCCAATGACAGGTGGATAATTTGAATAAAAAAATAAATAACTGTTTTATATCAGTAAACATTCAAAAAGATGATTTTGATGTAAATGCAGAAATTCAATCCATCAGATCAGGAAAAATAATTGGCGGAATTATAAACTTTATTGGAGTAGTTCGTGATTCTCAAAAAGAGAAAGAAGAATTGGTTTCCCTTGAATTAGAGCATTACCCAGGAATGACTGAAAAAGCAATTATGTCAATATGTCGAGACGCACAAAAAAGATGGGAAATAAATTTTGTAAGAGTAATTCATAGAGTTGGTAATTTAAAAACAGGGGATAACATTGTTTTAGTTATTACTGCTTCGGCACACAGAAAAGAATCATTTAAGTCTGCTGAATTTATTATGGATTTTCTCAAAAGTAGGGCACCCATTTGGAAAAAAGAGCATTATAAAACACATAGTACTTGGGTTCAAAGCAAAGAAGCAGACGAATTATTATTAAAAGATTGGTAATAAATTAGTTTCAAGCTATATGGAAATTCCGATTAAAGTTAAAACTACTATAAATCCTGAATTTCTATTTGATTTAAAAGTTTTAAGTGCTGAAATAGTTGATGAAACATTTAAATTTTTAATTTGAAAAATTAGATGAAAAAGTAATATACTCATACCAATAAAAAAAATGATTATTCTAAAATAATTATCGACATTGTTTGTTAATAAAATACTTATTATTAATAGACTTGAGAATAATATTATAAATAAAAATAACCAATTTTTTATTTTTTTTCCAAATAATCTTGCAGTTGATTTAACTCCAACAAGAGTATCATCTTTAATATCTTGTAATGCATATATGGTATCATAAAAAAGTGTCCAAAAAACACAGGCTAAATACATTAAAAATACTGATATAGATAACTCATGAGTAATTGCTGAGTAACCAACTAACACGCCCCAGTTAAATGCCAAACCAAGGAAAATTTGTGGCCACCAGGTAAATCTTTTAGCAAGTGGGTAAATTGCAACTAATATAAGCGATAAACAAGCAACCAAAATGCTAAATTTGTTGAATGTTAATAAAATTATAAAAGCTAATAAAGATTGAACTATCATCCAATAAATAGCTCTCCTGATGGTAACCTGGCCGGATGGAATAGGTCGATTTTGTGTTCTTTTTACTTTAGCATCATAATCTTTGTCTAATATATCATTCCAAGTACAACCAGCTCCACGCATTAAAAATGCTCCTATTGTACAGGCTATAAGCAACCAAATTTCATAAAATGAAACACTCAAGTTGTTTTTTTCGACGTAGGCAAGTAATATACCAAATAAGCAAGGTAACAAAAGTAGCCAAGTTCCTGTTGGTCTATCTGCTCGGCTAAGTTGAAGATATGGGATACTCCAATTTGGAAAATACTTATTTACAAAATTTCCTTTAGATGAATCTGGGATCTTAACTATACTTTTTTTTAATGAATTCAAAAGGATCTCCAAAAGTGACAAAGAATATTACTAGACTTTACAGCGAAGTTAACCTTGCTAAATTATATGCTTCAAAAGGATATTATTATTTAACAAAAGATCAAATACATTATTTAATTGATGTTAAAAGAAGTAAAGAAGGTGATATTATAAATTTAATTGATGGATATTCAGGTGAATTCAATTGTGAAATAGTAGAACTTTCAAAAAAAGAAATAAGATTAAAAATTAATTATTTATTAAATGAATTAGTAGCCCCATCTGATTTATTCGTTCTTTTTTCTCCATTAAAAAAATCAAGGACAGATTTAGTTATTGAAAAATGTGTTGAATTAGGTGTTAAAACTATAATACCTATTACTACTGATTTTACTGACATTCATTATTTCAATAAAAAAAGAAATAAAAAAATAATGGTTAGCTCTGCACAACAATGTGGCAGTACATGGATCCCAAATTTACTTGATTTAAATAAACTTGAAAATGTTTTAAATGAATGGGATAGCAATAGAATTTTATTTTTTTGTGATGAAAAATTAGAGGGTGATCCTATTTTTAAAGTATTTCATAATTTAAAACCATCTCCAGCTGCCATCTTAGTAGGTCCAGAAGGTGGATTTTCACAAAAAGAAAAGACACTTTTAGATAATTTTCCATTTGTAAAAAATGTTAGTTTAGGAAAGCAGATTTTAAGAGCAGAAACGGCAATGGTCTCAGCAGTAAGTATTTGGCAAAGTTATTTTGGGAGTTGGGCGCGTGATTAAATTAAACTTCCTTTTTTTTAAAGCTCTTTCTTTTTTTGGATAAGGATGGTTTAAATATGTCGAAATTGAATGTAGTAGTAGAAGGTAAAAATCAACTTGTCCAATACTTAGAGGATGGCTGCAAACCTAAAAGCTCATGGAAAATTGGAACAGAACATGAAAAGTTTGGCTTTATGAAAAGTAATTTAAAGCCATTACCCTATAAAGGTAATTGTTCAGTACTTGGTGTTTTAAAGGGACTTATTGAAACTTTTGGATGGAAACCCATTAAAGAAAACGATTTTATTATAGGTCTAAAAAAAGATGATGCAAACATTACATTGGAACCGGGTGGTCAATTAGAATTATCAGGAGGACTTTTAGATAGTGTTCATGAAACGTGTTTAGAGGTAGCCACTCATTTGGCTGAGGTTAAAACAATTGCAGACAGAATTGGTTCTGGATTTATTGGACTTGGATCTGCACCAGAATGGTTGCATGACGAAATGCCAATCATGCCAAAAGATAGGTATAAATTAATGGCACCATATATGGAAAAAGTTGGTTCTCATGGAACTAAAATGATGTTTAGAACATGCACTGTACAAGTGAATCTAGATTATAGTTCGGAATCAGATATGGTAAAAAAAATGAGAGTTGGATTGGCAATACAGCCTATCGCAACCGCTCTGTTTGCTGCATCTCCATTTTTTGAGGGTAAAGTTACTGGATTTAAAAGTTTTAGGTCAAGAATTTGGCACGATACGGATAAATCAAGAACAGGTATGCTCCCATTTGTTTTTGATGAAGGATATGGATTTGAGTCGTGGGTGGATTACGCATTAGATGTTCCTATGTATTTTATTAAAAGGAATAATAAATACATCAATGCTTTGGGTCTATCCTTTAGAGATTTTTTAGAGGGTAGATTATCAATTCTTCCTAATGAAAAACCTAAATTATCAGATTGGGTTGATCATCTAACCACAATTTTTCCAGAAGTAAGATTGAAACAATTTATAGAAATGCGTGGAGCGGATGCAGGCCCATGGTCAAGAATTTGTGCTCTTCCAGCATTTTGGGTAGGAATAATTTATGACAAAATTTCATTAGATGCAGCTTGGGACATTTGCAAAGAATGGACTTCAGAGGAGCGTTTCAAACTTTATAAGGATGTTTCAAAACTAGGTTTTGATGCTAAAATACAAAATAAAACTGTCAAAGAGTTGGCTAATGAAATACTTAAAATTTCTGAGAATGGACTCAAAATTAGAAATAAAATAAATATTCATGGAACTAAGCAGAATGAATGTGAATTTTTGTCTCCTTTATTTTCAAGTCTAGAACAGGGTATTTCTCTGGCCGACGAAATGCTCATTAAATACAATAATGATTGGTCAAAAAATATAAAGCAAATTTATAATGAATACTCGTATTAATATCAAATAAGTTTTATTTTACTTTCTTTTCCCAAAATTAAGTTATAAATATTTTTTCTATGACTGATTATTATTAATAACACCATTATAGTTTGGACCCAAATATAACTCAAATCGTTTATTATTACTAAAATTAATAAAGAAAAAATAGACGAAATTAATGAAGATAAAGACGAAAACCTTGTTGTTAAAGCAATAAATATCCAAACCATACAAACAAAAATACCAATATAAATATCTAAAATTATTTGTATTCCAATAAATGTAGCTACTCCTTTTCCACCCTTAAAAAATAGAAAGATAGAGAAGAGATGGCCTATAAAAACTCCAAACGCAGCAAAATGTGAAGCAGTAATTCCTAAGAATTCTCCAGCTAAAAATACAACAATTGAGCCTTTAGCTATGTCCATCATTAAGGTAAGAAAAGCTGCCGATTTGCTTCCTGATCTTAAAACATTTGTTGCACCTATATTTCCAGAGCCTGTACTCCGAATATCACCTAATTTATAAAGTTTGGATATAAGAACTCCAAAAGGTATAGAACCGACTATATAGGAAATAAAAAAAATACAAAAAACCCACATCAAACCATCATTTGCTGTTGGAGATGCACCCCAAAATCTTAAAACATCAGGTATCAATTGTATTCCTTGATTTATAAATTTCTTTACCTTTTACAAAAGTTTTTAGTACTTCACCATATAATTTATATCCGTCAAAGGGTGTATTTTTCGCTTTTGATAAAAGTTCGAATCTATCAACTGTAAATGGTTTGTCAGGATCAAAAAGTATTAAATCCGCAGGGTAATCTTCTTTTAAAATTCCAGATTTTAAATTTAATAATTTTGCAGGATTAAATGATATTTTTTTAAATAAAGTAGGTAGGTCTAAAATTTTATCATGCACTAATTTAAGACAAGCTGGTAGTAAGGTTTGTAATCCAATTGCCCCAAAGGCCGCCTTTTCAAAAGGTAATCTTTTACTTTCTTCATCTTGTGGTAAATGAAAAGAACTGATGGTATCTATAGTGTCATCTTTAATATTTTTTAATAAAAAATCTTTATCTGAAATAGATCTTAGTGGAGGACTTAGCTTAAAAAATGTTCTATAATTTTCTATGTAAGACTCATCAAAAAGGAGATGGTGGATTGATATTCCAGCACTAATATTATTTCTCTTTGATTTAAGCTCTTTAATTTTCAAAAAACTTTTTTTTGTAGTTATTTGGGCTGCATGATAATTCACCTTAGCTAAATCTGATAATAGAGCATCTCTCTCTAGACCCATCAATTCAGTTTCTATAGGAGCAGACGATAAACCCATCTTTGTTGAAAAAAGACTTGAAGTAGCAGATACTTTATTTGATAAATAATAATCTTCACAATGACCGATAAATAAACTCTGTAGAGATGAAGCGTAATTTAAGGCTCTTAATAGAATTTTTGGGTCTTTTATAGTTTTTAGGCCATTTGTAAATGCAATAGCCCCAGCATCTTGTAAAAAACTTAGTTCAGAAATCTCTTTTCCTTCAACTTTTTTTGTAATGGCAGCAGTTGGTAATATTCTAACCTTACTTGATTCTCTTGCTCTTTTCATAAAAAATTCGAGTAACTCAGGATTATCAATTACTGGAATTGTATTTGGAAAAGTTACAATAGAGGTAACACCTCCAGAAGCAGCTGCCATACTCGCTGATTTAAAACTTTCTTTATGTCTTTCTCCCGGTTCACAGATATGAACACCTAGATCTATAACCCCTGGTGCTAAATAGTTATTTTTACAATCAATTATATTACCTTTACTAGGACCATTAATTTTATCAATGAAACCGTCATCAATTGTGAGAGATCCATTTGTGAGAGTATTAGATTTGAGATCAATCAAAATTGCATTTATAAATGTTGTTTTAGACATTTTTGTTTTTCAGTAGGAGCTCTAAAACTGACATTCTTACAGCCAAACCTGCTTCTACTTGCATAGTAATTACAGATTTATCTAAATTATCAGCTAGATTTCCATCAATTTCTATACCTCTATTCATGGGTCCAGGATGCATAATTATAGCTGTAGGTTTAGCATATTTCATTTTTCTATCATCAAGACCGTATAAATGAAAATACTCTCTCTCTGAAGAGAAGTAACCTCCATCCATTCGCTCTTTTTGTAATCTAAGAACCATTACTACATCTACATCTCTTAGTCCATCAGCCATATTGTAAGATATATCAACACCAAGCTTATCAATATTTCTTGGTATTAACGTTTTTGGTCCAATTAATGTAATCTTATTTCCAAGTTTTTTGTGACAAAAAATATTCGATCTGGCCACTCTACTATGAGAAATATCCCCACAAATAGCTATTTTAAGATTATCTGTCCTACCCACCCTTTTTTGTATAGTTAATAGGTCTAATAAAGCCTGAGTTGGATGTTCATGATTTCCATCACCTGCGTTTACTACTGGACATGTGACTTTTTCTGAAATTAATTGAACTGCTCCTGAATTAGGATGCCTTATTACTAAAATATCTGGGCTCATAGAGTTTAAAGTAGCAGCTAGGTCAATGAGTGTTTCTCCTTTAGATTGAGAACTGTTACTCAAGGGAAAATTTACAACACTTGCTCCAAGTAATGTCCCGGCAATTTCAAAACTTACTTGCGTTCTTGTTGAATTTTCAAAGAAAAGATTTATTTGTGTCAGATTATTTAAAACTCTCTCTTTTATAGAAATCTTTTTATTTTTATAAAAATTATCAGCATTTTTTATAATAGAAATAATTTCTTTCTTTGACAAATCTTGGATGCTTAATAAATCTTTTCTATTTAACAATTAAAACTACCTCTTTATGTCTGAATTTATTATAAGTATAAAATATTATCCAACAATAATCTTCAGAAAAGTTTTTAATTTATATAGAGATTTAACAATTGAATGATATAAAAAAAATAATTTTTGCTTCTTTGTGGGATTATAAACAAGCTGGTATCCTTGATTCAAATACGGATAATGATGATTATTTATTATCTCAATTATTTAGATTAAGTACTATCCAAAAAGAAGAAATAAGAATTGATAAAAAAGATGAGGAATATTTTTCAAATAAAAATCAGAGTAATACTAAATCTTTAATCGAGCGGAAAAGCCAAAATGTCAAGAATTTAGAATTAATTTTGGAAGTTGAAAGTTTTTCAAATAATTTCAATGATATAACTTCTCTTGAAAATGGTTTACTTGAGTTTAAAAAATTTCATTCTCTAAAGGGATCTAATAAATTTCTTTTGGGTTCTGGAAACAGAGATTCTAAAATTCTTTTTGTATCAGAACCACCTTCTTATGAAGAAGAATTGCAACAAAAACCTTATGTAGATGAAGCTGCAAAATTATTTGAAAAAATTATTGAAGCTATGGGCTTGATTCCATTGAATAAAAGTAATTGTAATATTTTTGTTATACCTGCTGTTCCGTTTAGGATTGTTAAAACCTCTGATGATAAAATTTC
>CACOBR010000029.1 GCA_902625475.1 uncultured Alphaproteobacteria bacterium
ATTCTAAGTAGAAATTTGCCTTTACATTTTTTGGCAAAAATCCAATTGAAAAGTGCTGTACGTGCACCTCCAATATGAAGATAACCTGTAGGCGAGGGTGCAAATCTTGTAACAATATCAGTTTTTTTAAATTGACTCATTTTATAAACATAGACTATACAATTTTATTAATTATATCTTCTAATTAAACCGGATAATATACCCTGAATTTTTATATTTGACCCAGATTTATATACTTGTGATTTATAGTTTTTATTTTCTGCTTCAAGTACTACTTCTTTACCATTTTTTCTAAACCTTTTAAGAGTGGTTTCTGTCTCATCAATTAGAGCTACAACTAAATCTCCATCCTTTGCATCATTTTTTTGTTTTATTATTGCAATGTCTCCTTCATTTATTCCGATATCAATCATTGAATCACCAATTATATTAAGAGCAAAATAATTTCCATTACCCATTAGATAATTTGGAACATTCAATTTTTCATTTTCGTTATAAATAGCATCAATTGGTAAGCCAGCAGCTATTTTCCCAACGAGTGGTATATTATAAGAATTAATATTATTTTCACTTTTCTTATTTAAATTAATTTGATGAAAATTATTTTCAGATAATTTACTTATTGATTTGTAAGACTTCAAAATTTCAATTGATCTTGCCCTATGAGGCAATCTTCTTAAAAATCCTCTTTCTTCAAGAGCACTTATAAGTCTATGTATCCCTGATTTGGATTTAAGGTTTAAAGCTGATTTCATTTCCTCAAATGAAGGTGGTATAGATGAAAGTGTTATTTTTTTTTCAAGAAAAATCAATAATTCTAATTGTTTTTTTGTAAGCATAAGATTTCTTTCTGTTAATGTTCTATAATTGTTCTATTTTTATGTCAAGAAATCTTGAAAATTAAATCAATTTAATAATATCTATTTTATCTCCTTTTGCTTTAGCAAGGTCAAATGGCGGCCTTATAATTAAACAATTTGATTCCTGTAAAGTTTTAGTTAAAGAACTATCTTGTTCTTTTTTTAACGAAACGATTTTTTGTTGATTTTTTGCAAATACATTTCCTCTCATAAAATGCATTCTTGAACCATTAGCAGGTATATCTGAATCTAAGTGTACAGATAATAATGAAAAATTTTTAGGTTTTAAATTAAAAATTTCCTCAATTAATCGGATTACAAATAATTGTGTACACACATAGGAAGAAACAGGATTTCCAGGTAATCCAATTATTGGTATTTTATTTAAAATTCCAGCAAAAGTTGGTTTTCCAGGTCTAATATTTACTTTTTCAAAAATAAATTCTCCCCCCATTTTTTTTATTGCATCTTTTACAAGGTCATAGTTTCCAACAGATGCTCCACCAATTGTTATAATTAAATCTGAATTTTTAAGAGCATAGATTAAATTTTTTGATATTGAGAGAATAGTATCTTTTGAAATTGGTAAGATTTCACATTTGCACGAGTATTTTTTTAATAAACTGCTAATTCCATAAGCGTTAGAAGCATATATCTTATTTCTTTTTGTTTTTTGCCCTGGCTGAAGTAATTCATTACCAACTGAAAGTATTGAAATTTTAAGTTTTTTATAAACTTCAAACTTTCCATATCCCATAGAAGCAAAAAGTAATAAATCTCTAGGTGAAAGAATGCTATAACGTTCGATCAAGTTTCCTTTTTTAAAATCAGTACCTTTTTTTCTAATGAATGTATTTTCTAAATTATTACATTCTGTAATTCTAATTTTATTTTTACTTATTATTTTTACATCTTCTTGAATGATAACTTTATTTGTACCAAAAGGAATAGCACCACCAGTAAATATCCTTACAGCTTGACCATTTAATACTTTTTTTTTGCTCGGAGAACCAGCAGATGATTCATCAACTACTTTAAGAATTTTTTCTTTATTGAAATCTCTTTTTTTTATTGCATATCCATCCATAGAAGAAATATCTACAGGTGGATTATCACATAAAGTTATCAATTTCTTTGATAAAATTCTTCCTGTAGATTTATTGAGAGTAATTTTTTTAGTTTTAACTACTATATATCTTTTCAGAGATAAAATTAAATTTATTGCTTCATCAAAGTTAATCAAATTTTGATTAGTCCCGGACAAATTTACTAGACCTTCCACCATCTTTATAATCAAGCCAAATGTCACTAATTTTAATTTTTTTATCAACAGCTTTTAACATATCATATATAGTTAAGCTAGCTATTGTAGTGGCTACTAGAGCCTCCATTTCAACACCTGTTTTATCAGATGCGATTGAAGTAGACTTTACTATGATACAATTTTCACTTTCAAGAAAATTATAACTAATATCAACCTTTTCTAAATTTAATTGGTGACATAGTGGAATTAATTCAGAGGTTTTTTTTGAAGCCATAATACCTGCGATTCTAGCAGTATTTAATATATCTCCCTTTTTTGATTTATTTTTTTTTAATAATTTATAAGATGTATCATTTAGAAAAACTTTTGAACTAGCTATCGCTTTTCTTTTTGTAATATTTTTTTCATGAACATCCACCATCGAAGCTTTTTCGTGTTCATCAATATGACTAAGTACGGCTTCTTTTTTTTTGTTCATTTAATTTACTAATAGTTTTGAAAATTCATTTTTTATATTTTTAGATTTCATAAAATTTTCTCCTATGAGAAATGAATTTACACCACACCCCATTATTAATTCAATGTCTTTTCTAGTAAAAATACCACTTTCAGATATAACGGTGTAGTCGTTTGGAATTTGTTTTGCGAGATTTAAAGTTGTTATCAAATCAGTTTGGAAGGAATTCAGATCTCTGTTATTAATTCCAATTAATCTTGAGTTCATACATAAAGCTCTATCTAATTCTTCTTGATTATGAATTTCTAAAATCACATCCATACCAAGTTCAAAGGCTTTACTTTCTATAAAAGAAGCCTCCTTGTTAGTTAAAGCTGCCATTATAATTAAAATACAATCTGATCCTATAGACCTACTTTCATAAACTTGAATTTCATCAAAAATAAATTCTTTTCTTAATATTGGAATATTAGAATTTTGTTTGACATTAATTAAATCCTCATTTTTTCCTTGGAAGCTAGGATTATCAGTAAGAATAGATATACAAGAGGCTCCATACTTTTCGTAGGATTCTGCAATGTCTACTGGAACAAAGTCATGGCATATTATACCTTTAGAAGGCGAAGCTTTTTTTATTTCAGCAATAATATTTATTTTTGGAAGTTTGATAGTATTAAGTTTATTAAGGAATCCAAGAGGTGGTGTTTTATTAAAAGCTTCTTTTTCAAAAAAAGATGTCCCAATATTATCCTTTAAAGTTTGAATTTCTTTAATTTTATAATTTTTAATTTTTTGTAATATTGATGGTTTCATTATTTGTCTTTAGAGAAGTTTATTAGTTTCTTTAATTTACTAAGAGCAAAACCATTATCAATAGAATTTGATGCTTTGATTATTCCGGCTTCTAGATTTTCTGCTTTTCCTGATAAATATATTGCAGCAGCAGAATTTAATATTACAGAATCTCTATATGCACTTTTTTTACCTGATAAGAGTGCTGTTAATTCAGATGCGTTATATTTGGAATCTCCACCAATCAACTGACCAAATGGGTGAGTAGTAATTCCTAAGTCATTTGGATTAATCGTAAATTTATTAATTAGGCCATTTTTTATTTCTATTACATAACTTATTCCTGATATTGATAATTCATCAGTACCATCACCTCCATGAACTAGCCAAGCGGATTTAGTTCCTAATGACAATAAAGTTTGAGCCATTGGTTCTAACAACTTTTTATCAAAAGCTCCTGTTAATTGTATTTTTACACCAGCAGGATTTGTCATAGGGCCTAGAATATTAAATATAGTTCTAGTTCCTAATTCTGTTCTAACTGGCATTACATTTTTCATTGCAGGATGATATAAAGGTGCCAGCATAAAACAAATACCTATTTGATCCAAACTTTGTTTAGCTATCTTTGGATCCATCATTATATTTATACCTAATGATTCTAATATATTTGCAGCACCAGATTTTGATGAGATATTTTTATTTCCGTGTTTCGCTACTTTTATTCCAGCACCAGCTGCAACTAGAGCACTCGCAGTAGAAATATTTAAAGTTCCTTTTCCATCACCACCTGTTCCAACAATATCTATAGTATTTTCATCTGATATGATTTTTTTGCTATGTTTTCTCATAGCTTTTGTTGCCCCAATAATTTCTTCAATAGTCTCACCTCTGGAACGAAGAGTTGATAAAATAGCACTTAATCTAATATCAGAAAATTCACCTAACATTATATAATCAAAAAGTATTTCTGACTTTTCTACAGAAAGACTTTTTTCTAATGCTTCAAAAAAGATTTTATCTTTATTTACCGTCATAAATACTTTCCATAATTTTTGTAAAATTATTTAATAATTTATGTCCATGTTCACTCATTATAGATTCTGGGTGGAATTGAACACCATAAACAGGCAATTTTTTATGTTGTATCGCCATAATCTCGCCACAATCTGTTTCAGCTGTTATCTCTAAATTTTTTGGAAAGTTTTTTTTTGATATTGATAATGAATGATATCTTGTAGCATTAAAAGGGGAAGGTAATTCATTAAAAATTCCTTTGCAAATATGATTTATTTTATCAGTCTTTCCATGTACGATCTTTTTTGTAGCAATAATTTTTGCTCCAAACACTTGTCCAATTGTTTGATGTCCTAAACATACTCCTAGAATTGGAATTTTTTTTAAAGCTGCTTTTTTAGTTATATCAAGGGATACTCCTGCTTTATTTGGATTGCAAGGACCTGGAGAAATTACTATAGCTTTAGGCTTTAGATCTAGTAAATCGTTAGCGTTTTTCTCATCATTTTTAAATAATGTAACATTATTACCTATTTCACCAAAATAGTGAACTAGGTTATATGTGAAGCTATCGTAATTATCTATTAAGATTATCATGAAAAAACTTTAAAATTTTTTATTAATTTGATATTAGAAAAAAAACTTTTTGAAAAGAGATTAATGAATAATATTAATAAAAAAAATGGTAGCTTTTTCAAAGGAATTTTTTTTGGTATTCTATTCTGGGTAGTGATAGGTTTATTTTTTATAATATTAAAAGTATATTTGAATTTATTAAATTAATCCGAAAATTGCTGATTTGTTATATCTACTGCCTCAAAAAGAGCTTTAGCTTTATTTAGTGTTTCTTCATATTCTTTTTCAGGTATGCTATCAAAAACAACACCAGCTCCTGCTTGAATGTATATATTATTATTTTTGATTACAGCTGTTCTTAAAGCAATACAAATGTCCATTTCATTTGATGCTCCAAAATATCCAACTCCACCAGCATAAACGCCCCGATTTTGATTTTCCAATTCATCAATTATTTCCATTGCTCTTATTTTAGGTGCCCCAGACACCGTACCGGCTGGAAGCCCTGCAAATAATGCATCAACACTATCATTTTTAGAATTTAGATTTCCTTCAACATTTGAAACTATATGCATAACATGACTGTATTTTTCAATTATGAAGCTTTCTGTAGTTTTAACTGATCCAATTTCGCTTACCTTTGATACATCATTTCTTCCCAAATCAAGAAGCATTAAATGTTCTGATTTTTCTTTTGGATCTTTCAATAAATCTTTTTCGTATTTACTATCTTCAATGATATTATTTCCTCTTGGTCTTGTTCCTGCTATTGGTCTAATTGTAACCTTATTTTTTGATACTTTAACTAATATTTCAGGACTAGCACCCACTATTTGGAATTCTCCAAAATTAAAATAGAACATATATGGAGAAGGATTTGTTTTTCTCAAAGCTCTGTAAAAAGAAAAAGATTTATTTTTATATTTTAATTTCCATCGCTGACTTAAAACTACTTGAAGTATGTCACCTAAACGGATGTATTCAATTGCTTTATTAACACAATTCAAAAAATCTTTTTTTGTAAAATTACTCTTAGCCTTAGTTATATTTTTATCTTCTTTATTAAAATTAAAATTATATGCTTTTAATGGCATTGATATCTTTTTTATAACTTTATTTAGAGTTTTTATTGATTTTTTGTAAAGATCTTTTGAAGAAACTTTTAAAGAATTATTACTGTTTGCCCAAATTGGATTTATAGCAATTATTTCTCCCTTAACATTGTCTATAATTATAATTATTGATGGTCTAAATAATATTGATAAAGGTAAATTAAGGTCATTTTTTATTTTACTTATTTTTTTTTCAAAATTTATCATTTCATAACTGAGATAACCAAATAACCCAGCTGACATGGCAGGTAAATTATCAGGAATTAGTAGATAGCTTTCTTTTATAAGGGACTTTAATTCTGATACCGGTGGATTAGATTGCTTAATAAAATTATTTGATTTTTCTAATACTTTTCTATTGATTTCAGATTCTTCAAGATTACACTTCCAGATTAAATCAGGTTTCATCCCAATAACTGAATATCTACCTTTTATTTCACCTCCAGTCACGGATTCTAACAGGAATGAATTTTTTTCCTCCTTAGCCAATTTCATCATCAAAGAAACTGGAGTATCTAAATCAGCAGAAAATTTAGTATAAACTATTTGATTCTTATTTTTTTTTAATTTATTGCTAAATTCGCTTAATGATGGAAGAAAATCCATTGTATTATTGTATATTATCAATTATTTGGTTGAGTAGTTCATAGTTGACTTTTGGTTCATAAGTCTGTCTTAGAGAGTTTAATAATGATGTTATTAAATCGTTTTTTACTTGTTCGTTAACCTGATTTTGTATGTTTTTTAATACTTTGTCATAACCACTTTTGGAGCTGGCGGGAATTATTTTTGTAGTTTCTATTAATATAAGGTAAGGGTTTTTATTTTCATTCATTTTTTGTATTACAAAATCACCAACGGAATTTTGGAAAATATTTTCAACAGTTTGTTTATTCAAAATCTTAAAACTATCATTCGTCTCTCTATTAATTGTATCGTCAAATAAATGAATTATTTCATTAAGTTTAACTGCCTCATCTAGGGTATAATTAGTAATTACCTCGTTAAGATCTTTTTCCATAAGTTCCAATATTTGTGATATTTTGTAGTCATCTAATAATTGATCATAAATTTTTTCAAAACTTGGTATTATAGGTTCAATCTCTTCGTCCAACCTTATTGAAATAAAGGTATTATCCTCAATTTGTAATAAATCTGAATTGTCATTACTTGACTCGTCAAAATAAGTTTTTAAATTTTTATTTCTATATTTTTTTGGAAGTTCACCACCTTTTAATATCTCAATATTTTCAATATTCATTTGATATTTTCTTGCGATTTCTTCAAGAGTTACACCTGATGCGATCATATCTTCTACTTCTGGGATCATTTCAGACAATTTGTTTAATGAATTTTCTAATTGAATTTCATTTATAATTTGTGATTTTGCTTTTTCTTCGCCTAACACAAACTCTGGTATTATTTTATTAACTTTATACAATTCAAAACCTAATTCACCATTTATTGGTCCAACAATTGAATTTTTTTTAATTTTAGCATCAAAAATAAAGTCACTCAATTCATCATCTAAATCTATTTTAGAATAAGTGCCAAAATTTATTTCTTTCCTATTCAGATTTAAATCCTTACCAATTTGTTCAAAAGTTTTCTCATTACTTAGAATTTTATTTAGTGATTCATTAGCTAAATCTGATGTTTGAAAAATTATTCTACTTAATTCCCTGAACTCTGGTTGAGTAAAATTTTGTTTCCTTTCTTCATAAATATTTTGAATCTCTTCTTCAGTTATCTCAATTTCATTTAAAAATTGGGATTGATTTATATTTAATACAGAATATTTTCTTATAGATTTTGAAGAGTAATTGTTTTTATTATTTTCATAAAACTTTCTTACTTCATCTTTATTAAAACCTTGTAATGAGGTATTAGTATCATAATTCAATCTATAAAGTTTGACTTTACGCTCTTCACCGATATAACCTGCAATTGTCTTAACGATATTTTGGTTATGATTAAAATTTGGATCTAGTATTTGTGTAAATAATCCTCTGGAAAGATCATTTCTTAATATTTTTTCAAATTCATTTTCCGACAAGTTAATTTTACTGAGATAATCATTATATTTTTTGCGATCAAAATTACCCTCAGCGTTTTTAAAGTTTGGATTGATTTTAAGATTCTTAAGTAATAATATATCACCTACTGAAATTTTAAGATCAATTAATAATTGATCCAGAAGAGATCTATTTATTAACCTTTCAACCACTTGCAAATGAAGACCAAACGATTTTGCTTCTTCAATAGTAAGATTTTTCCCAATATTTTGAGAAATATAGTTAATTTCTCTAATAAAACTTTGTCCAAATTCCTCAGTAGATATTTCTACTTCACCAACAGTAGCTAACTTTGAAGTACCCCATCTGGAAAGTACATCTTGCAAGCCAAAACCTGCAAGCCCTAAAACTAATAATAGTACAATTATCCAAGCAAAAAATTTATTGATTTTTGATTTCATTGGAATAAAAAAGTTAGTTTAAATGTTAAGTTTTGTTAATACAGGATAATTTTTTCTATTCAAGTCAATAAAAAATTAATTTTAATTAAATAATATTTTGTGGTCTAGATATACTTCGTTTCAATAAATTTTGCATTTTCAATTATATAATCAAATCTAGGTTCAGGATTTTTACCCATCAGTTTTTGAACTAATTCATTATTAGAATAAAAATCAGCACTCTTAGAATTTATTAAAATTAATTTTCTTTTTTTAGGATCCATGGTGGTTTGTTTTAATTGTATTGGGTTCATCTCACCTAAACCCTTAAACCTACTTATCTCAACTTTTCCTTTCCCAATCAAATTTGAGGATAAGATATTATCTTTTTCTTCAATTGAACTCGCATATATAATTTTTGAACCAGTAGATAAACGAAACAAAGGTGGTACTGCCAAATATAAATTTTCATTTAAAATTAATTCAGGCATTTGTGTAAAAAAGAAGGTGAGCAAGAGAGAAGCAATATGTGCACCATCAACATCTGCATCAGTCATAATAATAATTTTTTCGTATCTAAGATTTTCATAGTTAAATTTATCACCCACATCTACTCCTAAACATTTGCAAAGATCGTTTATTTCTTGATTAAGTAGCATCTTTTCTGTTGTTGAACTCATAACATTCAAGATTTTCCCTTTTAGAGGTAAGATAGCTTGAAAATTTCTGTCTCTAGCTTGTTTTGCACTACCCCCGGCGCTGTCCCCCTCAACAATAAATAATTCAGATCCTTGCTTATTATTTTGTAAACAATCTGATAATTTTCCTGGCAGACGTAGTTTTTTTATCGCTGATTTTCTTAAGGTTTCTTTTTCATTTTTTTTACGTATTCTTTCATCAGATTTTGCTATAAAACTCTCAATAAGTTGATTTGAATTTTTTGGATCATTAGTAAGCCAATTTTCAAAAAGTCCTTTAATAGAATTTTCGACTGCTTTTATAACTTCTTGGGTAGTTAATTTATCTTTTGTTTGACCTGAAAAAGTGGGATTAGATATAAAGAGTGAGACAATACCACAGAGATGTGAGCTTATATCTTCTTTTATTATTTGAGCAACTTTTTTATTTCCTACTAATTCTCCATATGATTTAACACCTTTTAAAATAGCATTCCAAAACCCAATTTCATGAGTTCCACCATCAGAAGTATGAATTAAATTACAATAGGATCGAAAAAACTGAGTATGATTTAAACTCCAATTACAAACCCAATTTATTGAACCATTCAAATTACTAGTATTTTTTTCTTTAAGTTTTACATCACCTGTAAAATGAATTTTGTTTAGTAAATAGTCAGAGGAAATACTTCCGTTTAAAAAATCAATAATGCCATTTGGGTAACAAAATATTTCATTTGTTAAGGTTTGTTCATTTTTTACTAGTTCTTTTTTGCAAGTCCATACTATTTTAACTCCTGATAATAAATATGCTTTTGATTGACATTCTTTAAACAATTTATCTGATGAGAATGAAAAGTTTATACCAAATATTTGAGAGTCGGGGGTAAATTTAACAATAGTTCCACTTTTTTTGGTTGTTTTTTCTATATATTCAAGATTTGATTTAACTATCCCTCGAGAATATTTTTGAGAATATATTTTTTTATTTCTTATAACCGTGACTTCTAAATTTTCAGATAAAGCATTTACAACTGAAATACCCACTCCATGTAATCCTCCAGATGTTTCGTATGCACCATTTGAAAACTTTCCACCGGCGTGAAGCGTGCTGACTATTATCTCAAGTGCAGATTTTCCTGGGAATTTGGGATGGTCATCGATAGGTATTCCTCTACCATTATCTTCAATTTGTAATGTATTATGATCTAAAAGTGATATTTTTATCAAATCTGCATGACCTGCGATTGCCTCATCCATCGAATTATCTAGTATTTCTAATGCTAAATGGTGAATTGCCTTATCATCCGTTCCACCAATATACATTCCAGGACGTTTTCTTACTGGCTCTAGTCCTTCTAATACCTCAATATCTTTTGCTTCATAGGAA
>CACOBR010000030.1 GCA_902625475.1 uncultured Alphaproteobacteria bacterium
TCTTACAAGAATTTTGAATTTTTGTATTTCCAATTCTTTTTCCATACTCTTTAATGATGCACCACCACCAGGTTGTCGAATAATTCCAATTTGTTTTTTATCGGATCTAAAACAATCTGCTATTAGTATTTCTCCATTATTTTTTAATAATATACTCGCTTTTTTGAGTGCAGTTTTTATTGGGATATATTGAAAACTTTCAGCAAATAAGCATAAATCAAAGGAATTAGATTTTGGTATATAATCTTCAAAAGTTGTTATCAAAATTTCTGCCTTTTTGTTTGTATTTATTTTGGCATGCTCAGCTAAAATTTTACTTGGAACAATTATTGTTACTCTGTGTCCTCTTTCAATTAATTTTTTAGCATTCTCACCCGCGCCTCCACCAATATCTAAAATTTCTAATTTTTTTTGGGGTTCTTTTTTTGGTAAATATTTAAATAGTAGATTAGTATAGGCTTCTTGTGCTTTTCCTAAGTTTTCAAGAGTAACATCTAGTTTTTCCCATAAACCATAGTGAAGGTGTTCTTTTCCAGTTACAAAACTACTGACTTTGAGGGCTATATCAAGTCCTACCAACCTTGAAGCTTCTTTTTTTTTCTTTTTAAAAATATTTATCATAATAAATCTACTATATTAAATAACAATATAAGAGCTAAAACTTCATAAATATCAAAAAGGAAACAAGATCTTTTTAATATTCTTTAAGGCGTATTATTATATCTACATTAGTAATTTTTGAATTCTTTGGAGGTTTAGGTAAATTCTGAATTTCAAGAAAATTACCAGGTGCATCACTTAATTTTCCTGTTGCTTCCCAATAAAAATGAGTATGATTATCGAGCCTTGTATCGAAATAACAGCGAGAACCATCCACAATTATTTTATTTAATAAGCCAGAATCTGAAAAAGAATGCAAAGTATTATAAACTGTAGCTAATGAAACTTTTAATTTTTTTTCTTTTGCTTTTTCAAACAGATCTTCAGCTGTAAAGTGTTTATGTCTACCATCTCCCATTAAAAGATTGGCCAATAATATTCTTTGTTTCGTAGGACGTAAACCTACTTTGTAGAGCCAATTTGTAGCACAAAATTTTTTCGTATTCATCATATATATATTCTAAATTAGTGATTTATGATAATATTTTTAAATTTTTTCATCAATAAAAAATTTGTTCTTACATAGATTTATGAACTGTAATTTTTATTCTTTTTTTATTTTATCTTTTATATATCGCTAGGTAGTTCTTGCGCCAATATTACTAACAGTGGTATGAATAGTAAATTCTGTAAATATATCGGTAGATAATATGAAAATTACTAAAGAGGAATTATTAAAATGTTCTAGTGGTGAAATGTTTGGTATTGGAAATCCCCAATTACCCATGCCACCTATGCTTATGTTTGACCATATTTGTGAAATATCTAAAGACAGTGGAACTAATAAAATGGGACATGTTGTTGCAGAATTGATTATTAGTCCAAATTTGTGGTTTTTTGACTGTCACTTTGTTGGTGACCCAGTTATGCCAGGCTGCCTTGGCCTTGATGCTTTGTGGCAATTAACAGGTTTCAATTTAGGTTGGAGGGGACTAAAAGGTCGTGGGAGAGCACTAGGAGTTGGCGAGGTTAAATTTAAAGGTATGGTAACACCACATACGAAATTAGTAAGATATGAAATTAATTTTTCTAGGGTTTTGGAAAGAAGACTTAAGCTAGGAATATCTGATGGAAAAGTATTTGCAGATGGTGAAGAAATTTTTAGTGCTAAAGGGCTCAAGGTGGGTTTGTTTGAAGATTAGAATTTTTATAATTCTTTTATTTTAGGTTATTTCTAGGAGAGACATTTATGAAAAGAGTAGTTGTTACAGGTTTGGGTATTATTTCATCAATTGGACTAGACGCAAAAGAAGTAACCGAATCTTTAAAAAAAGGAAAATCTGGTATTACATTTTCTGAAGAGTACGAATTCCATGGTTTTAGATCTCAGGTTCATGGTATGCCAAAAATTAATCTATCCGATCATATAGACAAAAGACAACTAAGATTTATGGGGGATGGAGCTGCTTACAATTATATTGCTATGGAGCAAGCAATTAAAGATAGTGGTTTAACTGAAACTGAAATCTCAAATGAAAGAACGGGTCTAATTGTAGGATCAGGAGGACCTTCTACAAAAAACCTTTTTGCTGCCCATCAAATAGTTTTAGAAAAAAAGAGCCCAAAAAGAATGGGTCCATTTATGGTGACTAGAGGGATGTCTTCAACTAATTCAGCGTGTTTAGCTACTCCTTTTAAGATAAAAGGAGTTAACTATTCAATTTCATCAGCTTGTTCGACATCTGCTCATTGTATTGGCAATGGTTTAGAGCAAATTCAATTAGGAAAACAAGACATTATATTTGCAGGTGGGGGAGAAGAATTAGATTGGACCTTATCATGCCTTTTTGATGCGATGGGAGCAATGTCCAGCAAATATAATGATATACCTGAAACTGCATCAAGGGCTTATGATAAAGATAGGGATGGGTTTGTAATTTCAGGAGGGGCTGGAGTATTAGTATTGGAATGTTACGAACACGCAAAAGCAAGAGGTGCAAAAATATATGCTGAAATCACAGGATATGGAGCAACTTCTGATGGTCACGATATGGTAGCTCCTTCTGGTGAGGGAGGTGAAAGGTCAATGAAGCTTGCTTTGTCCAGTATAGAAGATCGTAAAGTTTCATATATAAATGCACATGGAACTTCAACACCTGCGGGAGATGTAGTTGAGGTTGAAGCCATTAGAAGAATTTTTGGAAACAAGGATATTCCACCTATTTCATCTACTAAGTCTTTGACCGGACATAGTTTAGGTGCAGCAGGTGTTCATGAAGCTATATATTCGATCTTAATGATGCACTCAGGATTTTTATCAGCAAGTTCAAATATTTTTAATTTAGATATTGATTTAAAAACAAATGAAATATTGATGAAATCTAGAAATAATGTTGAGTTTGATACAGTAATCTCAAATAGTTTTGGATTTGGTGGAACTAATGCAACATTAGCTTTTAGTAAGTTAAGAGATTAATGCCAGTAACAATGGAAAATAAGTGTGGTTTGATACTCGGTGTTGCAAATGAGAGATCTATTGCTTGGGGAATTTCTAAAGTATTGTCAGATTCTGGAGCTGAAATTGCCCTTTCCTATCAAAATGAAAATTTATTAAAAAGAGTTGGTCCACTAGCTGAAAGTGTTGATGCTAAAATTTGTATGCTAGCAGATGTGCAAAATGAAGATTCTTTAGATAAACTTTTCGAAGAGATCCACAAAAAGTGGGGAAAATTAGATTTTTTAGTTCATGCATTGGCTTATTCAGATAAAGAAGAATTAAATGGAAGGTTTGTTAATACCTCAAGAAAAAATTTCTTAAAATCTTTAGATATTTCATGCTATAGCTTTGTAAATCTTGCAAAAAGGTCTATTCCTCTAATGCCAAATGGGGGTTCTTTGCTTACTGTTTCCTATATGGGGAGTCAACGTGTTACTCCAAATTATAATGTTATGGGGCCCGTAAAAGCTGCTTTAGAATCATCAGTTAGGTATCTTGCAAATGACTTAGGGCCAAATAAAATACGAGTAAATGCTATTAGCCCTGGACCTATGAAAACATTAGCAGGTGCAGCAATTGGGGGAGCACGGCAAGTATTTAGGACGACTGAAAAAAATGCACCCCTTAGAAAAAATGCAGACCTAGAATCTGTAGGAAATGCCGCACTTTATTTATTAAGTGATAATAGTTCTTCTACAACTGGTGAAATTCTGTATGTTGATGGTGGTTATCATATTATGGGTCTTCCGCAAATTGACAATATCTAATAATTCTTTTCTTTTTGATAGGAGAATTTGAATGAATAAAATAATCATTTTTGATGCCTATGGGACTCTTTTTGATGTTAATGCAGCAGCTAGAAACTATTCAAAAAAAATGGCTGATCCAGATTTTATGAAAATCTGGGCAAAGGTATCTAACTTATGGCGTGATAAACAAATAGGTTATACATGGTATTATAATTCAATTGGGTATAGGACTAATTTTTGGAAAATAACAGAAGATGCACTAGATTATGCATTAGAATTTTATAGTTTAAACAAAAATGATAATTTAAAAAGTGACTTGCTCGAACTTTATAAAGAACTAGATACATTTCCAGAAGTTTTGGGGGTATTAAAGGAATTAAAATCTGCAGGCTACCCATCTGCTATATTATCAAATGGCACTGTGGAAATGCTTAATAATGCAGCTACAAAATCTAATATAAATAATTATTTAGATACCATTTTATCTGCTGAAAAATTAGGCCTTTTTAAACCAAATGAAAAAGTCTATCACTTGGTACTTGAGCATTTTGGGTGCGATATCAAGGATTTTGTTTTTGTTTCTTCTAATGGCTGGGATGCAGCTGGAGGGACAGCTTTTGGATTTTCCAGTATATGGATCAATAGAAACAAATTACCTGAGGAAAAGATTCAATGGAAACCAAATTGGGTTGGAAGTGATTTAAATGCAGTGCTTCAGATATTATGACGACAAATAAAGGACATCTAAATTGTCTAATATAGATTTAATAATTCAATCACAAAAGTATGCAAGAAACATTGTTTATGAAACACCATTGTTGTTTAATTCAAAAGTTAATGAAATTTTAGGAAAAAATATTTTCATAAAACCTGAATGTCTACAGATAACGGGTAGTTTCAAATTTAGAGGGGCTTGGTGTGCAATCTCCCATTTAAAAAAAGAAAATAAAATTTTAAATGGTGTCGTCGCGTACTCTTCAGGTAATCATGCACAAGGTGTAGCAGCTGCGTGTAAGGCGCATGATATACCATCTCTTATAGTAATGCCAAAAGATGCTCCAAAACAAAAAATATCAAATACTTTGGATTATAATTCTGAAATAATTTTTTATGATAGATATACTGAGATAAGAGAAAAAATTGGAGAAAATATAGCTAATGAAAAAAAACTAACACTTATTAAACCCTATGATGACGACTTAATCATTGCTGGCCAGGGAACTTGTGGTTTAGAGATTATCAAACAATCCAAAAAATTAGGCGTAGAAAAAGCCGAAGTATTAGTTTGTTGTGGAGGAGGAGGACTGTCAGCAGGTATATTACTTGCTCTGGAAAAATATGCTCCTTTTTATAAATTGAGAACTTGTGAACCAGAGTTTTATGATGATACCGCAAGATCATTGAAATCAGGTAAAAGAGAAATTAATGAAACTAATAATCCATCAATATGTGATGCAATTCTTACCCCCACACCTGGTGAATTGACTTTTCCAATATTAAAAAGAAACGCAGGTGAAGGTTTAGTTGTTAGTGAGAAAGAAGTTTTAAAAGCCATGAAATTTTTATATCAACATTTTAAAATTGTTTCAGAGCCAGGAGGAGCTGTTGCTGCCGCTGCAGCAATTTTTTCTGCGGATAAACTGAATGAAAAAGATATAATTGTTGTAGTAAGTGGAGGAAATGTTGATAGTGAGATTTTTTCTAAAGCAATATCAGAAAATGGATAAATTCAAATTATTACTATCTATTTCTAATTTTTGAATTATTTTGATCGTAGGGACTATCTTCAACTATTGTAGCAGGCCAAAGTTGATTTAACATTTTTACTTCTAATTTTTCACCAATATTTGCATAAACTTTATCTACATAACCCATCCCAATTGATTTTTCAAAAAAAACTGAATATCCACCTGAAGTAAGTCTTCCAATGGTTTTACCATCTTTATAAATGGCTTCTCTACCCCAAGGATCACAATCCTTTGGTCCATCGATTAGTAAAGTTACACACTTCGATTTTATATTACGTTTTTGAAGTGCATCCTTCCCAAGGAATTCTTTATTAAAATTTATAAATTTTTCTAATCCTGCTTCAACTAAACAAGCATCTCTACCGAGTTCATTTCCAAAGGCTCTGTAGCTTTTTTCTTGTCGTAACCAGTTTTGAGCTCTTGAACCGACTAATTTAAGATCAAAGTTTTTTCCTGATAACAAAAGTAAATCAAGTAGTTTATTTTGAAACTCTACGGGATAATGTAATTCCCAACCTAATTCTCCTGTATAAGCTACCCTTATAGCAAGTGTTGGTATCATATTTATTTCAATCTCTTTGGACGAAAGCCATGGAAAATTTTCATTTGAAAATAACTTTTCAGGGTTTTCACTATTAGTTAAACTTATCATTAATTCTTTAGACTTTGGTCCTGCAATAGCGAAAGTTCCAAATTGACTTGTTACGTCTTGAATTTCAATATAGCCAAATTCTTTTTCTTTATCTTGGGCCTTTTTGATCAAATAATCCTTATCATAATCTGTAAGAGCACCAGCTGATATAAGATAAAATTCATTTTCACTTTTTCTTACTATTGTATATTCCGACCTAACAGTTCCTGAAGTAGTCAGGCAATATGTCAAATTTATTCTATTGATATTTGGTAGATTATTACAAGTAAACCAATCCAAAAAAAGAGCTGCGCCAGGACCTTTTACTATATGTTTTGTAAATGCGGAAATTTCGATTAAGCCTACTTGATGCCTAATTGCTTGAGCTTCATTTTTAGAATATTCCCACCATTTTCCTCTTCTAAAGCTCCTTGAATCAAGATCATTAAAATCTTTATTGGCATAATAGTTGGGTCTTTCCCATCCATTTACCTGACCAAATTGTGCTCCTAATTTTTTTAATCGATCGTAACAAGGAAAAGTCCTTAATGGTCTGCAAGCTGGTCTTTCCTCATCTGGATGGTGAAGAATGTAAACATGTTCATAACACTCCTCATTCTTTCTAGATGTATATTCTGTAGTAATCCATGATCCATACCTTTTTGGATCAAGGCTGGTCATATCTATTTCTGCCTCTCCATTGATCATCATCTGGGCTAAATAATATCCTGCTCCACCTGCTGCAGTTATTCCAAATGAAAAACCCTCTGCTAACCATAGGTTTTGTAAACCAAATGCTGGTCCTAAAAGGGGATTGCCATCTGGTGTATAACAAATAGGACCATTGAAATCATCTTTAATACCCAAAGTTTCACTACTGGGTATTCTTTTGATGAAAGATAAATATTCATTTTCAATTCTCTCAAGTTCTAAAGGAAATAAATCAGCTCTAAAACTATCAGGCACATTATATTGAAATCTTGCTGGTGCGTTTTTTTCGTATGGTCCTAATATCCATCCTCCCCTTTCCTCTCTCACATACCATTTTGCATCAGCATCCCTAAGAACTGGATGCTCATCATTATTTTTTCTGTATTCAATAAGTTTTGGATCTTCTTCAGTTACAATATACTGATGTTCTACAGGTATTGCAGCAATCTTTGTTTTTATAAGTTTAGAAGTATTTTGTACATGATTTCCAGTAGCAGTAACAACATGTTCAGCAATATAAGTGACTTTTTCCTGGCTTACTAATAAATTTCCACCTTTTTCAAACATTTTTGAGCATTGTACGTGCCAAGAATTTCCATCCCAGTAAAAGGAATCTGCTTGAGTTTTCCTTTCAATTTTTACATCATTTGAACGGGCACTTCTCGCTATTGCTTGTGTTAAATCAGCGGGATTTATGTATCCATCAGTTGGGTGATAAATAGCACCTTTTAAATCTTCAGAATAAACTAAAGGCCATCTATCTTTAATTTGTTTGGGATTTTTCCATTCATAAGGAATATTTACCGTATCTGCCGTAGAACTGTATAGCATAAATTCATCCATACGATCTTGAGTCTGAGCCATTCTTAAATTACCTACTACTTTAAAGCCAATATCGGTATTCAGTTCTTTCTCTAATTTTTTATAAAATTTAACAGAGTAATCATGAATATGGCTTGTTGCATACGACATATTAAATAAGGGAAGCAGTCCTGCTGCATGCCATGTAGACCCAGAAGTCAATTCATCCCTTTCTATTAAAACAATATCTTTCCAACCACCCTTTTGTAAGTGATAAGCAATGCTAGTGCCTACAACTCCACCTCC
>CACOBR010000031.1 GCA_902625475.1 uncultured Alphaproteobacteria bacterium
TAGAAGAGGATAATTTTAATAAGCTAATTAAGCTTAGTAATAAAAATTCAAAAAATGTTGATATATTAATATGGCCTGAAACATCAGTTCCATTTTTTTGGAGTATAAAAAAAATTTTCAAAATATAATATTAAATAATATTTCAAAGCCTATCATTCTGGGAGCAAGAAGGTATGATAAAAACTCTAATAAATTATTTAACTCAGCATATTATTTAAATGCAAATGGTGAAGTGGAACAAATATATGATAAAAAACATTTAGTTCCATTTGGAGAGTTTGTACCATTTAATAATTTTTTAAAAATATTTGTAGAAACTGGAATTAAAAATAATGGAATTACAGGCTTTAGCGTTGGAACAAAAACAAATGAAATTGTAATTGATAATTCTATCAAAATCTCTTTATTTATTTGCTATGAATCTATTTTTTCAAATGAGATCGATGCAAATACGGTAAATTCAGATTTTATTGTCCATTTAACAAATGATGCCTGGTTTGGATCATATAATGGTCCACAACAACACATTGTTCAAATAAGAGCAAGAGCAATAGAACAAGGATTACCTGTTTTAAGATCTGCTAATACGGGAATCTCTGCATTGATTGATCCATATGGAAGAATTCTAAAAAAAATACCACTGAATATTCAAGGTTATTTAGATGTAAAAATTCCAAAAAAAATTGATGAAACGTTGTATTCTAAATTTGGATCAAAAAATTGGAATCTTTTATTAATTTGTTTATTTGCACTATTCTATTTTTTATGTTTTAAAAAGACTAAAGATAAAAGTTAAGCTTATTTGATATTAAAAAAAATATGGCAGAAAAATTACAATATGATTTCACTTCAGAGTCAGTATCTGAAGGTCACCCAGATAAGGTCTGTGATAAAATTTCAGATGCGATTTTAGATGAACTCATAAAGATAGATCACCAAGCTAGAGTTGGGTGTGAAGTTTTTGCAACCACTAATCAAGTGGTAGTCGGAGGAGAGGTTGGGCTTAAAAATACATTGAAAATTGAAGATCTATCCGAGCTTGTAAGAGAAACTGTAAGGTCAACAGTTAAAAACATTGGTTATGAACAAAAAGGGTTTCATTGGAATGACTTAAAAATTTTAAATCTGCTTCACCAGCAATCTCCAGACATTGCACAAGGTGTTGATAGAGAAGGGGCTGGTGATCAAGGTATAATGTTTGGATATGCAGTTAATGAAACACCAGAATTAATGCCTGCTCCTCTTCAATATTCTCAAGCTATTTTGAAACGGCTTAGTATTGCAAGAAAAAATGAGCTTAAAGACACACTAGGCCCAGACTCCAAGTCTCAATTAACAGTAAACTATATTAATGGAATTCCTCAAAGTATAAAATCCATTGTTGTTTCTATTCAGCATTTTGATGAAAAGTTTACTTCAGATAATATTAAAGAAATAATTACACCTTACATTTTAGATACTTTACCTGATGGATGGATTACAAAGGATACAATTTGGCATGTAAACCCTACTGGAAAATTCGTTATAGGTGGTCCAGATGGTGATGCAGGACTTACTGGCAGAAAAATAATTGTTGATACTTATGGTGGGTCAGCTCCTCATGGGGGCGGAGCATTTTCGGGCAAAGATCCCACTAAAGTAGATAGATCAGCAGCCTATGCTGCAAGATATTTAGCAAAAAACATAGTATCAGCTGGTTTGGCGGAAAAATGTGTTATTCAACTTTCTTATGCAATTGGTGTTTCACAGCCACTGTCAATTTTTGTAAATACATTTAATTCTAGTAATGTTCCAGAGATAAAGATAATTAATAGTATCTTAAAAAGTATGGATTTAAGTCCTTCAGGTATAATTAAACATCTTAATTTACAAAAACCAATATATTCAAAAACCGCAGCTTATGGTCATTTTGGGCAACCTCATGAGGATGATGGTAGTTTTTCTTGGGAAAAAACAGATCTTACTGAAAAACTTAAACAAAATATAACTTAATAAAAATTCTATTAGTTAAATATTTATATGTTTAAGGAAGACAAACAAAAAAAAATATTTGGAAGGAGAAAAGGCAAAAAACTAAGTAATTTACAACAGAAAAATCTTGACAAATACCTTAACGAATTTTCCATATTCCCAAGTTATAATGGACATATACCTAAATTAAAAAAAATAAACCCATACAATTTATTTCATAATTTAAAAATAACGGATATTAGACTTGAAATTGGTTTTGGAATGGGTGATTTTCTCTTTGACAAGGCCTTATCATGCCCAAACGTAGGATTTATTGGTTGTGAAATTTTTGAGAACGGCGTTGCAAGTTTGTTAAATAAGATCGTCAAATACAAAATAGCTAATTTACGTATCCATTTTGGAAATTGTCTTGATTTAATTTATAATTTAAACTTATCATCTTTAAACGAAATTTATGTCTTATTTCCAGATCCATGGCCCAAAAATAAGCATAAAAAAAGAAGATTTTTCAATGAAAATAATGCTTCCTACTTGTGTTCTCTATTAAAAAAAAATGGAACAATTAATATAGCAACAGATATTGATGACTATGCTGCTCAAATATTAGGGATTATGAAAAAAAAAAAGGATTTTGATTTAATTAACTCGAATTTATCTCAAAGTAAAATTGCCAATACAAGGAATTTCAATACAAAGTATGAAAAAAAAGCTATAGGTTCAGGAAGAAACACTAACTATTTAATCTTCAAAAAAAAATATGAATAAAAAGTTTCAAACTATTATCTCAGGTAAATCTTCTGCGTTGAAGGGACAAATTTATGTTCCTAGTGATAAATCTATATCTCACAGAGCACTAATATTAGGAAGCTTGGCAGTTGGAAAAACTGTAATATCAGATCTTTTAGAATCTGAAGATGTATTTAAAACTGCAAATGGATTAAAAGCCTTGGGTGTTGATATATATAAGAAAGGAAATGATTGGTTTGTACATGGTGTTGGAATAGGTGGATTCTGTGAACCAGACGACATTATAGATTGTGGAAATTCTGGTACCTCAGTTAGATTATTAATGGGATTGGTATCAACATGTCCTATTAAAGCAACTTTTACGGGAGATGAAAGTCTTCGCAACAGACCAATGGATAGAGTTGTAGAACCATTATCTGAGTTTGGTGCTTATTTTTCAACTAATTACGATTGTAAACTACCTATACATGTTATTGGATCTAATGAACCTATTCCAATTAACCACATTCTCAAAATTCCTTCTGCACAAGTAAAATCTGCTATTTTGCTTGCAGGTTTAAATGTAAAAGGTACAACAAGCATTACAGAAAATGAAGCTACTAGAGATCATACAGAAAAAATGTTGGAGTCTTTTGGTGCTAATATAAAAGTTAAGAGAAAAGGATTAAGTAAAATTATTTCAGTTAATGGTTTTTCAAAAATTACTACAAGTGCTATTAAGGTTCCAGGTGATATTTCTTCAGCTGCATTTCCAATTGCTTCAGCTTGCATGATACCAAATTCTGAAATTGTTATAAAAAATGTTGGTTTAAATCCTTTGAGAGACGGATTTATAGATACATTAATTGAAATGGGAGCAAATATAAAAATTAAGAACAAGAATTTGGAAACTGGAGAATTAGTTGCTGATATACATGTGACTTACTCCCCTAATTTAAAGGGGATTGAAATACCTGAGGAAAGATCTCCTAGAATGATTGATGAATATCCTATTTTATCTATTTTAGCGGCTACAGCTAAAGGCCCTACAATAATGAATGGAATAAAGGAGCTAAGATTTAAAGAAAGTGATAGAATAAGTGCTGTTTCAGATGGTTTGAAGAAAAGTGGTGTGAGTGTTTCAGAAAAACAAGATAAATTGACTATTTTTGGTAAAGGAAATCAAAAAATAAATGGTGGAAGCATAATCGATGCCTCAAATGATCACAGAATTGCTATGTCTTTTGCTATTCTCGGAAGTGTTACTGAGAAAAGTGTTGAGATACGTGGAGCATCTGCAATTAAAACAAGTTTTCCAAATTTTATTGATCTTATGAATTCATTAGGATTAGATATATCAATATCAAAGAGTTAAAAGATGTCCCTTTTAGAATTAAAAATAAACCTTGTTTTATATAGAAAACAATGAAATTTATAGTTGCTATTGATGGAACTGCAGCTTCTGGAAAGGGAACTTTAGCAAAAAAAACAGCAAATCATTTTGGTTTTAAATATCTAGATACTGGAATTTTATATAGAGTTGTAGCCTATTATTTAAAATCCTCAGAAATACATTCTGAAATTTCAAAACAAATCGTGCAAGATTCATTAAGATTATTAATTAACAAAGATTTCAAATTAAGTCATTTAAGAAACGAAGAAATATCATTTAAAGCTAGCATAATTTCCAAAAATAAAATTGTTAGAGATAATCTTTTAACTTATCAAAGAGAATTTGCGATGCAAGAAGGGGGTACTGTATTAGATGGTAGAGATATTGGAACTGTAGTATGTCCAAACGCTGACATTAAAATATTTGTGGATGCTGATATAGAGATAAGAGCTAAAAGAAGGTATGACCAATATCTAAAAAATAATTCAGATTCAAATTTGAATTTAAATGATATAATTGATGATTTAACAAAGAGAGATTATATCGATAAAAACAGACAACTCTCACCATTAGTATCAGCAAAAGATGCTTACTTATTAGATACATCAAATATTACTTCTGATGATGGATTAAAAAAAATTATTAAAATAATTTCAAGGAAATTAGAAAAATAACATTGAATAGTTGAATTTATACTATATTAACATATTTCATAAATTTTAAAGAATCAAAATACAATAAGGAGACCTATATGCCAGCACTTGCTACCATGGAGGCTTTTGAAAAATTACTTAATGAGAGTTTAGATAGCTCTACACCTAAAGAGGGTGAAGTAGTAAATGGATCAGTAATAGCGATTGAAGCTGGCCAGGCTATTATTGATATTGGATATAAAATGGAAGGTAGAGTTGATTTGAGAGAGTTCTCTGGACCAGGTCAAACTCCTGAAATATCAGTTGGTGATACCGTAGAAGTTTACCTTGAGAAGGTAGAAGGATCTAGGGGAGAAGCTTTATTAAGTAGAGAAAAGGCAAGACGTGAAGAAGCATGGGATCGCTTAGAAAAAGCCTCAGGAAAAGAGGAGAAGGTAGATGGTATTATTTTTGGCAGAGTTAAAGGTGGTTTTACAGTTGACCTTGGAGGGGCAATCGCTTTTCTTCCTGGAAGCCAAGTTGATGTTAGACCAATAAGAGATACCAACTCACTTATGAATGTATCTCAGCCTTTTCAAATTTTAAAAATGGACAGACGTAGAGGAAACATTGTTGTTTCCAGACGAGCTATTTTAGAAGAATCCAGAGCTGAGCAAAGAGCAGAGTTGGTGGGTAATCTTGCTGAAGGATCAATTGCTGATGGAGTTGTAAAAAATATTACAGAGTATGGTGCATTTATTGATCTTGGAGGAGTTGATGGTCTTTTACACGTAACTGATATGGCATGGAGGAGGGTAAATCATCCTTCAGAGTTATTAAATATTGGAGATACTATTAAAGTTCAAGTGATTAAAATTAATAAGGATACTCATAGAATTAGCCTTGGAATGAAGCAACTTCAAGACGATCCATGGAGTGATGTAGAGCAAAGGTATCCTTTGGGATCAAATCATACTGGGAGAGTTACAAATATTACTGATTATGGGGCATTTGTTGAACTTGAGTCTGGAGTGGAAGGATTAGTTCATGTTTCTGAAATGTCTTGGACTAAAAAAAACGTACACCCAGGAAAGATAGTATCTACTAGTCAAGAATTAGAAGTTATGGTTTTAGAAATTGATACTGATAAGAGAAGAGTGAGCCTAGGCTTAAAACAAACTAAAGGAAATCCTTGGGAAAATTTTGCAGAAAATAACCCAGTTGGAAGCAGTGTAGAGGGTGAAATAAAAAATATAACAGAATTTGGTTTATTCATTGGTTTAGGAGAAGATATTGATGGAATGGTTCATTTGACTGACCTTGATTGGAACAAATCGGGTGAGGAGGCACTAGAAATCTATAAAAAAGGTGATTCAGTAAAAGCCCAAGTAACAGACATTGATATTGAGAAAGAAAGAATTTCTTTATCAATAAAAGCTTTAGAGAAAGATCCTTTTTCCGATACTGTGAGTGGCCTAAAAAGAGGACAGATTGTTACAGTAACAATTTCGAAACTACAGGAAAATGGTGTTGATGTTGAATATAATGGCATAAATTCCTTTATTAGGAGATCAGATTTATCTAGAGATAGGTCAGAGCAACGTTCAGACAAATTTGTTGTAGGTGACAAAGTTGATGCTAGAATTACTAATATTGATAAAGCAAATCGCAAAGTAAGTTTCTCAATTAAAGCCAAAGAAATAGCTGAAGAAAAAGAGGCAGTACAACAATATGGATCGTCTGACTCTGGAGCTTCTTTAGGAGATATATTAGGTGCTGCATTGAATAAAGAGGAAGAAAAAGATTAAAGCTTTTTAGGATGTCTTTAGATTGGCAGATTTTAGAAGAAACTAAAAAAAAATGGTATAGAAAAGGATTATGGCGTGGCATACTAATCTCAATAATTCTAGCCACTGTTATATATTTATTTTCGTTTTTTACTAATTTCTCCTCTAATTTTTCACATATAGCTAGGATAAATATTAATGGTATTATTTTTGATAATAGCGAAATAGTAGAAATAATTGATAATTTGGCCAAAAATGACAATGTTAAATCAGTTCTTGTGAAGATTAATAGTCCAGGTGGAACTGTAGTTGGTTCTGAAAGTCTTTATGTTGCAATTAATAGTTTATCTCAAAAAAAACCAGTAATTTCTTTGATGGGTGAAATCGCTACCTCCGGTGGTTATATAGTAGCTCTGGCTTCAAACTATATTCTTGCAAGACAAAATACATTAACTGGTTCAATTGGTGTAATTGTTGAAAATCAAAATTTTTCAGAACTATCTGAAAAGATTGGAGTTAGAACTGATACTACAAAATCAGGAAAAATTAAAGGAGGTCAGAATCCTTTATCTCCCTTAGACCCTCTTGTCAAAATTAATAACCAAAAATTGGTTAATTACAGTTTTGATTGGTTTATTTCTATAATAAAAAAAAATAGAAATATAAATCAAAGTGTACTTGAGTTAGTATCAGACGGAAGAACATTAACAGGTGGAATGGCATTGGACTTGGGCTTAATTGACGGAATTGGAACAGAAAAAGAGGCATTAAAATATCTAGAAACAAATTATCCAGATTTTAAAGGTTTACCAATTATTGATATAGAAACTCCAAGTAAAAAATTCTATTTAAATGAAATTATTAATAGAATTTCTTTTGATAGTTTAAAATCTGTTCCAGAATATACAAATAGTTTAAAATTAATGTCTTTAGTACGTTGAAAATTTTTTTTAAAAGTACTAACATAAAAATACTGGAGTTATCTATGATCAAATCTGAGCTTGTACAAAAAATATCTGAAGAAAACCCACATCTTTATCAAAGAGATGTTGAAAGATTAGTAGAAACTATTTTTAATGAAATAACATCTGCTTTATCAAATGGAAGAAGAGCAGAATTAAGAGGTTTCGGTGCGTTTTCTGTTAAACATAGAAAACCTCGAATTGGTAGGAATCCAAGAACCGGTATAAGTGTGGAAGTAAATGAAAAATTTGTTCCATTTTTTAAACCTGGTAAACTTTTAAGAGAAAGATTAAATAAGTAGGATATGCTTATTGCTGTGGATATTTAA
>CACOBR010000032.1 GCA_902625475.1 uncultured Alphaproteobacteria bacterium
AAAATTGTAAATGTTGGTTTAAATCCAATATTTTTTGCAGGAATTAGATCATTTATTGCTTTTTTATTTATCATTATATGGATGAAGTTTACTAGAAAACCAATTGTTTTTAATAAAAAAAATACAAACATTTGTTTAATTGCTGGATTAGTTTTTGCTTTAGAGTTTTTATTTCTTTTTCTAGCATTAGATTTTACTAGCGTCTCAAGAAATTCAATCATTTATTATTCTATGCCGCTTTGGTTAACTATCTTACTTTTTTTCACAAAAAATAAAGAAAAGCTCTCTTTTATTAAACTGCTTGGATTAATTTTAGCTTTTTCAGGAGTTGTAATATCAGTTTCTAAAAATGATAGTGGTCTTATTATTAATTCTTCAAGTTTGTTTGGAGACTTTTTAGCATTTTTGGCAGCACTGTTCTGGGCTTTACTTATTATAATTGCAAAAAATTCGAATTTTAACAAAGAAATGCCTGAAATGCAGTTGTTATGGATGGTAATGGTTTCGGGTCCAATTTTAATTTGTTTTTCATTTTTTATTGAAGATCCAATACGTGACTTTCAGATTATTCACATCTGGGGATTACTTTTTCAGTCTATAGTCGTTGTTGCTGGAGGTTTTTTATTCTGGTTATGGTTATTATCAAAATATCCAGCTTCTGGTGTTGCCAGCTTTTCTTTTTTAACACCAATATTCACAATTTTTTTTGGATGGTTAATTTTAAGTGAAGTTATGACACCAGATTTTATTTTTGCCGCTTTTCTAGTAATTACAGGATTAATATTAATTAATAAATAAAAAGAGTAAATAAAATCAAAGATTTTTTGATATAGTTTTAGAACACAATTTTGGATTTGTTTCCAAACTAGTACATAACATCATAGTTGTATCATTTCTAATTTTACTACAGTTAGTATTGAACAATATAACAATTAAATAGGCTATCAAAAGTTTTTTCATATTTTGTCCTTATAATGTCTAATTTGTTATTTCAAAATGTTTATTTATAGTTTTTTCATATAATAATATTTGCAAATCTATGAAATCTTTTTATATGCTTGGGCATAGGTTGATTTGCGTGCAAGTGATGCCAGTCAGTCTCTACAACATCCCCAACATAAATATTTCCAAATGAATCATAAGCAATTGAGTGTGGTGATACTAACATTCCATAAGTTGAACTAGTTTTAATTTTATTTCTTATTCTATATAATAAATTGCTCTGAGTATTAAAAATACTTACAAAAGGACCAAGGTTTGGAAAGTTTTTATTAACTTCAAGATATGATGCTAATTCACCAATAATTAAATCTGGATTGGACCCTGGAGTAATTGCTAAACCACTAGGCCTGTGCATATTAGTGATTTGTTTTTCGAATTTTCCATCAGTATTAAAAATTTGAATTCTGGAGTTTTCTCTATCAGCAACATAGATCCATCCATCTTCATCACAACAAACATTGTGAGGTAAATTAAATTCACCAGGTAAAGATCCAGGATTCCCCCATGTTTTTAGATGTTTTCCATTTTGATCAAAAATATGAATAGATGCATTTCCATAACCATCTGATACGATTATATTACCCTCAGGTGTTAATGCAGAATGAGTACACCTACAAAATGGTTTACCACTCATAAAACCAGGAGACGAATCAGGAATTCCAATTTGAAGAAGTAATTTACCATTTAATGTAAATTTTCTTAATGTATGATCTCCATTATCTGTTAGATAAATATTTTGATCATGACCTATATGAGCTCCATGAGGATTTTTAAAAATACCATGCCCCCATGTTGTTATTAATTCACCCTTTTGATTAATAACAATTATAGGATTTTCACCTCTATTAAAAAGATAAATATTATCTTTTTCATCTAAAGAAATGCCAGCTACATCTCCTAATTTAATTGAAGAAGGTAAATTGAGTTCAAAGTTATCATTTTTAAATTTATAGTTTTTTTTCAATTAATGCACGACCATTATTTAAGAATTAAATTTATTAATCAACTCAACATATTTATAATAAATAATAATCACTTATTAAATAATCATTAGATTTTATAATAAATTAATGTTTAGATATTATTGATTTTTAAATTATCATCAATGGTGAAAATATTGTTTGGTTTATCAGTTGCTATAGCAACACCTTTCGACAAAAAAAATAAAATTGAACTTAGCGAATTTAGAAATCATATATCTTATCTTCTAAAATATAATATTAAATCATTTACATTTTTTGGAACAACTGGGGAAGGACCATCAATTAGTTTGAAAGAAAAAATTAAATCCTTGGAGTATTTATTGTCCCATGAATTAAAGACAAAACAAACTTATGTGTCTATTATTCAATCAAGTTACAAAACAGCAAAATTAGAGATAGAAAATTATAATAAATTAGGCATAAAAAATTTTTTAGTTTCACCACCATTTTTCTTTAAAGAACTTCATAAAGACGCTCTTGAAAGTTGGTTTACTAATCTCTTTAATAGTATATCAAATCAAAATTCAATTTTACTCTATAATATTCCGCAAATCACTAAAATTAGAATAGATGCTGAACTCATAAGAAGATTACAAGATCAATTTAGTGACAATTTTGTAAAAGGTGTTAAAGATAGTTCTGGTGATATTGAACAAACTAATAAATTTCTTAAACATAATAGTATTCTGACTACTGTCGGGGATGAAAGATTAATTGCTAAGGTCCTTAAATTAGGTGGAGACGGTTCTATTTGTGGATTATCAAATATTTATCCAAAGGAGATTTTGGATGTAATTGAAAATAAGCAAGAAAATCCATCAATTAATAAAATTGTTAATAAAATTTTGAATTTTCCAGTAGTTCCAGCAATAAAAACCTTATTATACTTAAAAACAAATAATAAAATATGGCTAAATGTAAGGCCACCTTTGATTAAATCATCTAATCAGATAATAGATGAGTTAAAAAAAATAATTTAATTTATAATTTATTTAGTACCCTAATACTGTTGAATTACATTTGAAAATCTGTAATCTTCTTGTTGTTATAAGGAGAAAATAATCATGAAATATCTACATTTAAATATATTACAAAAATTAACAACTCTAGTTACTTTATTTGTAGTTAGTTTTGTTTCTATAGCTTTTGCTGACGGTCATGTTACATTAAGAATGTCAACTCCTGCATCAGCTACTGATCAAAGAAGTATTGCTTTAGAAAAAGTATTTGCACCTGCTGTTGCTAGTTTTGCAAAATATGAGCCTTATTATAATGCATCTTTAATTAAGCAAAATTCAGAACTCGAAGCTATTGCTTCAGGTGATTTAGAAATGTCAATTACTTCAGCTCAAGAATTAGCTCAATTTTTTCCAGAGTTTTCAATATTTGCTACTGGTTATGTACACCAAAATGCTGCCCACCAAGTAAAAGTTTTCAATGACTCTTTAATGGATCCATTTAAAGCAATGGTAGAGAAAGAATTAGGTGTAAAATTATTAAGCATAATGTATTTAGGAAGAAGACATGTAAACTTACGTCAATGTAAAGATGAAGTTAATGTACAAACACCTTCTGACCTTGCTGGAATTAATTTGAGAATGCCAGGCACTGATGCATGGCAATTTTTAGGTAAGGCTCTAGGAGCAAATCCTACACCAATGGCATTTACAGAAGTTTATACAGCTCTTCAAACTAAATCTGTTGATGGTCAAGATAATCCACTTCCAACAGTTGTGGATGCAAAATTCTATGAGGTTACTTGCCAAATAGCACTTACATCTCATTTAGTAGATTTAAATTATGTTGCTTTTTCAAAAGCAGTTTGGGATAACTTAAATTCAGACCAACAAGCTACAGTGCAAAAGGCAGCTGTTGATGCAGCTGAAAGTGCTCGACAAATCCAGCTTCAAAAAGAAGAGGACTTAGTAGCTTTCTTAAAAGAGCAGGGGCTTGAAATTTATGAACCAAACCTTGCAGCATTTAGAAGTCATGTTCAAAAAATGTATTTAGAAACAGATGCCTCTGATCCATGGCCTGATGGAGTTTTAGATAAAATTAATTCATTAGGAAATTAAAAAAACTGCGTGAAGTTCTATGGAAAATATAAAAAGTAGAATTATTCACGCTTTTGAAATTGTGGCGGCCTTAATGATGGCCGCCATGTTTGCAACTTTTATTCTTCAAGTTACTATACGATATACTGCACGTGCAGAATGGATAAAAGAAATTTTTCCTTTTCTTGATCCGACTCTTTATGGATGGACACTTGATTTTTGTCTTTTGATGTGGATTTGGATGGTTTTTTGGGGAAATGGCTTAATAGTAAGACAACGGGACCATGTTATTTTTGATATGCTATATACTAGTGTTTCTCCAAAAATACGCAAATGGCTGGCTATTATTAGTGCTTTGATAATTGCTATTACTCTTTTAATTGTAATAGAACCTACTTGGAGTAAGTTTTATATTTTAAGATTGAAAAAAACAGCAACACTTTCAAATGTTTTTGGAGATTGGATACGTGTAAGAGATATTTATATGGTTTTCTTCATATTCTGTATTGCTGTATCAATTCGTTATTTTTATAGAGCCTATTATGTTTATAAAAACTCTGCAGAATTTGATTTATTATATTCAGATGCTGATGAAATAAATTCATCGAGCGAGAATAAAAATGTCTTATGAGTTTATAATTTGTTTAATACTTTTATTTAGTTTATCAGCTATTGGTACACCTATAGCATATGCAATTTTTGTAAGTTCTTGTGCCTACCTTTGGGTAGGAGGTCAAGGAATAGGTTTAGCAGGTAAAGTTATTTTAGATGGTTTATATAGTAGCTTTATTTTACTAGCAGTTCCATTATTTATTGTTGCAGCAAATATTATGAATGCTGGGACTATAAGCGATAGACTTTTAAGTTTTTGTGTTGCGGTAGTTGGTAGGTTTAAAGGTGGCCTTGGTCACGTAAATGTAGTGGCTAGTATAATATTTTCTGGAATGTCAGGGTCAGCAGTAGCTGATGCAGCAGGAATTGGAAAAATCATAATAAATATGATGGTTAAATCTGGTCACTATACTAGAGGTTATGCAGCAGCAATAACTGCAGCATCTGCCACAATTGGACCAATCATACCCCCTTCGATTCCAATGGTCCTCTATGCATTGGTTTCTAATAGTTCAATAGGTTATCTTTTCCTTGGAGGTATAATACCCGGAATATTGATGGGAGCTGTCCTTATGGCTATGAACAGTTTAATAGCAATTAAAAGAGGATATGAGCCTGAAGAATCTGTACCTTTACAGGAATTACCTAAAATAACTTTTAATGCATTTCCAGCATTATTAATGCCCATCATATTGTTATATTGTATTTATGGAGGCGTAACAACTCCAACTGAGGCTGCAGCTGTAGCAGCTTTTTATGCACTTATTTTAGCTTCAATTTTTTATAGGGCACTATCTTTTTCTAATTTTTATAGAATTTTAGTAGAGTCAGCCCGCTCGTCAGCTGCAGTTGGTTTAGTCATAGGTGGAGCTTTAATTTTAAATTACATTGTAGCTTCTGAAAATATTCCAGATATAATTGCAGGATATCTTGTGGGATTGGATGTTTCTCCATTATTATTTCTTATTGGTGTAAATATATTAATTCTACTATTAGGATGTATACTAGATGCTACAACTTTAATTCTTGTAATCATTCCACTTTTTTTGCCCTCTTGTAGGGAGTTAGGAATAGATTTTGTACACTTTGGAGTAGTAGCAGTTGTGAATTGTATGATTGGTTTAATTACTCCTCCCTATGGCGTTTTATTATTTGTAATTAATGCAGTGTCTAGAATACCATTAGGTGAAATCATCAAGGAAGTTATTCCTTTTCTATTTGTTTTAATAATAGCACTTTTTATGATGGTTTCTATACCTGACCTAGTATTATGGTTGCCACGTCAGTTTGGATATGAAGGATAAAAAAACTAAATTTTAAAGTTAAATAATTTGTAAATTTGATGAAAATATGAAATCTATACTTGTTGTTGGTTTAGTAACTGTAGACTTAATTTATTATTTAAATAAATTACCTAACAAAGGAATTAAATACGTTTCAAAAAAACAAATATTCTCAACTGGAGGAAATGCATGTAATGCCTCTATAGCCATAACAAGATTAGGTGGATCTGCAACATTTGTAAGTTCTATAGGAAATGATTTTTTTGGTCATTTTATTATAAAAGAACTCAAAAAGGAAAATATTGATACTGATCATTTATTAATTAAAAATAATATAAATACTTCAAACTCTTCCATAACGATAGATAATAATGGCGAAAGGCAAATAGTTAACTTTAGGTCTGATAATTTAGATTTTGATCAAAATAATTTTATAGAAAAAAATATATTTAATGCTTATTTAACAGATGGAAGGTTGAAAAATGCTAGTATATTTATTTTAAAAGAAGCAAAAAAAAATAAAAAACCTGGTGTTTTAGATGCTGAAACTCCTGTTTGTGAAAGATCTGTAAAAGAAGCCTCCCATGTTGCTTTTTCAATGCAAGGATTAGAATCTTTTACCAATACCAAATCAATTAAGAAAGCTTTAAAAATAGTAAAAAATTTTGCTAATAATTTTTCATGTGTTACTAACGGTGAAGAAGGAGTATTTTTTCTTGATAATGATGATTTAGTACAACTTAAACCACCTAAAATTAATGCCAAAGACACACTAGCTGCTGGTGATGTATGGCATGGTGCATTTACATATGCAGTTTCAATAGGAACTCCAATAGTAAACGCTTGTAAATATGCAAATTTAGCAGCATCAAAAAAATGTGAAAATTTAGGTGGGATAAAAGCTACACCTTATAAATTCAAAAATGATTATGTTAAATAAACAAGAAGGTTTTTAAATTTAATTATGAATAATAATTTTAAAATTAAATAAATATGAAAGGAATATTACCTAGTTTAAATACACCATTTTCTAAAAAAGGAGATTTAGACCTAAAATCATTAGAAAAACTTGTTAAACATACCATAAGAAGTGGTTGCAGTGGTATGCTTGGACTTGCTGTTGCAGGTGAACACAAATTACTATCATTTCAAGAAAAAATAGCCTTTATTGAATTAGTAAAATATACAAATAAAGAGAGAATACCTTTTATAGTTAGTGTGAGCGATTTACAAAATGAAGATAGTATTAAATTATCCAAAATTGCAAAAAAAAATAACGCAACTGGAATTAATATACAGATCAATCAAAATACAAGTACTGCTGATAATTTAAAATTACTAAAAGAAATAGCTAAAGTTGGTCCTGAAATTATTATGGTTCAGGATTTAGATTGGCTTGGTACTGGTCTTAGTCAAAAAAAAATACTGAAATTATTTGATGAAATAAATAAATTTAAATGGCTTAAAATCGAAACTCAAAATGCAGGAAAGAAATACACAAAGATAAAAAAAATTACTAAAAATAAATTACATGTTTGTGGTGGTTGGGCAGTAACTCAATTAATTGATGCATTAAATAGGGGTGTAGATTCCTTTATACCCACC
>CACOBR010000033.1 GCA_902625475.1 uncultured Alphaproteobacteria bacterium
GATAGCAGATAAAACAACTACAGGAGTAGAAGCAAGTAAAGATTCGCCTTTTTTGTTTTCAGAGTCTTCAACCACTCTTCCCTTAAACAATCTAGTAGATGTAGCTAGTACAGTATCACCTTTAGCTGCTTTTTCTTGATTCCCCATACACAGATTGCAACCAGGCCTTTCCAAGTATAAAATATTTTTATAATTTTTTCTTGCAGTATTTTTTGGGTTATTATCATTAAACTCAAATCCAGAGTATTTCTGTAAAACATCCCAATCACCATCATCCTTTAGTTCGTCTATAATATTGTAGGTTGGAGCGGCTACTATTAATGGAGCCTTAAACTTCACTGTTCCTTTTTTTTCCTCTAGGTTTTTCAGCATTTTAGCAACTATTTTTATGTCACCCTTATGAACCATACAAGAACCAACAAAACCTAAATCTACTTTTTTGTTAGCTTTATAATAAGAAATTGGTCGAATAGTATCATGTGTATATCTTTTAGATATGTCAATATTATTAACATCAGGATCAGCTATCATTGGTTCGTCTATTATATCTAGATCAACTATAACTTCTGCAAAATATTTTGCGTCTTTATCAGGTGAGATTGCTGGTACTTTACCAGATTTAATTTCTCGGATTCTTTTTTCAGCTATTTTTATTAATTTATGAAGTGTCTTATTTTGGTTATCCATACCTTTATTTATCATTAGATGAATTCGTTTTTTTGAAATTTCAAGAGATTTTATCAAGGTTTCATCGTTAGAAATGCAAATCGAAGCTTTAGCCTTCATTTCAGCTGTCCAATCAGTGAAGGTAAAAGCTTGATCTGAAAGCAAAGTTCCTATGTGTACTTCTATTACTCTTCCTTGAAAAACATTTTCACCAAATTGATCTAACATTTGAGCTTGTGTTGAGTGTACTACATCTCTGAAATCAATGTGATTTTTTAACATACCATTAAAGGTAACTTTAACTGTTTCAGGTATCACCATTGATACTTCACCAGTTGCAAGTGCAAGGGCAACTGTTCCAGAGTCTGCTCCGAAAGCAATCCCCTTTGACATCCTGGTATGAGAATCACCTCCGATTATTATAGACCAATCGTCTACTGTTAGGTCATTTAATACTTTATGGATAACATCAGTCATAGGATGATATTTTTCTTTAGGATCTCGGCCAGTAATTAAACCAAAGTCGTTCATAAATTTCATAAGTTTGGGGATATTATTCTGGGCCTTTATATCCCAAACAGAAGCAGTATGACATCCTGATTGATAAGCACCATCAACAGATTCTGATATTTTTGTAGCTGCCATAGCCTCAAGTTCTTGGGAGGTCATAAGACCGGTTGTATCCTGAGAACCAATAATATTAACTTTAACCCTAACGTCAGAACCACTGAGTAAAACAGAATTTTGTGGTATATCTATTGCATTTTTATTAAAGATTTTTTCAACAGCTGTTAACCCTTTTCCATCAGCAAGTTTCATTTTTGATTGAGCAAATGTAATTTTATTATTTATACCAAGAATATTAGAAGCAAGGCTTTGTAATTTTTTTCCAAAAATAATTGAATAAGAGCTTCCAGCTCTTATGAATTCCATTTTTTGTGGAGTAAAAGATGAGGAGATATCTACTAGTTCTTTACCATCTTCACCGTAAAGTTTTTTCTTCTTTGTATTTATGACTAAAACTGTTCCAGTATCTACACTGTAAGACTGCTCAAGAATAGGTTCCCCATCATTGTTTAAAATAACATTTCCGTCATTATCTCGTTTCTTTTTCCAATTTTTTAAGTCAATTCCTATTCCTCCAGTTACCCCAACTGTTGTCATAAATATTGGTGAAATTCCATTTGTCCCAGCAACAATTGGAAAATAGTTTACAAAAGGTATATATGGACTAGATTTTTTTCCAGTCCAAAGAGCTACATTATTAATACCAGACATCCTTGAGGAACCTACACCCATTGTTCCTTTTTCTGCCACTATCATGATCCTCTTATCAGGATGAAGCTCTTTAAGTTTATTTATTTCATCTTGAGCAATTTTTGAAATAAAACATTGACCATGTAATTCTCTATCAGATCTAGAATGAGCCTGGTTCCCTGGGGAAAGTAAATCTGTAGAGATATCGCCTTCTGCAGCAACATAGGTAACAATTTTTAATTCCTCTTCTAGATTGGGTAAACTTGTAAAAAATTCAGCATTTGAATAGCTTATCAATAATTCCTTGGCTATTTCATTACCACCTTTATATGCTTCTATTAATCTATTAGTATCATGTTCATAAAGAAAAATTTGGGACTTTAAGATTTGAGCTGATTTTTTTGCAGTTGTCTTGTTTTCTCCAAGTGAAAGATCTAAGAGAACTTCTATAGATGGTCCTCCCTTCATGTGTGAAAGTAGTTCAAGTGCAAAGGTTTGGGTGATTTCTTCTATTTGAATTTTACCTGTTATGATTTCCTTTAAGAAATCTGCTTTTACTCTTGCAGCAGACGTTGTTCCAGGAAGAGTATTATATATTAATAAATTTAAAGCATTATCTCTTTCCTTGTTTATTTTATTCTTTATTTTAGAAACAATTTCGCTTGTTAGATCTCCACTATCAATAGGTTTAGGAGACAATCCAATTTTCTTTCTTTCTGTAATTTCATTCAAATAAGCATTATATAAGCTCATTTTATTATCCCATTAAAAAATTAAAGTAATTTTATTTATACTTACAATCATAAGCTTTCAAGTAATAAACTTCTTTTAAATATTGATTTAAATGCAATCAAATGGATACAAACTTTAATTATCAAATATTAATTTAAATAAAAAGAATTTTTTATTTCAGAGAATAAATTTCCTCAAAAGTTTTATGACTCATATTTTTAATATTAATTATTTCAAAAATTTGATTACTATGTATATAAAATAGTAAAAAATCTAAGATCAAAATTTAGTATTCTGTAAATATGAAATTAAAAAAATGAATTTAATAGGATCCTCATTGTCATGCAAAAGAGATGGAAAATTGATTTTTTCAGATCTCAGTTTTAAAATTAAATCAGGCGATGTTTGTTTTATTAAAGGACCAAATGGTTCAGGTAAATCAACACTCCTTAGATTATTAGCAGGCTTTATTAAAGCATGGACTGGTAAAATCAGTTTAAACAATAAAGATATAACAAACAGTAATGATATAATTTATAATAATTTTTTTTACATAGGACATAGTAATTCTCTAAAAAACTATCTAACAGTAAAACAACAAATTGATTTTTGGGAAGGTGTCTCAGAAAAAAAATATAACCTTGAGGCGGACACATTTAATTTGAAAAAAATTCTTAATCGAAGAATTTATGAATGCTCCGAAGGTCAGAAAAGAAGATTAGGTTTATCAAGATTATCAATAGATAATAAGAAAGTTTTGCTTTTAGATGAACCTACAACTTCATTAGATATTGAAAATGTAAGTAGGTTAAAAAACTATTTAAAAGATCACCAAAAAAAAGGAGGGATAACAATAGTGGCTTCTCATGAAGACTTCATTTCGTCGAATAACCAAAATATAATTTTGACCTTAAATCCACCTAAGAACCGCGAAAGAGATCCTTTTATTTAATCCTATGAAATTGAATTTTCACCTTTTAAAATATGAGTTACTTTTTGCATTAGCAAATAAAGGCATATTACTTTCTACAAGTTTTTTTATTATTTTAATTTTAATAGTTGGTATTGGATTTGGTCAAATTGGAGAAAGTTCCGAAAAAACTTTATTAGCAATAATTTGGATTGCTATTTCTCTTTCTTCTCTACTTTCAATTAAAACAATGTTTCAGGAGGATTTTGATGATGGAACACTTGATTTATATGTCTTATCAAATACATCAATAGAAACAATTATCTTTATTAAATCAATTGTCCATTGGATAACAACCAATTTACCTATTATAATCTTAATACCTTTAATCAGTTTTCCTCTTGGTATCACAATATACCATTCTATATTAATTTGTTTAGTAATGCTATTATCTACACCCGCTTTAAGCTTCATTTCAACAATCGGAGCTGCTTTGACTTTAGGTGAAAAAGGAGGGAATTTATTAATCTCTATTTTTATACTTCCTACTTTTCTTCCTATAATTATATTTGGAATGAAAATATCTCTCTTAATAGCAAATTCAACCTACGACATCATGGCACATTTAATTCTTTTTGCTTTATCATTGATATGTATTGCAATTACCCCTTTTATCACTTCACTAATAATTAAAATCCATTACACATGAGATAACCAATGATCAAATTTAGAAAAAACATTTGGGAGTTTGCAAATCCAAATAATTTCTTAAGTATAGCAAATAAAATTGTGCCTTTGTTTTTGATATTAACAATTATAACCTTATCTGTAGGCCTAGTATGGGGCCTATTTTTTACACCAGAGGATTACAGGCAAGGATCATCAGTAAAAATTATTTTTATACATGTACCAACTGCTTTTCTAGCAATAAATATATATTTCATGATGTTTTTAGCATCAATTATTTGGTTAATAAGAAGGCACCATGTTAGTTTGATAGCTGCAAAATCAGCAGCATTAATTGGCCTAATTATGACTTTGTCAGCCATATTAACTGGGGCAATTTGGGGAAAGCCAATTTGGGGTACATATTGGGCTTGGGATCCAAGACTAACTTCCTTTGCAATTTTATTAATGTTTTATCTTGGATATTTGTCAATTTGGCAGGCTATGAAGTTCAGTGATAAAATAGGAGACTTATCATCTTGGCTATGTATAGTTGGTTCTATTTTTGCACTTCTTTCGAGATATGCTGTGTTTTTTTGGGATCAAGGTCTTCATCAGGGACCATCCCTATCATTAGATAAAGAGGAAAATATTGATAATGTATTTTATTTTCCTCTTATTATATGCATTATAGGATTTGTATTGTTGTTTTTGACTTTGTTGTTAATAAGAATAAAGACAGAAATACAAAAAAGAAAAATTAATATTTTATTAAATGCTAGGGATGGTTAATGTTGGATTTTGGCAAATATACTTTTGAAGTGTTGATTTCTTACGTGGGAACATTTTCTCTGGTATCTATTGTAATTGTATCTACCTATTTTGACGCAAAAAAAGTTAAAAAAGACCTTAAAAATTTAAATATTGATATTTTAAATGATAAATAAAAAAGTCAATTTTTTTAAATTTTTTCCTCTATTAATTTTTTTTTTATTAATGCTAGTAGCTTTTATTGCATTACAGCAATATGATAGGGAAAGCCTACCATCTGTTTTAATTGGTAAATCTCCCCCACCTCTTGTGCTTGAAAACTTGGGAAGTTACGATTTAGTCAGTAAAAAAGATTTAAACTCTGTAAAGGAAAATAAAATCAGATTAGTTAATTTTTGGGCTAGTTGGTGCCCACCTTGTAGAGTAGAACATCCTCAACTAGAAAGATTATCAGAATTAGAAAACGTAGAACTTTATGGAGTAAACTACAAAGATAAAAAGAATTCAGCCCTTAACTTTTTAAAAGAGTATGGAAATCCGTTCCTTAAAATTGGAACAGATCAATCAGGAAGAAATGCCATAGAGTGGGGTGTTTATGGGGTACCTGAAACATTTGCAATTGATCAAGAAGGTAGGGTAATATTTAGACATGCCGGGCCAATTACAAAAGAGATAATGAAAACAAAATTTTATAAATTCATTAATCAATAATCGGATATTAATCTAAATCTTTATTTATTTTATTTGAATATTTATTGAATAAATTTAACTGCATTGCCATGAATATAATCAAGAGAATTGGTAAACCAAATGTTTTAAAATTTACCCAAAAGTCTTGAGAAAAAAATCGCCAGATAATCTCATTAGTTAAAGCAAGTAAAACAAAAAACCCTGCAAATCTTTTACTCAAAAGAAACCAGCCTTCTTCATTCATTGGAATAGCTGAACCCATTAGATATTTTATATAACTTTTTTTATTTAATAACCCGTAACCCAACACTGCAGAAAAAATCAAATAAATAATTGTTGGTTTCATTTTGATAAATACAGGATTATTTAACCAAATTGTTAATCCTCCAAATACAACAACCAAGATGGCAGTAATTAAAGGCATTTTTGCTAATTTTTTTGTTTGTAACCAGCTAATAAACAAAGCAATTAAAATTGCTGGCACAAATATTTTAGTTGCAAATATTATCTTAAACAGATTTGCTGCATCTATATCATTTACTATATTTTCAGGTATTGGTGCTTTATAGTAACACAAAAAAAATATAATTAGTGGACCAATTTCTAAAACTAATTTTGATAAAGGTCTTTCCTTATTATCTTCATTCACTACGCAGTACTCCTATGTTATATAATATATTCAACATACTTTTTATGCCAAAATTTACTTCAGTTAAATAGTATCATTGTCCAAACCAACAATAACCTTTGAAAAGAGTTTAGGATCAAAAATTTCCAAATCATCAATTTTTTCACCTAAACCAATTCTATATATAGGTAAGTTGAACTTATTGGTAACACTTACTAATACTCCACCCCTTGCTGTTCCATCTAATTTAGTCATAATAATCCCAGTTAAACCTGCAGCTTTTGAGAATATTTCCACTTGAGAATTTACATTCTGACCAGATGTAGCATCTAGCACAATAATAGAATTGTGAGGTGCAATTGGATCTTGCTTTTTTATTACTCTAATTATTTTTTCAAGCTCTTCCATTAAATCTATTTTATTTTGAAGTCTTCCAGCTGTATCAATTAAAAGTAGGTCATATTTACCTCTCTTAGATTCTTCTATTGCTTTATAAACAACTGAGGCAGGATCACTTTTTTCCTCACCCTTTATAATAGGAATCCCAGCACGTTCACTCCAAATTGAAAGTTGTTCGACAGCCGCTGCTCTGAAAGTATCAGCAGCAGCCAGTATTACCTTATTACCATTTTCTTTTTCTTGTTTTGCAATTTTACCTATAGTTGTGGTTTTTCCAGAACCGTTAACGCCGACAAAAAGCCAAATATTAAGCTGACCAGCTTTAATTTCAGTAATAGTTTTTGGAGCATTCATAATTTCATAAATTTCACTACTGATAAGTTGTTTTAATTGAGTAATATCTAGTTCCTTTGAAAAATTTTCTTTTTTTATTTTTTCAACTATAAAGGAGGACGTAGCCACACCAAGATCAGAAGAGATCAAAAGGTCTTCAATCTCAGTTAGCATAGTGTCATCTAACTGCCTTCTTTTTGTTACTTTTTCAACAGATTTAATTATTTTTTTGAATAAACTAGGTTTTTTTTCTTGTATCGCTATTTGTTTTTCATCAAATTCAATATTGCTCTTCTTATTTTTCTCAATAAAAGACGGCTGCTTTTCAGTAACTTTATTTCTTTTTTCATCCTTTATGCTTGCTGTTTCTATCTCTTTTTTTTGTTCC
>CACOBR010000034.1 GCA_902625475.1 uncultured Alphaproteobacteria bacterium
AAATCAGATAAAATAAGTGTTACATTATTTATACTTTTTGCAAATGAAGATAGTTTTTGTTTTTCCCATTCAATTTTAGTATCGATAGATCGATCAAGTCTTAGATATAAGTTTTTAATTTGTTCTGATAATTGTTTTTTTTCAGGAACTGCCATTTCTGCAGCAGCAGTTGGTGTGGGAGCTCTCTTATCAGCTACATAATCAATTAACGTAGTATCTGTTTCATGCCCAATAGCTGAAATTATTGGTATTTTACTGTTAGCTACAGCCCTGATTACTATTTCTTCATTAAATCCCCATAAATCTTCTAAAGAACCACCTCCCCTGGCAACTATTAATAAATCAGGTCTTTTGTCTTGTTTCTGAAATTCAAATGAATTAAATCCATCAATAGCTTCAGCTACTTTTCTTGCACTTTCTTCACCTTGTACAGGAACCGACCACAATATTACTGTTCTCGGAAAACGCTCTTTTAATCGATGAAGTATATCTTGAAATACTGCCCCACTTTCTGAAGTTATAACCCCTATTACCTCTGGCAAAAATGGAATAGATTTTTTCCTTAATTGATCAAATAAACCTTCATTTAAAAATGTTTGTTTTCTTTTTTGAAACAGTGCCATTAAAGTTCCTGACCCAGAAGGGAAAACGTCTTGAACTACAAGTTGATATCGACTTTGGCCAGAAAAGGTGGTTATTCTTCCTAACGCAATAACCTCGGACCCTTCTTCCAAAAAATCTATTTGATCTTTCAAGGTATTACGCCAAACAACACAAGATAAACTAGATCTTTCGTCCTTCATATCAAAATAAATATGTCCAGAGTAAGGTTTTGATATCCTACCTAATTCACCAATTACTTTGACTAAAGTAAACTCATTTTCAATATGTTTTTTTATGGATAAAGAAATTTCAGATACAGAAAACTCCTTTAAATTTGTAAAATTATTTATCAATTTTTAATTTCCCATAATTATGACTAATATATGTTAACTAATAAATCCGATTCTAATAACAAAAATTTAATAGGCTAAAATTGAAAATACTTGTCATAGGAAGTGGCGGACGAGAACATTCATTAGTTTGGGCTTTTTCTCAGAATCCCAAATGCCAAGAAATTCATTGTATCCCAGGTAATGCTGGTATCAAACAGCTAGCTATTTGTAAGGATTTAAATATTCTTGATAATGATCTTATAATTTCATACTGCAAGTTAAACAAAATAGATTTTGTTGTTGTAGGTCCTGAGGCTCCATTGGCTAACGGGTTAATAAATAGTCTAACTAAAAATAATATACTTAGCTTCGGACCAACTAAGGAGGCAGCTTTTTTAGAGTCATCAAAAAGTTTCACAAAATCAATATGTGACATTAAAAACATACCTACTGCTAATTATATTCTGGCAACTTCAAAAAAAGATGCCCTTAATTTTATTGAAAAATTAGTACCACCATTCGTTATAAAACTGGATGGTCTTGCAGCTGGTAAAGGAGTATTCATCTTAAATAAAAAATCCGAGGCAATTGAAATAATTAAAAATATATACCTTAACCAAAATAAAAAAATTACCTTATTAATCGAAGAGTTTCTGGTTGGAAATGAGGCTAGTCTATTCGTAGTTTGCAATGGGAAAAATTTTAAATTATTAGGAAGTGCTCAAGATTATAAAAAGATCTTTGATAAAGATCTAGGTGCAAACACTGGTGGTATGGGTGCTTTTTCTCCTGCTTTAAATATATCACCAGAAGTGGAGAAAGAAATTTTAGATAAAATTGTCACTCCAACTTTAACAGAAATGGATGAAAGGGGAACACCTTTTTCCGGAATTCTTTATGCTGGTTTGATGATCACTCATAAGGGACCTAAACTTATAGAATACAACGTAAGATTAGGAGACCCAGAATGCCAAGTAATTGCAATTAGACTTGGTGCGCAACTATTTGATGCTTTATTCTATTGTTCTACAAATGAATTCAGTAAAATAAAAATTAATTACGCTCACGATTTTGGTGTTACTGTTGTAATGGCTTCAGGTGGGTACCCAAACAAATATGAAACTGGTTTTAAAATAAAGGGTATAGAGAAATTTAATAATTCTACAGATGTAGAAATATTTCACTCTGGAACAAAATTTATAGATGAAAATATTGTCACTAATGGAGGAAGGGTTTTAAGCATAACTTCAAGATCTTCAAATTTAAATGATGCTAGAAAGAAAACTTATGAAGTGGTAGATAAAATAAGTTGGGAAAATGAGTTCCACAGAAAGGACATAGCAAAAAAATATACTCACTAATTTAACTAATTAAATTAATTTAAATTTGTTTTTCCGGCATTTTCACTATCAATCCATCAAGGCTATCAGTGACTTCTAATTGACAGGTTAATCTAGAGCAATTTTCATCTGGTTCATAAGCGAAATCTAACATATCTCTTTCAATATCATCTATCGCAGGCAGTTTATTTATCCAATCTTTGTCAATATAAACATGGCAAGTAGAGCATGCACAAGCACCACCACAATCTGCTTCAATCCCAGGAATATTATTATCTCTGGCTCCTTCCATAACAGTCAAACCCACAGGTACGTCAACTGTATGTTTTATTCCATCAAAAGTGATATACGTAATTTTAGGCATTAAAAAATTAAAATCATTATTTATGAATTCTATTTGAACAAAACAAGCTGAAACACATTTTGGAAACTAATACTAGATTTATAAATTTATTCAACTGGTATAGCAATAAATCTAACATTTGATCCCCTCTTAATAAGAAAAAGGATTGAGCTTTTATTTTTATTTTTAGCTTCCTCAATCAATTTTAATATTTGAATTGAATTCTGAATATCTACTTGATCAACTTTTTGAATAATATCTCCAGCTAATATTCCTCTTTCAGCAGCAGGTGAGTCATCGTTTATTCCTATGACTACTACTCCAGTAGTATCATCAGATAAATCAAAACGTTTTCTAATTTCACCATTTAAATCAGTGAAACTCATACCAGCATATTGGTTGACTTTATTGGTTCGCCTTTGATTTCTCTCATCTGAGATTTGTACCGTTTCTAGCCTTCCTAATGTTACAGTAACTTTCTTTTTATTACCATCTCTCCAAATTAAAACACTGACATCTTTACCTACATCACTATCTCCAACAACTTTAACTAATGAACTACTGTCATTAATAATAACACCATCAAATTCTATTATAACGTCTCCTGACTTGATGCCAGCATCTTTTGCGGGACCATCTGGTACATCTGTAACAAGAGCACCATCTGTACTCTCTAACCCTAAAGCTTCAGCAACTTCAGCATTTAAATTCTGAATTCTAACGCCTAACCAACCTCTACGTGTTTCACCAAAATCACGTAATTGGTTTACAACTTTTTTAACAACTACTGATGACATAGAAAATCCAATGCCTATAGATCCGCCATTTGGTGATAATATTGCTGTATTTACACCTATAACTTTTCCATCGGTATTAAATAAAGGACCACCTGAGTTTCCCCTGTTAATTGCAGCATCAGTTTGAATAAAATCGTCATATGGTCCCTGTAAATCTCTACCTCTTGCAGAAATAATTCCAGCAGATACTGAAAATCCTTGTCCTAACGGGTTACCTATAGCTAAGACCCAGTCACCAACTCTCGCATTATCACTATTACCAAATTCAACAAATGGTAACTCAGATTTACTCTCGACTTTCAATAACGCTATGTCAGTTTTCGGATCTGTACCTAAGACTTTTGCTTCCAATATATCACCATTTAACATTTCAATTTTAATTTCATCAGCATTTTCTATAACGTGATTATTAGTTACCAATAAACCATCAGAAGATATTATGAAACCAGACCCTAAAGCAGTACCTCTTCTTTGTCGCTTTGGTGGCTGATCACCAGGTTGTTTCTCCATAAAGTCTCTAAAAAAATCTTCAAATGGTGATCCTCTTGGAACCATTGGATTAAATTGTTCTCTATCAGGTACTACAGCTGTTGTTGTAATATTTACTACTGCAGGACTTAGTTTTTCAACCAAATCAGCAAAACTATTGGGTAATGTACTTGCTTTTAGTTGAAAGCAAGTAATTAGAAATAAAAAAAATATAAAAATAAAATTATTAAAAAAAATATAAATATTCAGTTTTTTTAAATCTAAACTATGAACTTTAAAACCAACCACTCTACTCATATAAACTCTCCATAAAAAAATCTATACACCTGAAAACATCAATATTGCTACTCCAACTGACATAATTATAAGTCCGAACCTAGATAATTCAGTATTAGAAAACTTTGACAACATCTCTAAAACTTTAGGAATTCTTCCAGGAGCTATAGCCAAAAAAAAACCCTCAAAAACAGCTACTGAACCGAGAGCAAACAAGATTTTATCCATTATTTTGAGCCACTTTCTTTAATGTAATCGAAAAATTCTGAGTCTGGATTTAAGACTATTGTAGTATTCTTACCAGTCATTGATCCTTCATAAGCTTTTAAAGACCTGACAAATGCATAAAATTCAGGGTCCCTACCAAATGCATTAGCTAGCAATCTAGTAGTTTCTGCGTCTGCTTCACCTCTAATAATTTCAGCATCCCTTCTTGCTTCTGAGACTATCTCCATTGCCTTTCTATCAGCAAGAGCTCTTACTCTTTGTGCAGCTTCTCTTCCCCTGGCTCTTTCGTCAGCAGCCATTCTTTCACGTTCTGCTTGCATTCTCTGGAAAGTAGCTGCTAGGTTTTGAGTTGGTAAATCTGCTCTTTTAATTCTAACATCAACAATCTCAACACCTAAACCTCCGGCTTCTGTAATAGCTGCATCTCTTATTCTTGTCATTAATTCTACCCTATCAGCAGAAGTAACAGCATTAGAAGTAACAGATCCTAAAACTTCTCGCAGAGCAGCATTCAAAATTCTTTCCAATCTAACTTCTGCAGAAGCTGTACCTCCAGTTCCAACAGCTTTTCTAAAAACAACTACATCTACTATTCTATACCTGGCAAAAGCATCTACAACTAATCTTCTTCCGTCGAGCGGAGTAACTTCTAATGGCATGGTGTCTAAAGACAAAATTCTATCATCGTATCTAACTACATTTTGTATTAATGGAATTTTAAACTTAATACCTGGTTCAGTTTTTACACTTTTAACTTGACCAAATTGCAATACTAAAGCTTTTTCTCTTTCATCGACCACAAAAATGGAAGAAGTAATACCAATAAAAATAACAACGAAGAGAATTAAAAATATAAAGGATCTATTCATTAGTTATTACTCCCTGTTCTTAATTGATTTAAAGGTAGGTATGGTACTACTCCTTGTCCTGCATCTGTGTTTTGGTCTAGAATTACTTTATCTACATCTCCTAAAACCTTTTCCATTGAATCTATGTACAACCTTTTTCTAGTTACATCTTTAGCACTCACATATTCATTATATATAGCAATGAATCTACTTGCCTCACCTGTAGCTTCGTTTATTACTCTAGCTTTATAACCTTCGGCTTCTTGTTTTAATTGTTCTGCTTCACCTCGCGCTTGAGCAAGTGCTTGATACTCATAAGCATCCGCTTTTTTCTCTAAAGTATCTCTTTCTTGTTCAGCAGCTTGTACATCTCTAAAGGCATCTATTACCTCTCCAGGAGGATCAGCTTTATCAAAATTTAAACGAACTATATTTACACCACTGCTATATGTATCTAAAATATTTTGGATTAACTCTCTAACATCGGCACTTACTAAAGCTCTATCCCTGTTAAGAATAGGACTCAGTTCGGATCTTCCAATAACCTCTCTCATTGCAGATTCTGATACAGCTCTGATTGTCTCCCTAGGGTCAGCTAAGTTAAATAAAAATTTTGCAGGATCAGAAATATTCCAAACAACTTGAAAGTCAATATCTACTATATTTTCGTCTCCTGTAAGCATCAAACCTTCATCTTGTCTTCCACCTCTACCACCAACACCTATGTCTTCAGTATTTTCTCTAGTGACTGTAAGAACTTCGTGTGTAATGAGTGGCCATGGTGCAAAATTAAGGCCTGATTCACCAGTGTCGTAATATTCTCCAAAAAACAGTTCAATAGACTTTTCTTCAGGTTTAACAGTGTAAAAAGATAAAAATGCCCAAATTACTACAATACCTACTAGTATAAGTGATAAACTACTTTTACCAAAATTAGGCGCACCTCCTCTTCCAGGTCCACTACCACCTGAAGATCCACCTCTACCACCCATAAGCACTTTAAGTCTTTCCTGACCTTTTTTTACGATTTGATCAATTTCAGGTATTACAGTATCACCTTGGCCAGGCCCACTTCCATTGTTTCCAGAATTTCCACCCCAAGGGCTTTTATTTCCATTACTATTTTTATCTTTCTTTTTTCCAGATCCCCAAGGGCCATCAGAGTCATCTTTATAGGGCATAGTCATATCCTTAATTTGTTTCTATTTAGTTGTGGCTTATTAACAAAATTTCAAGAGAACATTTTAACTTAAAGTAACAATCTCCTCTGCAATTGTGGGATGTACGGCACATGTAGAATCTAGATCTTTTTTCTTAACTCCCATTTTCATTGATATACCAAACATTTGAATCATTTCACTTGCACCTTCCCCAACAATATGACACCCAAGAATTTTATCAGTTCTATTACAAACTACCAATTTCATCATAATTTTTTCCTGATTATTTTTAATTTTACTTCCTAAACTAGAAAAATAAGTCTTAAAGATTTTTACATTAAAATTTTCTCTTGCCTCTGTTTCTGTCAAACCGACCGTCCCAACTTCTGGTTTTGTAAAAATGGCTGTTGGTACCAATTTATGATCAGGTGACTGTTTTTTGTCTCCAAAAATGGTATTTATTAATGCCACTGCATCTCTTATTGCAACAGGTGTCAAATTCAGTCTATTAGTAACATCTCCTATTGCATATATTGATTTTTGTGATGTTTGTTGGAACTTATTCACCCTAATAGCTCCTTGTTTTGTTAAATCCAATTTTAATATATCTAATCCAAGATTTTCAGTATTTGGTTTTCTGCCGATTGCTGACAAAACTATATCAGTATTAATTAAATGCTTATTACTCAATTGAAGTTCAAATTTATCATATTTAGATCTTATGGATTGAGGAGAACAATTGTTCAGGATTTTAATA
>CACOBR010000035.1 GCA_902625475.1 uncultured Alphaproteobacteria bacterium
GTTAGTAATAACTTTTCTTACATCCACAATTTATGTCTTTTCAGTTCTTGAATATCATCTGGGTCAATTTCAATAACCCAGTACTCTTGGGTATTTTTTTTTGTAATTCGAAAACAGATTTGGTTGAAGCACTTGTACCTTTTGGAGCTTCATTTAAAAATTACCTATTCGGGTTTAATCACTTTATAGAAATACCATAAAAGTTTTGACACAAACTTAAGACCCATAAGGCAACCAGCCAATCTTCATCTTGAGTGTCATTGTTTCGTCTTTGTCTAATATGGCCAACCCCGGCTGTCCTGGCTGGTTATGTGCATCGACTGAATGCGTTACTGGTTCGAAACAGAAAAAGTTGGCATGGCAATCTGGAGAATAAATGATTGCATTATCTAAAGGGGCTTGAGCGGTGATTTCTACTGTAAGTCCAAGGCTCTTTTGTTCTAACTTTGCATGTCCATCCCAACCCGTGAATGCATTGTTGATTAATCCATTAGGTAAAAATCCAAGGCTTCCAATATCCCATTCTGGATAGTCTTTTAATGCAATTTGCTCAGTTGGTAGATGTAATTTGTCCTCAAGCCAGACAGTTTCAGCATCAAATCGTAGACGTGTATCAGGAAAACGTGGAAACCATGGATGGAAGCCGCCTCCAAATGGTAGCTTGATCCCTTTATTTGTTACTGTCAAAGTGACACTTAGGGTGCCTGACGAGAGAAAATAGCAGACTTCAGCTTCATAACTGAAATCACCTATTTTCCCTTTTACCAAGCGTAGAATTGCATCAGTGGAACTATTTGATACAACTTGCCAAGATTTCAAAAACCCATCTCCGTGCAAAGGAAATGGATCTAATGTTTTTATATTTGGATGAATAGGATGAAATGTAGCTCTTCCGCCTTGATTAAAATAAAACCCGCCGCCAGAAATCCGATTTGAAAACGGTACAAGTATATTAGATCCAACACCGATCCATCCAGTTTGAGGACCATCCCAGCTACGCAGCACTGGGATCAATCTACCAGACAATTTCGCATTCATATCTGCAATTGCTCCGCCTAGATCTGGGACAAGACGCACCCGGCTACGGTCGTCCTCAAGTTCCAGGAGCGCGACCACCCTGCCATCCTCCATCAATACCAATATTTTGACCTGTAATAACACTTGCGTCATTTGAGACAAGAAAAGATACCAACTCAGCGATGTCTGTCGGTTTTATTCGTAATTTCAGGCATTGCTGTTCAATCACCCAGTCTGAGTATTCTCTAGCTTTCTCACCAAAAACCCTTGCCTCGGCCGCCGACACTACTGCTCCTGGCGATACTCCGTTTACCGTAATGCCATATCGACCAAGTTCTCTAGCTAAAGTCACAGTTTGCCCAAGAAGTGCTCCTTTCGAGGCCACATAAGGAACATAACCGTCAATCATGCCTTTCAAAGTTACAGAAGTAAAATTTATAATCCTTCCCCATCCTTTTGCTTTCATATGTTCTGCGCAGACTGTAGTCATAGCAAAAGCTGCAGATGAGTTAACACGTATTTGATCTTCGTATTCCTTAAGTGTGAAAGTGTCATAAGGCCTATTTATTATTAGGGCTGCATTATTGATTAATATATCAAAGCCACCAGCACGCTCTACTGCATTGAGAACATGCCGTTTGGCTGTCTCTAAATCGTTGAGGTCGCAAGGTAAAAAATTCGCCCCTAGCTCTTCTGCTCGAAACAATCCATCGTTAATATCGGGACGTTCCAGTATTGTAACAAAAGCACCCTCATTTTTTAGCTTAACAGCCTGCGCCCGACCAAGCGATCCTAGCCCACCAGTCAAAAGCACCCTTTTCCCCTCATGTTTTAACATAAATTGACCTCCTCACAAAACGTCGAGAATTTCTGTCATATTTGTTTCTTCAACCCTTTTGTTCAATACTATTTCGCCACGGGCCATAGCTATCATTCTATCACAGCATTCAAAAACGTGATGAATGTTATGGCTAATAAATATACCTGGAATTCCAAGTTTCTTCAGCGATTTGATGAAGCCAAGCACTTTTTGTGTCTCCTTAACAGCTAAATGATTTGTTGGCTCATCAAGTATCATAACCTTTGACTTAAAATGCATGGCGCGAGCTATTGCTACTCCTTGCCGTTGACCACCTGACAATTCTCCCACCAGAGCGTCAGGCGAACGAAGATGAAGATCTACATCAGCAATTGCCTGAACACTTTCTATAGCCATTTTCTTAGAATCTAGAATGCCAATGCCCCCAATAGAATAGATCATCGGTTCCCTCCCAATGAACATATTTCGAGCAATCGACATAGTTGGAACCATAGAATTATACTGATAGATAGTCTCAATCCCAGCCTCCATAGCGTCAGCAGGCCCATTGAAACAAACCTTCTTACCCTCAAAAAAAATCTCACCCTCAGTTGGCAGCTGCATGCCAGAGAGTAAATTTATTAATGTTGATTTTCCAGCACCGTTATCACCAACAAGACCAACAGTTTCATTGCGACGTAAATCTAGAGTCACGCCTTTCAAGGCATGCACACCTGAATACCACTTGTGCAGGTTTTTAACTTGAATTATTGGATTGCTACTCATTTTTCTGTCTCTACCTTAATTGATTTAGCTTTCTTTCGAAGCCAGGCATTTAAGATTACAGCAAATACGGTTAGTGCACCTAAAGCCATTTTAAACCAGTTTGCATCAACTTGACTAAGAACCAACCCGTTATCAATTACTCGGATTAAAGTTGCGCCAATTATGCCGCCAAGGATAGTACCTATACCACCAGTCAAGGCGGTTCCACCTATCACTGCAGCAGCGACTGCTTGAAGCTCAAGTCCTTCACCTATCGAAGGTAAAGGTGCACCAAGTCGCATAACTTGCAATGTTCCCGCAAAACCGGCTAAAAGAGAGCAAATCATAAAACATGCAATTTTTACTCTCTTCGTTGGTATTCCCATGGATTTAGCTGCAGGCAAAAAGCCTCCTGTTGCTCGTACCCAATTTCCAAAATTTGTGCGAGATAATAGCAGTGTCATACCTATAGCAATGGCCAAAAACCAGATAAAAGATACCCTAAACATGTCCCCAGGGCCAACATAAGTTACAAATAGCCATTTCGGAATAACATTTAATGGCAATAATGGTGGGAAACCTCCAGAGATTACCACGGTCATCGAGCGAGCAACAAATAACATTCCTAAAGTAGTAATAAAGCTTGGGATCGAAAATTTTACTGTAAGCACCCCATTAACCAAACCTACTGTCATCGCTACAAATAAACCAACCGTAATAGCCGCCAAGAATGGCCACCCTGCTTCTAGTAGAACTGCCATTGACATTGGCGTAAGCGCGAAGACTGACCCAACGGACAAATCAAACTCTCCGCAGATCATCAATAAAGTTACACCCATAGCGACCAAAGCAACTTCAGGTAAAAGGCCAAGAATACCTTGCAAATTTACAGTATTGAGAAAAACACCGCCAGAACGGGCCTGGAATATAACAGCAAGGATAACCAAAAATACTAACCCTGCCAACTCAGGTTTCTCCAAATATATTTTAAAGAGACGTTTCATTGAAATAGTATCTTTCGAGAGGACATTTGAAGGCCGCCACATGACAAAATATCAGTGGCGGCTCCAGTCAGTTTTTAACGAAGTCCTTGCTTAGCAAGTTCCGACAAGGCGGGAACGTCTTCCACAAGAACAATACCTTGACCAGTATCAACGTCAGCTGGCGATAAGTTAATCGTATGAGCAAGATAAGCTTGCATTACAGGAATGAAACCTTGCATATATGGCTGTTGATCCACCTGAACCTGAATGTAGCCTGCTTCCATCTGTTGCAGCACTTCTGCTACTATATCGAAGCCACCCATAAGAACTTTGCCTGGTGCAACACCACGGTCTGCCAATACTTGTGCAACGTAAGCATGCCAAAGGCCGGTATCGAAATAGGCTGTTGTATCTGGGTTTGCATTTAAATAAGCTCCAACACGTTCAGCCACTACAGCCCCATCAGTACCAGTGTCCAGGCGCACAATTTCAACGTTGCGGCCAGGATTAGCAGCTTTGAACTCTTCTAAGTATTGCATTACGCCGGCCCCACGCTGCTCTGACCAATTCTGACCTGGCGCAGAGATACCAACAACAGCCTTAATCGGACCATCTTTTGGAAAGAACTCAGCCATTTTCTTACCTAAGGAATATCCAGCAGGTATAAATCCTTGGCCAACAAATGAAGCTCGCGCATTTCCATCTGCGCCTTCTGTATCATCAACATTTACTGCCATTGTTATTACACCATTATCTACGGCGCGCTGAATTATTTCATCAAAAGCATTATTATCCACGATCGATGTGAGTAAGGCATCTGGATTACCCGCAAGTGCAGCCATCATGTTGGCAGCTTGTTGGTCAATTGCACCCTCAGTTTGAGTAAAAATCATCTGACAATTTGCCTCAATCTTACTACAAGCATCATCAAATCCCTTTTTGACAGCTTGCCAAAATGGGTTGGATGCCGATGAGTGGTGCGTAAAAACTATATTCATGGGACTGTGACCGCCCGCATAAACTGCACCAGCCACTAATGTGGACGAAAGTGCTATTATACTTAGTAATTTTTTCACTAGTTTTCTCCTTTTTTAAATTGCGTCAAATATCAGACGCTGTTGTTTCCTGGCTAAAGACTTTGAAAGCCTTTCCTAGCTCGGGGTTAAGTTCCATTCCAAGCCCGTTACCTGGCGGAATGGTAATCATTCCATTTTTAACAGTTGGCAAAGCTGTCACTAAATCACGATACCATGTTTTGTAAAACGATCTAACACTTTCTTGCACAAGCGCGTTTGGCGCATTAAGAGATAGGTGAGTCGATGCAGCTAAAACTACAGGACCGGTGCAATCGTGTGGAGCAATCGGCAAGTGCCAAGCCTCCGCCATTGCTGCAATCTTACGGGCTTCGGAAAGACCACCACACCACGAAATATCAAGCATTACCACACCCGCTACACCGGTTTCCAACAGATCACGAAAAGCCCAGCGAGTACCAAGCGTTTCTGAAGCTGATATAGGAGCATGGCTTACCTCAGCGTAACGATTGAGGCTAGCAAGACTATCCATCTTAATGGGATCTTCATGCCAGAAAGTCTTAAAAGGTTGAAGTTCTCGTGCAATTTGCATTGCTGGTAATAGCTGCCACATTGAGTGAAACTCTACCATAATGTCCATTTTGTTACCTAAAGCGTCACGTATTTTACGAAATGGTATTAATGCAGCATCAAGGTCGGGACCTGAAATATATTGTCCGCGCGTTTTCTCGGCGGCCATGTCAAAAGGCCAGATCTTCATTCCCGTAATACCTTCTTCGTACAGAGAGAGAGCTAATTCATCCGCTTTATGCAAAAAACCATTCAGATCATCATAATCAGTACCTGCAGCCAGACCGAAGTTATCAGACTGTTGACCTATCGATTTTTTAATATACTCACTACCCGCACAAGTATTGTAGGTGCGGATTTCTTTTCTTGAAAAACCACCTAAAAGTTGTGCAATTGGCTGCTTTGTTGCTTTACCAAAAATGTCCCACAGTGCGATATCAAAGGCAGAATTACCTCTTACTTCCACCCCAGATGATCGAAAGCCTAAATACCCGGTTAGTTCATTGGCTAAAAGGTCGATTTGCAAAGGGTCACGACCGATAACCCGGGGTGCAACAAATTCATGAATATAGGTTTCAACTGTTTCAGCGCTGAAAAAAGTCTCACCTAAACCTATCAAGCCTTCGTCAGTATAAACCCTAAGCCATAAAATGTTGGGGCGCTCTTCAATACGAATAGTTTCTAGTTTTACTATTTTCATTTTTTTTTCTTACTATATAATGATTCTAGCGCGACATAGCATTTTATTTATACAAATTAACATTGATGTGATCAAGAATGCGATGTAACCATCTATTCATAAACAATAAGAGAATTGAAAATGACCCAAAGCGCCATAATACGTTTACCCATCAAAAATATAGTTGGGGAAAGTCTAGTTTGGGACTTTCGATATAACTGTTTTTTATGGGTCGATATCATTGGTAAACTTATCCACGCCTTTGACCCACAAAAAGGAAAACATGAGAGTTGGCCTACTCCCGATTTTGTGACCTCAATAGGACTTTCTGCAGACGGCGGCTATATTGTGGGCCTCTGCCACGAAATTACTCTTTGGCGACCTAACCAAGAATTTGATACCTTAGCTATTCCAGAACCAAACATGCTCAACAACAGACTAAACGAAGGCGTGGTTGGTCCCGATGGTGCTTTCTGGGTTGGAACCATGCAAAATAATATAAAATCTAATGGAGATCCTAAAGAAATAACGGCTTCTTCCGGTGCTATTTATCGAGTGACAGTCGACGGCACTGTTACGCGTATTTCTGAGCAAACATTTGGTATCACCAATACTCTTATCTGGTCTGGTGACCGCCTAATAACAGCCGACACTATCGAAAATAAGATCTATTCTTTTCGAATAGATAGTTCAACAGGAATGCTTGAAGATCGTAGGACAATTCTTGAAGGTTTTGAACGCGGACTACCAGACGGTTCTACTCCAGATATTGAGGGAGCATTCTGGAACTGCCGCGTGGTTGGTGGTGCTTGCCTTTTGCGCCTTTCTGCTCAAGGCGAACTTATTAATACTATTGATTTACCCGTTACCTGGCCCACCAGTTGCGCTTTTGGTGGCACCAATTTAGATCAACTATTTGTGACATCAGCTCGATTTACAATGGGAAAAGATCATCTAGATTCAAACCCACAAGAAGGATCTTTAGTGCAAGTTGAGGTCGGAATGAAAGGTACTCAGGAAAACGTTTTTGGGGTACCCTAAAGATATATCTTAGGGGTGAATGTCTTAAGTGTCATATTGAGAATAAAATGTATACTTTGGGCAACTAA
>CACOBR010000036.1 GCA_902625475.1 uncultured Alphaproteobacteria bacterium
TCTAATAAAAGCAAAATAATGCATGCTACAAGTGTTTATATAAAAGGTAAAGGAATTGTTATTTTTGGTAAATCTGGTTCTGGAAAAAGTAACTTAGCAATTAAACTAATTTCATTTGGAGCAAAATTAATCAGTGATGATCAAACTCAGTTAGAATTAAAAAAAAATAAAATAATTTTAAAAAAACCTTACAATACTCCAAACTTAATTGAAGCAAGAGGTATTGGATTAATTGAAGTTCCTATAATAAAATCAGCTGAATTATTTTGTTTTGTAAAGATGACTGAAATCGAATTAAAAAGATTACCTCATGAAAAACAAAAAAACTGCTTTGGGAAAAAAATAAAAATGATAGAATTTAATTCTAATTATAAAAATGAAAGTTCTCTTTTTTTGAGTTTAAAATATGGAGTAAAACAAATATAATTTGAGGAAAACTCTTGGTAACTGATCATTATAATAAATTGATTATAATTACAGGCTCATCTGGAGCTGGAAGAACCACAGCTATAAATGTATTTGAAGATATAGGTTTTGAGTCTATAGATAACATACCTATATCTATGATCGAAAATTTAGTTTTAGCTAAAAATAGAAACAAAAATTTAGCACTTGGTGTTGATATAAGAACTAGAGAATTTTCACCGGAAAGTTTAAGAAAATTAGTATTAAAATTTGACAAAATTGAAATTAAGGTAATTTTTTTAGATTGTGATTTAAATAAACTCCTAGGAAGATTTAATGAAACTCGTAGAATTCATCCTTTGTCTGGGAGTAAATCTTTATCAGAAGCATTACTTGAAGAAATGGAATATTTAAATCCTATTAAAGAGTTCTCTGATTTTATTATTGATACTACTGATTATAGTCCTACTGATCTCAGAGAAGAGTTGTTGAATTATATGTCCATTTCAGAAATAGAAAAGTTCAGTATATTATTACAGTCTTTTTCCTATAAAAAAGGGTTACCTAGAAATATTGACATAATATTTGACTGTAGATTTTTGAAAAACCCATATTGGAATACAGAATTAAGGGATTTAGATGGCAATTCTCAACTAATACAAGATTTTGTAAGTAATTCTAGTGAGTTTAACTCATTTTTTTCTAAAGTATTATCCCTTTTAAATTTTTATATTCCACAAGTTCAAAAAGAAGGAAAAAATCAATTTTCTGTTGGTTTTGGCTGTACTGGTGGTAAACACCGTTCAGTAGTATTAGTAAACAAAATTATGCAGAAATTAAAAAAAGATGGTTATAATATTCTTTCAAAACATAGAGATATAATTAGTTGATTTTTATTTATAATTTAAGGATATGGTAATATTACAAGGAAAGTAAAACTTAAAATTATTAACAAAAGAGGTTTGCATGCTCGGGCTTCAGCAAAATTTGCAGCAATTGTTGATAGTTTTAAATCTAAAGTAGAGGTTACTAGGGGAAATTTGGTAGTGCCTGGAAATTCTATTATGGGATTACTTACTCTTGCAGCTGAGCAAGGGTCAATTATATCAATAAAAATAACTGGCAAAGATGAGAAAGAACTTGAAGAAAAACTCATAAATTTGGTTAATAGTTTTTTTGGCGAAGGTTCTTAGTCCAACTTATCTAGTAGGTACTGGTTTTTCACCTTTATAATTGTAAAATCCAATTTGATTTTTTCTTCCTAACCAATCTGCTTCAACATATTTTACTAATAATGGGCATGGTCGATATTTAGTATCAGCCAATCCGTCATGTAATGTATTCATAATAGCTAAACAAGTATCAAGTCCAATAAAATCGGCAAGTTCCAGGGGTCCCATAGGATGATTTGCTCCTAATCTCATAGAATTATCAATACTTTCAACAGTTCCAACACCTTCATACAGGGCATAAATACCTTCGTTAATCATCGGCATTAGTATTCTATTTACAATAAAGGCTGGAAAATCTTCAGAATTAGTAGAAGTTTTGCCAATTTTTTTAACTAGTCCTTTTAAACAATCGATAGTTTCTTCACTTGTAGCTATACCTCTTACTAATTCTACTAGTTGCATGACTGGGGCAGGCTTCATAAAATGACAACCCATAAATTTTTCTGGTCTATCAGTTCTAGCTGCTAATCTTGTTATAGAAATTGAAGATGTATTAGATGTAAGAATAGTATGAGGTTGGAGATGAGGGACTAAACTTTTAAATATTTCATGTTTAATTTTTTCATTTTCAGTTGCTGCTTCAATGATTAAATCGCAGCCACCAAGTTGAGCAATGTCACGTTTTGTTTTTATTTTATCAATAGAACACGAACCAATATCTTTTTCTAACCTACCTCTGTTAATTGCTTTAGTTATATTATCTCTAATTATGTTAGAAGCGTTATTTAGGGTTACTTGATCTGTATCATTAATAAAAACGTTAAAACCTGAAGTTGCTAATACTTGGGCAATACCAAGTCCCATTTGCCCTGCTCCAACTATTCCTATAAGTTTAATATCATCAGACATAAAAGTTATATTAATTAAATTTTATTAGTTAATTCTGGGACAACATTAAATAAATCACCAACTAAACCAAAATCTGCAACTTGAAAAATAGGTGCTTCTTCGTCTTTGTTAATTGCTACTATTACTTTACTATCTTTCATTCCAGCTAAATGTTGTATTGCCCCTGAAATTCCAACTGCTACATAAAGTTCTGGTGCAACTACTTTTCCAGTTTGACCTACTTGCCAATCATTAGGAGCAAACCCAGAATCTACTGCAGCTCTAGATGCACCAACTGCTGCACCAAGTTTACTTGCTAATTTCTCAATTATATCAAAATTTTCTTCACTTCCTATTCCTCTTCCTCCTGACACTACTATTTTTGCAGAAGTAAGTTCTGGTCTATCATTTTCTACTATTTTATCTTCTACCCATAATGACATTTTATTTTCAACTACTGAGCAATTTGTATTGAGTATATTTGCACTATTAGACATCTCAGGTGTCTCAAAGTTAGCTGTTCTGACACTTATAACTTTTTTATTATCTTTACTTTTTACAGTTTGAAGAGCATTTCCTGCGTAAATAGGTCTTTCAAAAGTGTTGGAGTCGATGATTTTAGAAATATCTGTTATCACCATAACATCGATTAAGGCTGCAACTCTAGGTAAGATATTTTTTCCAAAAGCACTGGCAGGAGAAACTATAAATTCAAAATCCTTTGATAATTCGACTATAAGTGTCGACATAGGTTCAGCTAAACCGTTTTTAAAAAGAGGATCACTTACATTTAGTACACTACTAACTCCGTTAATTTTTGATGCTTCAATTGAAGCATTTTTTGCATCATCAGATGCACAAAGAATTGTTACCTCTCCTAAATGCGTTACAGCATTTACAGTTTTTCCTGTTAGATCAACAGAGAGCTCGTTGTTTATTATGTCTGCTATTACTAATACTGACATTTTAAATTACTCCTACTTCATTTTTTAATTTATCTAAAAGTTCATCAACAGACGAAACTTTTATTCCAGAAGGTCGTTCGGGTGGTTCCTTTGTTTCTAAAATTTCTAGTCTATTATTTATTTGAATATTAAGGTCTTGAGGTCTTTTTTGTTCCAAAGGTTTTCTCTTAGCTTTCATAATATTAGGAAGACTGGCATATCTTGGTTCATTCAATCTTAAATCTACGGAAATAACTGCAGGTAGTGATACTTCAATTACTTGTAAACCGCCATCAACTTCCCTAGTAACAGAGGCCTTGTTATTATCCAAATCTATTTTTGATGCATAAGTTGCTTGTGAGCATCCTAAAAGTGCGGAAAGCATTTGACCTGTTGCATTCATATCGTTGTCAATGGCTTGCTTACCACAAAGCACAAGATCAATTTTCTCTTCAACTACTACAGCATGTAAAATTTTTGCTACATCTAGTGGTTCAATATCGCTATTTACGTCATCAGTAGCAACAATAAGAATAGCTCTATCAGCACCCATAGCTAAAGCTGTCCTTAAAGTTTCTTGAGATTGCTCAGGCCCAATTGAAATAGCAATAATTTCTTCCGCTTTATTTGCCTCTTTAATTCTTATAGCTTCTTCAAGCGCTATTTCGTCAAAAGGATTCATTGACATTTTTATATTAGAGAGATCTACACCACTACCGTCGGACTTAACTCTTACTTTAACATTGTAGTCAATGACCCTTTTGACTGGTACCAAAATTTTCATCTATTTCCTCATTTGTTTAATAAATTAGTAGTATTAACTCATAAAAAAAAAAATAATAAAATATTAATTTTTGTCGCACATTTTCTAATTTTTTGAAGGGATCCAAAGAATATCATTTTTCCCATTGTTGTTAAATTTTCTAGCACTTACAAAAAACCAGTCAGAAAGACGATTTAAATATTTTAGTATTTCTGGATTAACTTTTTCTTTTTCAGTTAATTCAACCACATATCTTTCTGCTCTTCTACAAGTTGTTCTACATAAATGTAATTGAGAAGAAACTTTACTACCACCAGGAAGAACAAATGACTTTATGGGTTCAATAGATAAATTCATTTGATCTATTTCTTTTTCTAATCTTATGACATAATCACTTGGAAATCTAAATGGTACAAAATTGTATTTTTTTTTTGTTTCAGGAATACAAAGATCTGCACCAATATCAAATAGATCATTTTGTATTTTAAGAAGTGAATTTTTGAAATCTTTTTCAATTTTTAAAGAAGTAACTATACCAATCAATGAATTTAGCTCATCTACTGTTCCATAGGCCTCAACTCTTTTGGAAAACTTTTTTACTCTTTCTCCGTTTCCTAATTCTGTATTTCCATCATCTCCCTTTTTAGTATATATTTTATTAAGAACTACCATTTTACCCCTTTTTTTCAAAATAAACAAAGACAATAATTAATAAAACTGCTACTGCCTGAGCTATAATTCGCCATCTCATTAATTTATTAGAGTATTTTTTACCAAAATTACCACCTTTGGCAAAAGATCCAATTCCAAACATTAAAATGATTAAAACAACGAGGCACGTAACAATTGCTAATATTAAGAAGATTGAAGACATTAATTTTTTATTATTTAAAGTGAATCACGAGTTATCAGATTTTAAAGATCCAGTCTAGTACATTAGTTGGTAAAAATTTGATCAAAATCTTAGCAATTCGAGTTGGGATTGTTATTTTATATCGTTCTTTTGGTCTTTTGGAATTCAATACTTTAATCAGTATTTCTGTGACTGCCTCAGGTTGCAGTTCGAAAAAGCCAAGTACATTTTTTGAATTATTATTATATAATCTCTCTAGTACTTTATTTTCATAAGTCTTTTTATGCGCAGAATTTTTCCAATCTAGCCATTTCTCAAAATGTTTAAGGGATTTTTGTTTAATAGACGTATTAATTGGCCCAGGTTGTATCAAAACGAATTTTAATTTTTCATTATAATTTTCTCTTCTCATAGCATCTGTTAAAGCTTCAATTGAAAATTTAGTAGCTGAATAAACTCCTCTGTAAGGTAGAGATATGAATCCCAGAACAGATGAACAGTTTATTATTTTTGGGGATTCTGAACTCATCATTAATGGAATACATTTATTAATTAGATCTATTTGACCAAATACATTTACTTCAAAGATTTCTCTTAAAGCATCTCTTGGCATATCCTGGATTGCACCTGGTATTGCATATGCCCCATTATTATAAAGAGCATCTAGTTGAGATTTAGTTTTTTTTTTGATTAGTTTTATAGCATTATTAATTGATTCTTCTTTTTGTAAATCCAGTTCAAAACTTTCAATCCCCAATTTCTTAAAAAAATTACAATCATTTTTAGATCTACAGGTTGCAAATACTCTCCAACCTTTGTTATGAAGTGTAATAGCAGCATTTTTACCAATTCCGCTTGAACAACCAGTTATTAGAATATTTTTTGGTTCCATTTTACAACCTTTTATCTAAAAGTATAAAATTAGAATGATAGATTATTAATGGCAAATAAAGAAGACTCAAATAAAGCAACAATTTACAATGAAAACCTTGATGTTGCACTTGGTCAAAGATATCTGGCATATGCTCTTTCCACTATAACTGATAGGGCACTTCCTGATAGTAGAGACGGATTAAAGCCGGTCCATAGAAGAATATTATATGCAATGAGGCAATTAAAATTAGTTCCTACTGGGTCATTTAGAAAATGTGCAAAAATTGTTGGTGAAGTTATGGGTAATTATCATCCCCATGGTGATAAGGCCATATATGACTCACTAGTAAGAATGGCTCAGACATTTACAACAAGATATCCACTTATAGAAGGCCAAGGTAATTTTGGTAATATTGATGGCGACAATGCTGCAGCACAAAGATATACAGAGGCTCGATTAAGTGAAATTTCAATGATAATGTTAGATGGTCTTGATGAGTCAGCAGTAGATTTTAAAGATAATTACGACGGCTCTGAAAAAGAGCCTGAATTTTTGCCTGCTTTTTTTCCCCAACTTTTGGCAAATGGTGCTTATGGGATAGCTGTAGGAATGGCAACAAGTATTCCTCCCCATAATATAAAAGAAATATTAGATGCTTCAATTACGTTAATTCAAAATTCTAAA
>CACOBR010000037.1 GCA_902625475.1 uncultured Alphaproteobacteria bacterium
AATATATAAAGCCAGAAGTATTTTTTAGAACTTTTGGTATCCTTTTGTTACTAGTTGTGGGAGTAGCTAGTCTTATGAAACTCATCCCCATCTTTCTTGCTGGCAGACAAAATTCTTCATCCTCTTCAGGAGGTAAATCAACTATGATAAATCCATCTACACCAGATTTTTTTGATTGACCTAAGAATTTACTTACTCCCATCGAATAAATTGGATTATAATATCCCATTAAAATAATTGGTATTTTTTCATCTACTTTTCTAATTTCTTTAACTAAATGAAAAATATTAGTTAAGGATGTCCCATTATTTAAAGACCTTTGACCAGCTTTTTGAATTAATAATCCATCAGCCATAGGATCTGTAAAAGGCATACCTATCTCAATTATATCAACTCCTAATTTGGGAAGTTTTTTAAATAAAGTTTCTGACTCTTTTATACTTGGATCACCAGCCATTAAAAAAGTAATAAAAGCCGACATTTTTTTTGTTTTAAGTTCTTTAAATTTGGTTTCAATTCTTGACATTGAATGTTTTTTCCTTATTTAAGAATTTTTAAACGAGTTAAAATTTATCGATTAAACTTTATTGCAATTTAAATAACTATTAAAGAGAATATTAAATAATATAGAAAAATGGCAGTAATATATGGGATTTAAAACAGGTATTGTAGGACTACCAAATGTAGGAAAATCCACTCTCTTCAATGCTCTTACAAAAACATCAAGTGCACAAACTGCCAATTTTCCTTTTTGTACAATTGATCCGAATACCGGGGAAGTTGCTGTTCCTGATGAAAAACTTAATAAATTAGCAAAAATAGCTGATTCTAAGATCGTCATTCCTACAAAAATGACTTTTGTAGATATAGCAGGGTTGGTAAAGGGAGCATCTAAAGGTGAAGGTTTAGGTAATAAATTTTTGGCTAATATAAGAGAATGCGACGCTTTAATTCATGTTTTGAGATGTTTCGAAGATGAAAATATTACACATGTTTCAGGAAAAATTGATCCTGTTGATGATGCTAAAATTATTGAAACTGAGTTGTTACTTTCTGATATTGAGAGTGTTGAAAAAAAAATATTCACTATCAAGAAAAAAGCTAATAGTGGAGACAATTTAGCAAAAAAAGAACTTATAATTTTAGAAAAACTTTTAATTTCCTTAAGTAATGAAATACCTGCTAGAGCAATAGAAATCGAGATTGATGATTTTACAATAGTCAAATCTTTGCAACTTCTTACATTAAAACCTATTCTTTATGTATGTAACGTTGAAGAAAATTCTGCTTCAGTTGGTAATTTACATAGTTTAAAGGTTAATGACTTTGCAAAAGCTAATAGTGCAAAATGCCTTATTATTTCAGCAGTAATTGAAGAAGAAATAAGCAAATTTGAAAATCTTGAAGATATCAACATGTTTTTAAATGACTTAGGTTTGGATGAACCTGGTTTGCATAAAATAATAAAAGCAGGGTATCGGATTTTAAATTTAATCACTTTTTATACAGTAGGTCCTAAAGAAGCACATGCTTGGACTGTTACTGAAGGCTCTATCGCCCCTCAAGCGGCTGGAAAGATACATAGTGACTTTGAAAAGGGTTTTATAAGAGCAGAAATTATAACATATGATGACTATGTCAATTGTGGGGGTGAACAAGCTTCTAAGGAAGCTGGTAAAATGAGAGTTGAAGGAAAGACTTATATTATGAATGATAGCGATATTATTAATGTACTTTTTAATATTTAATTTTTTTTAAATAAAGTCCCTCTGGTGGTGCGATGGGGCCACATTTTCTTCGGTCTTTTTTATCCAATATGGTTTTTATATAATAAGGTTCCCATTTTTTTAACCCTACATTAACTAAACTTCCAACTATGCTTCTAACTTGATTATGTAAAAAACTTTTAGCTTTAAACTGCAAAATGACAATTTTTTTGTCATTTTTGATTTTATGTTTAATTCTAATTCTGTCCAAAGTTTTTACAGGTGAGTTTGATTGACATATTGAAGATCTAAATGTTGTGAAATCATGTGTTCCCAAGAGAAAATTTGAAGCCTTAATCATATTTTCTGTGTCTAGATTTTTCCATATATGCCAGTATCTTTTATTATTTAGTACTAGAGGTGCTTTTCTAATAAAAATTTTATATTGATAAACTCTGTGTATTGCTGAAAATCTCGCATGCAAATTATTATCAACTTTTTTAACTTCTAAAATTGAAATTGGAATTTTTTTTAGGAAAAAATTGAGAGCTCCTTGAAGTTTTTCTGGAAGCCAATCTTTTTCAAGATCAACATGTGCAATTTGACAATAAGCATGTACACCAGCGTCTGTTCTTCCAGAGCCTGTTAAGTTTACATTTTTACCAGTTAATTGATTGAATGCATATTCAATTTCTCCTTGAATTGTTTTACAATTTTTTTGTTTTTGCCAACCATGGTATAGAGTTCCGTCATACTCAATTTTAAGAAAAAATCTTTTCATTTTTTTATTTATAGTTATTCTTTAAATTATTAAAATGTGATTTTTCAATTATAAAAATAATTTTTTCAACATTTTATTTTATTGATTTACATAAAATCTTAAAAGCATTATAGGCCTATCTATATATTAAATTTTAAAATAGTGAAACTGTATGCAAAATAAAAATTTTGACTTTAAAAATACATTATTATTGCCAAGCACCAATTTCCCTATGCGCGCATCATTGCCTACAAGGGAACCAGAATGGTTGCAAAGTTGGGAAAAATTAAATATTTACCAAAAATTGAGGGAAAAGAGTTCTGGAAGGAAGACTTTTATTCTACATGATGGACCCCCTTATGCTAATGGGCATCTTCATATTGGTCATGCACTTAATAAAATATTGAAAGATTTCATAGTAAGAAGCCAACAGATGCTTGGATTTGATTCCAGATATGTTCCAGGGTGGGATTGTCATGGTTTGCCAATTGAATGGAAGATTGAAGAAAAATTTAGACAAAGGGGTCAGAACAAAGATGATGTACCTGTCAATGAGCTCAGAAAACAGTGTAGAGCTTTTGCTTCTGAATGGGTAGATATTCAAAAAAAAGAATTTAAAAGGCTTGGTATAATAGGAGATTGGGATAAACCATATCTTACCATGGATTTCAAATCTGAAGCAACTATTGCATCAGAATTCATGAAATTTATCGAACAGGGAACTATTTATCAAGGTTCTAAACCTGTAATGTGGTCACCAGTTGAAAAAACAGCTCTTGCTGAAGCTGAAATAGAATATAAAGATCATCAAAGTAAAACTATTTGGGTTAAATTTCCTATAACTACAAATGAATTTAGAAATCGTTCGATAGTTATTTGGACTACAACTCCTTGGACTATCCCATCTAATAAGGCAGTGGCTTATAATAAAGACATCTCTTATTGCGTTTATGAAGTTATAGAAACTGAGAAGGAGTGTTGGTTATCTGCTGGAGAACAAATTATATTAGCTGAAAATCTTGCAGCTGAATGTCTCAAGCAGGCAAGAGTATTGGATGCAAAAAAAATAAAAAATGTAAATTTTAAAGATTTTAATAAGTATAAAATTGAGCATCCTTTTGCAAATTTAAAGGGGTCTAATGAATTTTGGAATTATGAAATTCCCATGATTGAGAGTTCAATTGTGACTGAAGAAACGGGTACTGGTTTTGTGCATATGGCGCCAAGTCATGGTGCTGAAGATTATGAAGAGTTTTTAAAAAGAGGTTGGTTAGATAAACTTACGCATAATGTCGATGAAGATAGTAGTTTTGTAAAATTTATGCCTTATTTTGATGGTCTTGAAATTTTTAATAAAAAGGGAAAAGAAGGTAGAGCTAATGAAGAAGTTATTAAAAAATTGATTGAAGCCAATTGTTTGATGGCTCGAGGAAAGCTATTACATTCTTATCCCCACAGTTGGAGGTCTAAGGCACCCCTAATTTTTAGAAATACTAAACAGTGGTTTGTATCTATAGACAAAGATGTTTCTCATAAAGACAAATCAAAAAAAGACTCAGTTTTTGGAAACACGATAAGAGAACGTGCTTTAAAATCAATTGACGAGTTGGTTAGTTGGTTCCCAAAGTCTGGTAGAAATAGACTTTATTCAATGATAGAAAAACGCCCTGATTGGGTTTTATCTAGACAAAGGGTATGGGGTGTACCTCTGGCTTGTTTTATAAATAAGAACTCAACGAGCAAGGATAACAACTATATACTAAATGATAGTAGAGTTAATAGCCGAATTTTAAAGGATTTTGAAAATGAAGGAGCAGATGCATGGTTTTCTCCTGGTGCTAAAGAAAGATTTCTAAAGGATTTTTATAATCCAGATGATTATGAAAAAATAGATGATATTCTTGATGTTTGGTTTGATTCAGGATCAACACATGCATTTGTTTTGAGAGATCGTGAGGATGGAGTTTGGCCTGCAGACCTATATTTAGAAGGTACTGATCAACATAGGGGATGGTTTCACTCATCTTTATTACAGTCTTGTGGTACAGTAGGAAGGGCTCCTTATAAGGGAGTTTTAACACATGGCTTTACCTTAGATGAAAAAGGTATGAAGATGTCAAAATCGTTAGGAAATACCATAAGCCCTGATGATGTAATTAAACATTATGGAGCTGATATTTTAAGGTTATGGGTGTCTCAATCAGATTATACGAGTGATTTAAGAATTGGAAAAGAGATTTTAAAAGGTGTTGCTGATAGTTACAGAAAATTAAGAAATACAATGCGTTTTATGTTGGGATCTCTTGAAAATTTAAAAGACATAGAAAAAATTGAATTAGACGAATTACCTGAGTTAGAAAAATGGGTATTAAACAGGTTAAAGAATCTTGATAATTGTGTTCGAGATGGTTATAAGAATTATTCTTTTCAACTTGTTTTTCAACAACTATTTCAATTTTGTACCGTGGATCTCTCTTCCTTTTATTTTGATATAAGAAAAGATTCTCTTTATTGTGATCAAGTCTCTTCTCATGTAAGAAAATCTTGCATATTTACTTTAGAAATGATTTTTCAAAGACTAGTAAAATGGTTTGCTCCAATACTTCCTTTTACTATGGAAGAAGTTTGGTTGCAAAGGCATTCAAAAAATCCAAATATATCTATTCATTTTGAGGACTTTCCTGAAACCCCTGATAAATGGATCAATGTTGATCTTGAAGAGAAATGGAATATGGTTAGAGATGTAAGAGGATATGTTACTCTAGCCATAGAGAAAGAACGACAGAACAAAAATATACGGTCAAGTTTGGAAGCTTTTCCTATTTTAAAATTAAAACAAAAAAAATTATTTCAAGTTTTGAATTCAATTGATTTCAACGAAATCTGTATAACTTCTTCTATAAAATTAATTTTAGACGAAGGTCCTACTTCAAATGGTTCTTTATTTAACGAGGATTCTGTGGAGGTTGAAATAATTAAAGCAGAAGGCGAAAAATGTGAAAGATGTTGGAAGTATACTAACTCATACACTAATTTTAAGGACAATATTATATGTGAAAGATGTAATGAAGTTCTTAAAAATTTGTAATTTCAACAAACATCATGCCTTAGGATGAGTCTCTTTAAAAACCTTAATTAGTCTTTTAGGATCAACGTCAGTGTATATTTGTGTTGAGGATAAAGAAGAATGTCCAAGTAATTCTTGAATGGTTCTTAAATCTCCACCTGCTGACAATAAATGTGTTGCAAATGAATGTCTTAATGCATGAGGAGTTGCAGTTTCAGGAAGCCCTAATTGTTTTCGGCAATTTGAAATTTCTTTTTGTATAATTCTTGCATCTAACTTTTTCCCTTTTGCACCTAAAAATAAAAACTCATTTCGTTCTCCTACAAATGGGCATAAATCAATATATCTCTTTATACTATCCTCTACAAATGGTACTACCGGAATTATTCTTTCTTTTCCACCTTTTCCAACTATTTTTAAAGTACCTGTAAACGGGAAATTGTTTCTTTTTATATTCAGTGCTTCAGAAATCCTTAATCCACATCCATATAATAGTGTGAAAATACTAGCATTTCTAGCGGCTATCCAAGGT
>CACOBR010000038.1 GCA_902625475.1 uncultured Alphaproteobacteria bacterium
ATAATATCAGCAGAAGGATTGCATTGTCGATTGTGAGCTTTCTTAGTATACTTTTCATATAAGCAGATAAAAAAGTTTATGTTAGAATTAAAAAAATATTTCATAACTTTTTATGATTTATAAATGAAGTAGATTAATTTAAGAAATAAATCAACAGAGGTAAGAGAAATAATGAAACCAAAATTTCATCATATAAATTTATCAACAAAAAATGTAAAAGATATGCAAAAATTTTATAAAAAAATTCTTTTTTTAGACAATGAAGAAATAGACATTCCAAAATTAGAAAAAGGGAAAGCATATGATGGAGATGTTGAATTTATGACTGATAGTAAAATTCAAACTCATTTGGCTGAAATTGATAATGATTTATGTTTTAAAACTGGTTTAGAGATAAATCCATTATCTAAAGGTCATTTTGCATATCGAGTAGACGATTTAAATAAGTTTAAAAAACATTTAGAACTTAATAAAATCAAATATTCTGATTGGGGAGAAACAGCTGTATCCGGTTGGCAACAAATTTTCTTTCATGACCCTGATGGTAATATAATTGAAGTACATCAAAAAAAATAAGCAAGATATTGTTTTAATGTAATTTAATTACTCTGCTGCTTGATATTCACTCATTGGTGGACAAGAACATATTAAGTTTCTATCTCCATATGCATTATCAACTCTATTAACTGGTGACCAATATTTATCTACCCTAAATGCACCAGGCGGATAACAGGCTTGCTCTCTAGAATATGGTTTATTCCAATCGCCAATTAAGTCTTCAACGGTATGTGGAGCATTTTTTAGCGGATTATTTTCTTTATCAAAAACACCAGTTTCAATTTTCTTACATTCATCATAAATAGCTATCATAGCATCACAAAACCTATCTAATTCTGCTTTGGTTTCTGACTCAGTTGGTTCAACCATTAATGTACCTGAAACAGGCCAGCTCATGGTTGGTCCATGAAATCCGGCATCTATTAATCGTTTTGAAATATCATCTACGGTTACATTACATGTGTCTTTAAAAGGTCTCGTATCTACTATACATTCGTGAGCAACTCTTCCATTTGTTCCAGTAAATAAAATTGGAAAATATTTTTCTAATCTTTTAGCAATATAATTTGCATTCAAAATAGCTACTTTTGAAGCTTGTGATATTCCTTCACCACCCATCATCAAGATATATGCCCAACTTATTGGAAGTAAAGATGGAGATCCATATGGAGCTGCTGAAACAGTATTTAAAGTTCCGTCAAAAAACGGATGTTGTGGTAAAAAAGACTCTAAATGCTTTTTAACACCAATAGGTCCCATTCCAGGTCCACCTCCGCCATGTGGTATACAAAAAGTTTTATGTAAATTTAAGTGACTCACATCCCCTCCAATTTTACCAGGTTGTACCACACCAACCATAGCATTCATATTTGCTCCATCAATATAAACCTGTCCACCATATTTATGTGTAATTTGACAAACTTCTTTTACAGTTTTTTCAAAAACACCATGAGTAGAAGGATAAGTAATCATACATGCAGCCAATCGATCTTCATTTTCCTTAGCTTTTGTTTCAAAATCGACTAGATCAATGTCTCCATTTGATAAAGATTTTACAGGTATTACAGTATAACCTACCATTTGTGCAGAAGCTGGATTAGTTCCATGAGCTGATTCTGGAATTAAACAAATATCCCTATTTTCTTGATTTCTAGATTTATGATAAGAACGTATTGTTAGTAATCCTGCATATTCCCCTTGAGCTCCAGAATTTGGTTGCATAGATATAGCATCATATCCTGTAATTAAACATAACTTCTGACAGAGATCTGTTATCATCTCATCGTAGCCTTTTGTTTGATCTTTTGGAGCAAATGGATGTAATAAAGAAAATTCCCTCCAACTTACTGGCATCATTTCAGCAGCAGAGTTTAATTTCATTGTACAAGAACCTAGAGGTATCATTGCTCTGTCTAGCGCTAAATCTCGATCAGCCAGTCTTCTCATATACCTTGTCATTTCTTGTTCTGCTCTATTCATATGAAAAATAGGGTGCTCTAAATATGGAGTTGTTCTTATTAATCTGTCAGGGATTCTATAATTAGGTGTAAAATCTGTATCTTTTTTATCTAAGCCAAAAGCTTTCCACACGGATTCAATGATTTCTGGTCTAGTTCTTTCATCTAATGTAATACCTATTTTGTTTTCATCTATTTTACGAAAATTAATACCTTCATTAATTCCACTTTTTAAAATAACAGTTTGAGCATTTCCAACATCTATTGTAATCGTATCAAAGAAATTATTAGGCTCAATCTTATAACCTAATTCTTCTAAACCAATAGCTAATCGGACTGTTTTTCTATGAATTCTCTGTGCTATTGCCTTTAATCCATCAGGTCCATGGAAAACGGCATACATTGATGCCATCACTGCTAAAAGTGCTTGTGCTGTACATACATTTGAGGTTGCTTTTTCTCTCCTAATATGTTGTTCCCTTGTTTGCAGAGCTAATCTAAGAGCTTTATTCCCTCTACTATCAATTGATACTCCCACTATCCTCCCAGGAAGATTTCTTTTATAGATATCTTTTGTTGCAATATAGGCTGCATGTGGTCCTCCAAAACCAACTGGAACACCAAATCTTTGTGTTGAACCAACTGCAATATCAGCATCCATTGAGCCAGGATCCTTAAGAATTGTAAGGGCAAGTGGATCTGCTGACATAATTGCAATTGCATTATTTCTGTGAAGTGAAAAAATATGATTTGAGAAGTCTCTGATATCTCCAAAAGTACCTGGATATTGAAATATTGCACCAAAATATTGATTATCGTCTAAAATTTTGTCTGGATGCCCAATCACTATATCAATATGAAGTGGTTCCGCACGTGTTTTCATAACGGCAATATTTTGTGGATGAGTAAACTTATCTACAAAAAATTTATTTGAATTAGATTTAGAAACTCTTTTTGCCATAATCATAGCTTCAGCTGCAGCGGTAGATTCGTCTAATAATGATGCGTTTGCAACTGGTAATCCGGTTAAATCTGAAATCATTGTTTGAAAGTTTAATAATGCTTCTAGTCTGCCTTGAGCAATTTCGGGTTGATAAGGCGTATATGCTGTGTACCAAGCTGGATTTTCTAATATATTTCGTTGAATTGCAGGAGGTGTAACGGTTCCATGATATCCCTGACCAATTAAAGAAGTTAAAACTTTATTTTTTGCTGCTGTAACTCTTAAATGATATAAAGCCTCTCTTTCAGATTTAGGTTTTCCCCAATTGAGAATTTCCTTCTGTAATATATCCTCTGGTACAGTTTCTTTTATTAATTCATTGATTGATTCACAACCAATTACTTTTAACATATCATTAATTTCAGATTTAGATGGACCAATATGTCTTCTATTGGCAAAATCATAAGGTAAATAATTTACAGGTTTAAAAGACAATTTTTTCTCCTAAATTTTTAACTAGTTAATTTGTCGTATTCTTCTTTATCTAATAGTTTATCTAGTTCACTTGGGTTATTTAATTTCATTTTAAAAAACCAACCTTCTCCAAGTGGATCAGAATTTACAATACTTGGGTCATCAACAATTTTATCATTTATTTCGGTTATTACGCCGTCAAGAGGGGCCAAAATGTCAGATGCTGCTTTTACACTCTCAATTACTACAATTTCTTGATCTTTTTTTACTTCTAAATCTTTGTTTGGAAGTTCAACAAAAACAAGATCACCTAATTGCTCAGCGGCATGCTCCGTTATTCCGACTATAACTATATCTTTTTCTGGCTTAAGCCATTCATGTTCTTCAGTATATTTCATTTTAGCCTCTAAATTTTATATTTTGTTTTAATAAATGGTAATTTTGTAATTATTGCAGGTAATATTTTATCCCTTACTTTTACGTAAACTTTTTCAAGATCTTCTAAATATTCACTTTGTATTCTACCCATAGAGATAGGTTTATTTAAGGTTGGACTAAAACCGCCAGATGTAACAATTCCAATTTCTGTATCTCCTTCATTATCAAGATATATGATACTACCAGTCCTCATCGGAGCTTTTTCTACAGGAAGTAACCCAATTCTTAAATAAATAGGTCCTTTTTCTAACTGATTTAATATTTTTGTATTTCCTAGAAATTTAATATTTGAAGCACTTTGGTTTCTTCTACGTTTATGAATTACCCAATTAAGGTTGGCTTCTACAGGTGTGATGTCAGAAGTTAAATCATTTCCGTATAAACAAAGGCCCGCCTCTAAACGAAGACTATCCCTTGCTCCTAGACCAATTGGCAAAAGCTCACTTTTTTTAAACAAAATTTCAACTAGTTGTAATATATTTTTATTGTGGACAGATATTTCAAAGCCATCTTCACCTGTATAACCTGATCGTGAAATTGAGCAGTCAATATCTGCAAGAGAAATATCAATAGAGTCCATAAATTTCATTGTTTTAATATTTGAATTTATGGCTGTTAGAATATCCTCAGATTGGGGTCCTTGGATTGCTAAAAGTGATTTATTTTCTTCAAGCTCAATATTGAAATCCTGTGATATATTATCTTTAAGATGTTGATAATCAGTCATTTTTTGACTTGCATTTACTATGAGTTGAAAATAAAAATCTTTATTTGCAATCATTAAATCGTCGATAACGCCTCCATTGCTATTTGTTAAAAGTGAGTATGTTTGTCGGTTTTCCTTTAAGTTATACAAATCACAAGGCATTAATCTTTCTAATTCTTGAATGAGTTTTTCTTTCTCATTATTTTTTGACCAAATTTTTATTTGTCCCATATGACTTACATCAAAAAAACCAGCTTTGCTTCTTGTATGTAAATGTTCTGATATTACACCATTTTTATATTGTACAGGCATCGAATAACCTGCAAATGGAACAAATTTTGCTCCATTATTTTTATGAAAGTCATATAAATTAGTCTTTTTTAAATCTTCCATAACAAGGCTCATTAAACTTACTTAGTAAAGGTACTTAATACCTAGAGCCCCCTCTGTTCATTTGCCTGAGATTATTATCCCTTCGGCGAACCATAAAGATTTCTCTCCAGAGTTTTAATCTTATATCGGTCCTTTTGCCTGAGAGTTTCCGAGGCGGTTGCTCCTTCGGCCTTGCTGTTTACAATGTCTCCCGATATAATTTTATATATTATGCATATTTAAAAAATCTATCAACCAATTTTTCAAAATCTGCAATAACATTTTAAAAGTTATTTATTTTAGAGGATTTTTTATGTCTTTTGAAAATATTAAAGTTAAAAAAATTGAAAATTTAAGCTTAATAACCATAAATAGGCCACAAAAGTATAATGCCATTTCCTTAACAACTTTGTCTGAATTAGAAACTGCGCTTGATAATTCGGCTAATGATAATGATGTAAAAGTTATTGCATTTACTGGCGAAGGTGAAAAAGCGTTTGCTTCTGGCTCAGATTTATCAGAGGTAAAAGATAGAAATTTAAAAAAAGCATTAGAACCTATTATACAGGGTTTAGCTGATAAAATGGAAAAAACTCCTAAACCAATTATTGCGGCTATCAATGGAGTTTGTATGGGAGGCGGATTAGAAGTTGCATTGGGTTGTGATTTGAGAATTGCAACTAAAAATGCTGTTTTTGCAACTCCAGAAGGAAAACTTGGTATTATTCCAGGAGGAGGTGCTACTGCTAGATTGCCAAGAATTATAGGTCGTGCATGGGGAATGGAAATGTTATTAATGGGGGAAAGTATAAATGCTGAAAAAGCGCTAAAAATAGGATTAGTAACACGTGTTGTCTCACAAGAAGATTTAATTCCTGAAGTTGTAAAGATGTCAAAATTATTAAGTAAATTTGCACCATTTGTTCCACGTACCATAAAAGCAATTGTCAATTTTGGTATGGAGGGGAGCTTGGCAAGCGCATTAATGTTTGAGAAATATGCACAAGGAGCACTTGTCCAGACTGAGGATAAGAAAGAGGGCATTAATGCTTTTTTAGAAAAGAGACAACCTA
>CACOBR010000039.1 GCA_902625475.1 uncultured Alphaproteobacteria bacterium
GATGGTTCGAAGAATTGAGAGATATGATATGCGAAGATTTTGAAAAAATTGAAATATTAAAAGATTCAGGAGAATTTTCTTCAAGATCGCCTGGAAAGTTTAAAAAAAAGCAAACTTTTAGAAAAAGTAAAAATGGGGAAGATGGAGGTGGTGGCATTATGTCTGTAATGAGAGATGGAAGAGTTTTTGAAAAGGTTGGTGTAAATGTTTCAACAGTTTATGGAAATCTAGATCCTTTAGCCCAAAAAAGTTTATCATCTAGGCATAATATACCAGGTTTAAAAGAAGATCCTCAGTTTTGGGCCTCTGGAATAAGCCTAGTTGCACATATGCAGTCTCCTAAGACTCCTGCTGTTCATATGAATACAAGAATGTTTTGGACTAAAGGTATGAGCTGGTTTGGAGGGGGATCAGATTTAAATCCTATGGTAGAAAATGAAGAGGACACTAGATACTTTCACAATGAACTAAAAAAAGTGTGTGATAAAGCTGATAAAGAATATTATACAAAATTCAAAAATTGTCAAAAAAAATTCTTATTTGGTAAACAAAGAGGATAAAATTTATGTAAAAAAAGATATTAGACAGTGGGTAAGTCGAGGTGCTATAAAATTGCTATATGCTCTAGAAAAATTTGATTTAGATGTAACTGGAAAAATTATTTATGATATAGGAGCTTCAACAGGAGGCTTTACAGAAGTTTGTATAGAAAAGGGTGCAAAATTAGTATATTCGATTGATGTTGGTACAAATCAATTACATGCAAAATTGAGAAATGATAAAAGAGTAATAAATATTTCGTCTACTGACATCAGGTCAATTAAAGAACTAAATTTATCTAACCCACAACTAATGGTAATTGATTTGTCCTTCATATCCGTAACTAAGGCATTACCATTTGTTATGTTCAAAGTACAAAAGGATACAAAAATGATATGTTTAATAAAACCTCAATTTGAACTATCAAAAAAACAATTGAATAAAAATGGCATAGTTAAGAATGAAAAGTATATTAAAGATGTAATATTAAAGATAAAACATTTTTTTACTGAACTTAAATGGGACTGCACTGATATAAAAGAGTGTCCGATAGTTGGTAGATCAGGAAATAAAGAATTTCTACTCTACGCAAAGAAAAAATGACGGTTAACCAATTTGCCCTCTATTTATTAAATATTGATCTAACAGAACGCATGCCATCATGGCTTCACCTACTGGTACTGCTCTTATTCCAACACATGGGTCATGCCTTCCAGTTGTTTGGATTTGAACATCATCATAATTTTCATTTACAGTGTTTTTTGTTTTAAGAATTGATGAAGTTGGTTTTACTGCAAATCTAGTGATCAAATCTTGCCCAGTAGAAATTCCTCCTAAAATTCCTCCAGAATTGTTAGATTCATAAATAGGTAGATTTGTTTTATTTGACCTAATTTCATCAGCATTTGCATCTCCAGTGAGAGTAGCTGAATTCATTCCTTCCCCAATCTCAACTCCTTTTACAGCGTTAATTGACATCATAGCAGCAGCAATTTGAGTATCTAATTTATTATAAATCGGTGCACCAATACCTGCCGGAAGGTTTTTTGCAATTACTTCGATTATTGCCCCAACAGAATTTCCATCTTTACGAATTTTACTCAAATAAAGGGACCAATTATCAACAATTTCTTTATCTGGACACCAAAATGGATTTTTTGATATTTGTTTTTGGTCAAAATTATTTCTATTAATTTTTTTACTACCAATTTGTACCAAATAACCAAATATTTCTAGTTTGGGAATTATATTTTTTAAAGCAAGTCTTGCTACAGCACCTGCAGCTACCCTTGCCGCAGTTTCTCTTGCGGATGATCTGCCTCCACCTCTATAATCTCTAATTCCATATTTTTGAAAGTATGTAATATCTGCATGTCCTGGTCTAAATGAAGATGAAATTTTTGAGTAATCTTTTGATCTTTGATCCACATTTTTAATCATTAATTGTATTGGAGTACCAGTAGTCTTACCTTCAAAAACACCTGATAAAATTTCAACATTATCCGGTTCTTTTCTTTGAGTAGTGAATTTATTTTGTCCAGGTTTCCTTTTATCTAAAAAATTTTGTATTTCTTTTTCAGTTAAATCAATCCTTGGAGGACAGCCATCAATAGTAACTCCTATTGCTATTCCATGACTTTCTCCCCATGTTGTAAATCGGTATAGATGGCCAAAGCTATTCATAGACATAATTTTACTCTTAAATTATATTAGAGTTTTAAAAGAACTTTACTTATATCAGATTATTACAGAAAATTCAGAAAAACAAAAACTAAACTTGTTTTCTTTTCACATTTGCCCAAATTTTCTTATTTGTAAAATATAATAGTATAGCTAATACAACTAAGTAGGATGCAGCTGTAAACCCAAACTCTTTTCTAGCATTAAGTTTTGGTTCAGCAGCCCACATTAAGAATGCAGCGACGTCTTTTGCTTGCTGATCTATTGTAGCTTCTGTCCCATCTATATATTCAACATCATCTCCCCATAGAGGCTGAGCCATACCAATCCATTTACCAGGATAATATTTATTTTCATATAAGGTAATTCCAGCTTGCTCTTTTTCTTCACCAGTAAAACCTGCTAATAAATTGACTATATATTCTGGACCACCCATTCCCTTAACCAGTTGATTAATACCAGTGCCGTATGGTCCATGAAAACCGGCACGTGCCTTAGCCATAAGACTTAAATCAGGAGCATTTTCGACACCTGACACTGGAAATTTATCTGACGGTTTTCCGTCTCTAAAGTCATCGATTTCAGCATCATATATTTCATATTGAGCAGCGTAAGCCTTTACTTGTTTTGGTTCTAACTCCGGTCCACCTGGATCACCTAATGTTCTAAATGCCACTTGTTTCATTCCATGACAACCAGCACATACTTCGGTATATACCTGTAGGCCTCTTTGTAACTGATTTCTATCAAAAGTCCCAAAGGGACCTTCAAAAGAAAAGTCAATGTCCTCTATTTTTTCTGCTTCTCCAGCAGAATATAAGGCTGTTGTTGAAAGAGTAAAATATAAAGTGAAAAATAATTTAACTATAAATTTATTCATAAAATGTTTCTTTGATATATGTATTAATTAATTATTCGGCGGGCACTGCGCTCCCATCTAAATCGTTTGTTTTTTGCTTAGTTTTAGAAGCTTTTTCATTTTCTGCCTGTTTTACCGCATCTTCAATGGTGTCTGGTTGCTTATCTGGTGTTTCTATAATTCCCAATATAGGTAAGATTATTATAAAATATGCAAACCAATAGGCAGAACCTATTAATGCAATGGTTGCATAAGGTTCTTCTGCGGGCATTGCTCCACACCACATGAGAACGATAAAATCTACTACTAATATAGCGAACCACCATTTGAACTGCGGTCTATATCTCCCTGATCTAACAGACGATGTATCTAACCAAGGTGCGAGTGCCATTACAACGATTGCTCCAAACATAGCAATTACTCCAAAAAGTTTAGCAGTGACTATACCACCAGTTATAAAAGTGGTAAATTGTACAACCCAAACATCAGCAGTAAATGCTCTTAAAATGGCGTAAAATGGTAACAAATACCATTCAGGCACAATATGAGCTGGTGTAACTAAAGCATTGGCTTCAATATAATTATCGGGATGACCCAAATAATTTGGCATAAAAGCTACAACTGATACGAAAGCAATTAGAATAAGAACTAATGCAAACATGTCTTTTATTACATAGTATGGCCAGAAAGGAACGGTATCTTTTTGTGCATCTTCTTTAGAAGTTCTCCTTACTTCAACACCTGTTGGGTTATTATTCCCAGTTGTGTGAAATGCCCATATATGTAAAATTACTAAGCCTAATATGACAAAAGGTAATAAATAATGTAAACTAAAAAATCTATTTAACGTAGCATTATCTACTGCAGGTCCTCCTAATAACCAAGTTTGAAAAGGTTCACCAATAACTGGGATTGCTCCAAACAGACTTGTAATTACAGTAGCTCCCCAAAAAGACATCTGCCCCCATGGTAATACATAACCTAAGAAAACCGTAGCCATCATAGCCACATAAATTAGCATTCCTAGTATCCAGGTTATCTCACGGGGTTCTTTATATGATCCATAATACAACCCTCTAAATATATGCATATAAACAGCTATAAAAAATAAGGATGCACCATTAGCATGAATATATCTAATTGCCCAACCAGCGTTAACATTTCTCATTATGTGTTCTACGCTATTAAACGCATTATCTACATGAGGTGTATAATGCATAACTAGTACTATTCCAGTTATGATTTGTAAAACTAGACAAAAAGTAAGAACAACACCCCAAATCCACATCCAATTCAAATTTTTAGGAGTAGGGATCATTAATGTGTCATACATTAATCCAAAAATTGGTAGCCTTTTATGCATCCATGTCTGAAATCCAGGCTTTGGTTTATAATGATCGTGAGGAATACCACTCATATTTTTTCCTTTTAACCGAGTTTAATTATCATATCTTCAACAAATTTTGCAGTTGGGACAGGCAAATTTTTTGGTGCAGGACCTTTTCTGATCCTGCCAGCAGTGTCATAATGTGAACCATGACAAGGACAAAACCAGCCATTATAATCTCCTGCTTCTGCAAGTGGTACACATCCTAAATGTGTACAAACTCCTACCATAACTAACCACTCTCCAGTTTCGTCTAATGTTCTATTAATGTCGCTAGCGTCAGTATCTGGTTTATTTTCATTAAAAGATAATTGATCAGGTAATGTCGAAATATCTACACTTCTAGCCTCGTCAATTTCTTCTTGAGTTCGTCTTCGGATAAATACAGGCTTTCCAAGCCATTTTACTGTTATTTGAGATCCAGGTTCTACATCTGCTACATCAACTTCTATTGAAGATAACGCTTGTACATCTGCTGAAGGATTCATTTGGTCAATTAACGGCCAAATAGCTGCAGCAGTGGTTATAGCTCCAGCTGCAGCAGTAGCTACATAAATGAAATCTCTTCTTGATGGTTCATTATTTTTAGAATCAGACACACTATACTCCTGGCTATGAATTAATAATAAAAAAAATATCTTCAACCATTTAAAGATCATATATATGTTTAATACTAATTAGTCTAGCAGACTTTCGGACGCAGGTATTTTTAATGTCTCAACAAGATATAAGATTAGCAATATATCAACCTGATATACCCCAAAATCTAGGTGCTATGATAAGATTATGTGCTTGTTTCGGAGTTGAGATAGATTTAATTGAACCTTGTGGGTTCCCTTTTTCACTTAAGGCTTTGCGCAGAACAGCTATGGACTATACCAGTTTAGTTAAAATTAAAAGTTACGATGATTTTGATTCTTTTAAAATAAGTTATGAAAACCAAAGGAGGATTATTCTTCTTACTGTAAAATCACCAACTAATTTATATGATTTTAAATTTAAATCAGACGATATATTAATGGTTGGGAGTGAAAGTTCGGGAGTTTCTGAATATGTAAGAAATACACTGTCATTTGATGTAAAGATACCAATATTAACTTCTGCAAGATGTTTAAATGTAACTACCGCAGCTTCTATTGCTATATCAGAGGCTGTAAGACAAAATATAAAAAAATATAAATGAATATGAATCTTAAAAACTTGCCATTTCTTTTCCTCTTTTATATCTTAAAATGTAAAGACTTCATTAAAAGTAGAGGCTGAAATGGACAAAATTTTAGAAAATAGAGAACTTTCCTCAATACTCGCAGATCCATCTTTATTGAGAGATCAAGCATATATTGCTGGTGAATGGGTTAGCTCCA
>CACOBR010000040.1 GCA_902625475.1 uncultured Alphaproteobacteria bacterium
AAGTGAAAATAAGAATTTCGTTATCATTAAAATATTTTCTTTTTTCTTCTAAACAACAAAGAGAAGATGTAAATATGTTAGATTTGGTAAGTTTATTAAACAAAGATTGCCAATAAAAAGTAAAACCACAAGAAGTAGTAATTAATTTTTCCCTTGTTGTTAATATTTGATTTTTAAAATTTATAAAATGCTGTTCCTCAGGATTCTTAGATATAATTTGGGATACAAAGGCATTTTTAATTTTGATAATATTTACATTACTTGAAAAAGTTTCTCTACAACAAATATCTCCAGCAATTCTTGGAAAATTTGTATCTAATTGCAAAATAGCAAGTTGATCCAATTGTTAACTTCCACGTTGTCTGATAGTTTCTGGAAGCCAAGTAGCTAGTTCTGGCCATATTACCAAGATAATTACCATTAAAATCATTAATGCAACCATTGGGATTGCTGTTTTTGCAATATAAGAAATTTCATGCTTAGTCATTCCTTGTAATACAAATAAATTAAAACCAATTGGTGGCGTAACTTGTGCCATCTCTACTACAACAACTACAAAAATTCCAAACCAAATGACATCAATTCCAGCTTGCCTTATCATTGGTTCAACAATTGCCATAGTTAGTACGACTGATGATATACCATCAAGAAACATTCCTAAAATGATATAAAAAACTGTTAGTGAGGCTATCAAAACAATAGGAGATAAATTTAAACTATCAATATAATTAGCTAAAGCTCTTGGTAAACCTGTAAATCCCATTGATAATGATAGAAAAGCTGCACCCATTAATATTAAAGCTATCATAGCAGATGTTCGAGTAGCTCCCATTAAACTATTTGAAAAAGTTTCCCAATTTAAAGAACCTTGAGAAAATGCTAATGTTAGAGCACCAACAACACCAACAGCAGCTGCTTCAGTTGCTGTTGCCCAACCAAAATACATAGAACCTATAACTACTATTACTAAAGCTAAAATTGGTAAAAGAAATTTACTCTCAGAAAACATTTGTTTTAAACCAATAGATTCGTCATTTTCTGGTCTTTCATTAGGAAAATAGAAATACCAAAAAACTATATAGAGCATGAATAATAAAGATAAAATAAGACCAGGTATTACACCTGCCATAAATAATTTTGTAATTGATTCATTAATTGAAACACCATAAACAATCAACGTTAAGGAAGGTGGTATCATCAACCCAAGAGTTGCCGCTCCAGCTAGAGTTCCAATAATCATATACTCTGGATATCCTCGTTTTCTTAATTCTGGAATAGACATTTTTCCTACTGTAGTTAATGTTGCCGCAGATGAACCAGATACTGCTGCAAATAATGTACACCCAGCTATATTGGTATGTAGTAGCCCCCCTGGCAACCATCTCATCCATGGTGAAAGACCCTTAAACATATCTTCAGACAATCTCGTTCTATATAAAATTTCACCCATCCAAATAAAAAGTGGTAATGCTGTTAGTGTCCAACTTGAGGCTCCTGTCCATATGGTTGTTATCATTGCATCTCCAGCAGGACGAGAAGTAAATAATTCTATTCCTATCCAAGCTACACCAATCAAGGATAAACCAACCCAAACAGAACTTCCCAATAAGAAAAATAGTGAAAAAAGAAATATAACTGTTGCTAAAATCTCTGTCATTTAACAATATCTGATTTAATTCCAGATTTATTTGTAATAAGTAATCTTGAAAGATGATCCCACAAACAAACAGCAAGTAAAATAGTTCCGATAGACATGGGTAACTGCGGTATCCAGATTGGAGTAAATATCCATTTTCCTTCATAATTTGACCACAATGACTGCCAATTTGTTGGAGAAGTAATGAACATTTCTAAAATATAGATAATTGCTTCAGGTATTTGGTCTTGTCCTTGGGTTCTATCATTTAACATTTCAGACATAAAATTTGTTTTAATTGCATATCTTGCAAAAAAAGTTGCTATAATAGAAGCAGTAAATAAAGCAAAAATATCTAACCATTTTTTTGTAAAAGAGTTCAAATTTAAAAATATTGATACTCTTATGTGTGCTCCTTTGCTTAATGCATATGCTAGAGCAAAAAAGGAAGTTGATGCCATTGCGTATCCTGCAAATTCAGTAGAACCTTCAAATATTATTCCTGTCCATCTAGTAATCATTTGTGCTATGATAATAAATAGAATTAAGCACATACTTGTGGCAGCGATAATACCTGAATAATAGTAGACTTTATCTAAAATTTTCCAAATTGGATTGAAAATTTTTTCTAATTTATTTTGTAAAAAAAGACATACTAATGAAATTAAAGTTGGTAATACAAATAACCAAAACCAAAGAGGTATACCAAGAAATTTAGACCAATCACTCATACTTAACACCCAACCCCACTTTTGATGAGGTTGGGTTATAATTTTTACATTTTGTTGTAAGCATCTACTATTGCTTGACCTTCAGAACCAACACTAGATAGCCATTCGGATTGCATCTTTGCACCAATAGCCTTTAGCTCTTTTAAAAAATCAGGACCAGCATCAGTAACTTTCATACCATTTGCTTCTAATTGTTCAAAATACCAGTTTGCTAATTCAGCAGACTTTGCAGAACATGCCGCTCCAGTTTCATCAGCAGCTTTGTGTAAAGCATTTCTAATATTATCAGAGAGACCTTCATATATTCCTTTGTTTATAATTACATAATTTCTTGGTAACCACGCGTTTACTTTATAATAGTGAGTTAAATGTTCCCATACTTTTCTGTCATATCCAGTAGATCCAGACGAAATAAATGCTTCAGCAACACCAGTTGCTAATGCTTGACTAAGTTCTGCAGCTTCAACTTGAACTGGTAGCATACCCAATTCTTTGGCAAATGTAGCAGTTGCAGCATTATATGATCGAAATTTTACTCCTTGAGTATCTGCACTTGAGTTAACTTCTTTTTTAAAATAAAAACCCTGCCCTGGCCAAGGACATGTGTAAAGAGCAACTAAATTCAAGTCAGATAATTGTTTATTTACTTTATCTTTAGCAACAGACCACAATTTATTATTATCTTCATATGTCGTAGCAAGGAAAGGAAGGTTATCCCAGCCTAAAAGAGGTGCCTCATTTGCATGAGCAGACATAAATCTTTCGCCAATTGGCGCTTGACCTGTCTGGACTGCTCTTTTTATTTCACCACCTTTAAATAAAGAGCCTCCAGGATGAACTGTAATTTCTAACTCACCATTAGTGTAATCTTTTACTTTATTAGCAAAAATAACACCATGCTCAGAATGAAAATTTGTTGCAGAATATGCCATAGGCATATCCCATTTTTCAGCATGAGCTATTCCAAATAAAGAAAAATTTATAAATACAAATGAATACAAAAAAATTCTCAATTTATTCATTATCTCCTCCAAATTTATTTAATTCATAAATCGATTTGGTCTATAGTTTGATATTTTTAATTTAATATCATTACCAATAATCAAATCTGATACTATTCGGCCTGTTTTAGCGCCTGCTGTCAACCCTAAATGCTGATGGCCAAAAGCAACCAAAATCTGCTTATTTTTATCTAAATACCCCAACATGGGTAAAGAATCTACTAATGCTGGTCTATGCCCTAACCATTCAATTTTTTCTTTACATTTTAGGTTAGGAAATAAGTCTTTTATTTTATTCTTTAATAAATTTAGTGGGGGTTTTCTTATAAGAGTTTTCAACCCAGCAAACTCAACTAGTCCTGCAACCCTAATTCTACCATCCATGGGAGTTATTACAAATTTTTTTGAAGTTAACATCATTGGAACTTTGGGATAAAAATTTGGCTCAACATATTCGACATGATACCCTCTCTCACTTTCCAAGGGCATTTTGATTTTAAATTTTTTTAAGATTTTTTTTGACCAAGCCCCAGTTGCTACAACTATTTTGTTAGCAATTAGTGAATCGCTTTCAATTTTAACTATGACATCATTTAAGTTTTTTGATGAAATATCATTTACTTTTGATATGATTAGTTCACCTCCTTGAGAAAGGAAATGATCACATAATGTTTTTACATAAAGACCAGGATCATTAATTTTTCCATGATTTTTACATTTCACAATAACATCAAATAAATCTTTATAAAAAGGATCAAAATTAGAAAATTCGTTACCGTTCACTACTTCGAAAGGCAAACCATGTTTTTGTCGCAATTTCCAAACTTTTTTATCATTTTGAAAATTCTCCTCTGTTTCATAACCAAAACAATAGTCTTGATAAGATATAAATTTTTCAGCTCCTGTGCCTTTTGCCAAAGATTCATGCTGACAAACTGTATCAAATATTAATGGCGTCATTCGTTCAGCATATTTATTTACTTCTCTTAAATTACTTTTTGATAAGTAACTCATTAAAAAAGGAAACATTTGAGGTAAATAGGACATTTTGAAAAAAACTGGTGAATCTTTACTTAATAAATAAAAAGGAAGTTTTTTTATGAGAGAAGGGTTAGGAACTGGAATGATTGAACTTGCAGCTAAAATACCCGCGTTCCCATGTGAAGCACCTGTTGCAGGTCCTTTTTGATCAATAATAATGACTTTAAAACCACTTCTTTGAAGCCAAATTGCAGTTGAGACCCCTACTATACCAGCACCAATGACGATTATTGTTTTCATCTAATCATTTAATTTAGATTTAAAAAATTTTATTATATAAATTTTAAATATAAAATTTCCAACTATCAAGATTAAAGCAATTTTTTAAAAATTTTAATTTTAAAATTTTATACTGAGTCATCTTGACTATTCTTACAAGGTTTATACTCTGAATGTATTATTTATTTGTCTGATTAAATTTTATGGAGGGATTATGGATCAAACAACACCTTTTATTTATCCTGGAGACGAAGGATCAAAATTAAAGCCAAATTCACGTTATGATAATTTTATTGGTGGAGATTGGCAAAAACCAAAATCAGGAAAATATTTTGAAAATATTTCTCCTACATCTGGTAAAGTAATATGTGAAATACCAAGATCTAATGCTGATGATGTTGATTTTGCATTAGATGCTGCTCATAAAGCCGCCCCAGCATGGGGTAAAACTGGACCTGCAGAAAGAGCAAATATATTATTAAAAATAGCTGATCGAATTGAAGATAATATTGAAAAACTTGCCTTAGCTGAAACATTAGATAATGGAAAGCCAATAAGAGAAGGATTTGCTGCCGATATACCCTTGACAGTTGATCATTTTAGATATTTTGCTGGTGCAATTAGGGCTCAAGAAGGAACAATCGGTAACATAGACGGAATGCAATCTGGTGGGGGTAATTCAGCACTAGGTATGATGGCTTACCATTATCCAGAGCCGTTAGGTGTGGTTGGACAAATTATACCTTGGAATTTTCCTATTTTAATGGCTGCTTGGAAACTT
>CACOBR010000041.1 GCA_902625475.1 uncultured Alphaproteobacteria bacterium
CCTTTTGATGACAGATGTCCTTGGCCTGGTGGAGAGATAAACCACATTCAACTCGACTTATCAAATCCTAACCAAACTATTGAAGCTATAGAAGAAATTAAATCAAGGATAGGACCAAATTTACATGCCTTAGTTAATAATGCAGGTATTTCCCCAAAGGGGAAAAATGGTTCTAGATTAAATACGCTTAATACTGATTTAAAAACTTGGGGACAAGTTTTTCACGTTAATTTTTTTGCATCTGTGGTTTTAGCTAGGGGCTTGCAAAACGAATTGGCAAATGCAGAAGGGGCAATCGTGAATGTTACATCAATTGCAGGATGTAGAGTGCATCCATTTGCAGGTCCTGCATATGCAACTTCAAAAGCTGCATTATCGGCTCTAACTAGAGAAATGGCCTCTGATTTTGGTCCGCTCAATGTTAGAGTAAATGCAATTGCTCCTGGTGAAGTTGAAACAGATATTCTAAGTGAAGGTACAGATAAGATAGTAAAAGATATACCACTTAAAAGATTAGGCCTTCCAGAAGAAGTCGCTAATACCATTTTTTTTCTATGTAATAATCAATCAAGCTACATTAGCGGTGCTGAGGTTCATATTAATGGTGGTCAGCATGTTTAGTAGAAAAGTAGAATTTTGAACCAGATTTTTAAGGACAAGCTTATCAAATTATTCCTTAATTATGTAGAAGCAGCTACTCCTGAAATTTGTCTAAAAAAAATTAAAAGTATAAAAAATAATGGAAAGATCTTAATAATTGGTGTTGGAAAGGCGTCAATTCCTTATTGTGAACATATTATACCAAAAATAAAATCTCGGTATGAAGGTATCATAATATCCACAAAAATAAAAAATATACCAAAAAACTTAAAAGATTTTAAAATTTTTTTTGCAGGTCATCCTATCCCTAACAAAGATGGGATTATCGCAGCACAATTCTTAATTACTCAAGTAAAGAAACTTAAAGAAAACGATTTATTATTATTTGTTGTTTCAGGTGGAGGTTCAGCACTTTTACCTGCTCCTCCAGAAGGATTTTTATTAAAAGATGAAATACTTTTGAATAAAAAAATAATAAATTCAGGAATGACTATTCAAGAAATTAATCTTATTAGAAAAAATTTTTCAATGATAAAAGGGGGCAGGCTAGCAAGAATTGCATATCCATCAAAAATAAAAACTTTGGTCGTATCAGATATTCCTGGTGATGATATTACTCAAGTAGCGTCCGGGCCAACATTGCCTAGTATTGGTGGAGCTTTAGATGCTATTAATTGTTTAAATAAGTATAAAGTTGTTCTACCAGAAAAAATACTCAACTATATAAAAAGTCATAATAATGAAATCCCTAATATAAATGATTTAATCTTTAAAAAAAATTCTAATATTTTGTTGGCCTCAGCAAAACAATCGATGAAAGCTGTATGTAAATTAGCCAAATCCATGAATTTGGAAGCTGTAATTATATCAGATGAAAGTCAAGGGGAGGCAGTTGACGTAGCTAAGAAACATGCTTCCTTTATAAAGGATTTTATGAAAATAAATAATTCAAAAAATTTGGCTAGAAAGTTTTGTTTTTTTTCTGGAGGAGAGACTTCTGTAACAATTAAAAATGATAAAGGCAAAGGAGGTAGAAATACTGAATATCTTTTAAGTCTAGCTATTCAATTTGAATTATTAAAAATAAGATCTTTTTTTGCTATAGCAGCTGATACGGATGGTATTGATGGTACTGAGAATAATGCTGGTGCAATTATTGATGAAAATACATTATTAAAAATAAGAAAAAAAAAATTAAGTCCAGAAGTACTTTTATTAGAAAATAATTCATATTTGGCTTTTAAAAAAAGTGGTGATTTATTTGTAACTGGACCAACAGGCACGAATGTAAATGATTTTCGGGCAATCATTATAAATTATTAAAGGGATAGAGAACTGATATGAAAAATAATATTTTTTTTCAACCAATTTCAGGTTTTGAATTGCCTCGATTTGCAGGAATGCCAACATTTATGAGGCTTCCAAACGTGGGGTTAAGTGATAAAAAAATTTCTGAGGTAGATATTGGGATAATTGGGGCGCCATGGGATGCTGGAACTACCAATAGACCAGGTCCAAGGCACGGTCCAAGACAAGTTAGGGATATGTCTACTATGATTAGAGCACAACATGGTGTTAATAAAATAAGGCCTTTTGATTTAAAAAATTGTGCTGATTTGGGAGATGTGGCACCGAATCCTGCTAGTTTGGAAGATACTTTAAAAAGATTTGAAAATTATTTTTCAAAAATTGTCGATTTAGATATTTTACCAATGACTGTTGGGGGTGACCATTTGTGTTCTTTACCAATTCTTAGATCTTTGAAAAAAGAGGAACCTGTTGGTTTAATACAATTTGATAGTCACACAGATTTATTTCATAGTTATTTTAATGGTCAAATGTATACACATGGAACACCATTTAGACGTGCAATAGAAGAAAATCTTATTGATCCTAGAAGAACTGTTCAAGTTGGTATCAGAGGAACAAACTATGACAGTGAAGATAGGGACTTTGCTTTTACAGAGGGAATTAGAATTATCACTATTGAAGAATTTTTTGATAGAGGAGTCTCTGATGTGATGAGCGAAGTTAAATCAATTTTGGGTAAGAAAGAAACTTATCTTTCATATGATATTGATTTTATAGATCCAGCTTTTGCTCCTGGTACTGGTACTCCTGAAGTTGGTGGTCCTAATTCTTTCCAAGCATTAGATGTCATAAGGAAACTTTCAGGAATTAATTTAATTGGTGCTGATTTGGTAGAAATTTCACCACCTTTTGACCAAAGCGGAGGAACAGCATTTCTAGGTTCTTCAATATTATTTGAAATATTATGTATTTTAGCTAGTAAATAATTTCAAGTAATTATAAAGAGTACTTGCAAAAAATTATTAAAAAAAATATATATGATCTTTCAAATTATTAATAAAATTATGGGCTTATCTTAATTGACTGAAAATTTAAATACCTTACCTGCAATACTTGAAAGAAATGCAACTAAATTTGGTGAAAAACCAGCTTTTAGAGAGAAAGAGTTTGGTATTTGGCAATCTTGGAATTGGAAAGAAGTTCATGAACATGTAAATAACATGTCTCTTGGTCTGATAAACTTAGGTGTAAAAGAAGGTGAACATATTTGTATTATTGGGCGAAATAGACCTCACCTCTATTGGTCAATTATTGCAGCACAAAACGTAGGTGCAATACCAACTCCATTGTATCAGGATTCTGTAGCACAAGAGATGATTTTTCCGATTTCTCATTGCTCTGCAAAAATGGCAATTGTTGAGAACCAAGAGCAAGTTGACAAATTATTAGAAATTAAAAAGGACATTACTTCATTAAAAAATATTATATACCTAGACCCTAGGGGACTTAGAAATTATAAAAATAATAATCTATATTCTTTAAGTGATGTTTTTACATTAAAAAATATTGAAAATGTCTCTAAACTTCAAACTGAATTGAAAAATAGACAATCCAAACAAAATTTAGATACTAAATCTATTTTGTTATATACTTCAGGCACTACAGGAAGATCAAAAGGTGTTGTTTTATCAAATAGAAATGTTATCGAAAGTGGTAAAGCTGGTATTGTATTTGATAACATAAATAGTGACTTTTCATTAATTTGTTATTTACCGATGGCATGGGTAGGTGATTTTGCTTTCTCAATGGGTTTAGGTCTTCAATCTGGCATGTGTATATGTTGTCCTGAAAGTTCAGAAACTTTGCATGATGACATGAGAGAAATTGGTCCAAGTTATTTTTTTGGTCCTCCACGATTCTTTGAATCTTTATTAACTTCTGTTAATCTGAAAATAGATGACGCTAGTTCCATTAAAAGAAAATTATTCGAATATTTTATGTCTATTGCCAAAGAAAATGGTGAGAAAATTTTGGAAAATAAGAGTGTGGGATTAGTAAATAGGATTAAATATTTCTTTGGTGAACTCTTTATTTATGGTCCTTTAAAAAATCGTATGGGTCTAACAAAAACAAAAGTTGGATACACTGCAGGGGAAGCAATTGGTCCTGAAATATTCCAATTTTTTAGATCTCTTGGAATTAATTTAAAACAACTTTATGGACAAACTGAAGCTTGTGTTTTTGTTACTTGTCAGCCTGATAGACAGGTTCATCCTGAAACGGTTGGAGTTCCAGTTAGTGGAGTTGAGTTAAAAATATCCAAAACTGGTGAAGTTCTTTATCGTTCACCTGGTTCATTTGTTGAATATTTTAAAGATCCAGCAAATACAAAAAAAACCAAAGATAAAGAAGGATGGGTTTCTACAGGTGATGCGGGATTTATTGATCAGGAAACAGGTCACCTTAAAATTATTGATAGAGCAAAAGATGTTGGTAAACTAAAACAGGGATCTTTATTTGCTCCAAAGTATGTTGAAAATAAGCTAAAGTTCTATCCAAATATATTGGAAGCAGTTTTATTTGGGTCTGGAAAAGAGTATTGTGTTGCTATGATCAATATTGATCTGACAGCTGTAGGAAATTGGGCAGAAAAAAATAATATTTCTTATGCATCATATCAAGAACTTGCAGGTCATCCTGAGGTTTACAAAATGGTTGCTGAACATATAAGAGAAGTAAATTCTTCATTATCTAAGGATCAGAACCTATCTAATTGTCAAATAAGAAGATTCTTAGTTCTTCATAAAGAATTAGACCCTGATGATGGAGAGATCACAAGAACTAGGAAAGTAAGAAGAAATCTTGTTAGTGATAAGTATTCTGACTTAATAAAAGCTTTATATGACGGTTCAAAAGAAATTTATACTGAAACTGAAGTAACCTATGAAGATGGCAGAAAAGGTAAAATATCGGCCTCAGTTAAAATTCAAGAGCTAAAAGAAACTTTTGAAAAGGCAGGAGTTGTATGAACCAGAATAGTGATAAAATGATGGATATCAAAAATATTGTTTTACGTTTTGGTGGTGTGGTAGCTATTCAAAACATATCATTTGATATTTTTAAAGGTGAAATAAGAGCGATTATTGGTCCTAATGGTGCAGGTAAGTCCTCTATGTTAAATGTTATCAATGGATTTTATCATCCTCAAGAAGGAGAAGTATGGTTTCGTGGCCAAAAAAGAAAATCATTGAAACCATATCAAATTGCTCATCAAGGTATAGCTAGAACTTTTCAAAATATTGCACTTTTTAAAGGCATGACTGCTTTAGACAATATAATGACCGGTA
>CACOBR010000042.1 GCA_902625475.1 uncultured Alphaproteobacteria bacterium
GAGTAATCTGTTTCATAAAAAATTTTTTTTTCATCAATGTTGTCCTTTGAATTTAGCGAAACAAAAAAAGGATACTCTTTATTGATATTTTGTAGTCTATTCATCCAATAAATTACGCCTGGAGGTTCTTCTTTTTGATTACTTAAACCACAATTTACAAAATTCCAACTTGACCAAACTTTTTTTAGTCTTGGCATTACTTTAAGATCTGAGTGTAATACTGCTTTATTTTTTGAAACTTTAAATTTTGAAAGAATCCTTCTTTCTAGTTGTGTTTGATTACTAAGAATATTTTTAATTATTGTTGGAGATATCGCAAAAACTACTTGATCAAACTCTTCCTTTTTACCTTGAGCAAAATGGACCAAACACTTATTTTGATGCCTTTCTACTTTTATAACATTTACATTAAGCTTAGATCGTATTTTATTATTATTAATAATCTTTTTTACATATTGCTCAGAACCATCTGCAATGGTTCTCCATTTTTGAGATGGCTTAAGACCAGTCATTAAATCGTGATTAATGAAAAAGTTTACAAACTTATCTGCAGGAAAATATAAAATATCGCTAAGACTTGTTGACCAAATAGCACCAGCCATAGGTAGTATAAGATGATCAATGAAAAAATTATCATAATTATTTTGCAAAAGAAATTCCTTTAGAGTTAATCCATTCAAATCACCTCTATCAAGTTTTAATGGCGCTTCTTTGTTAAATCTTAAAATTTGAAGAAGACATTTGATATAATTATAATTAAAAAGGTTTTTACGCTGAGCAAAAAGTTTATTTAAATCATCACATGCGTATTCAAAACTCTTATTATTAAAAGAAAAGCCAAGAGACATATCAGACCAGATAGTTTTAACTTTTAAGTGTGATAATAGTTTGGAAAAATAAGGATAGTTGTTATCATTATAAACAATAAAACCTGTATCAACTTTAAATTGTTTCCCTTCTTTATTTATTGTAATTGTATTTGAATGTCCTCCAAATCTATTTTCTTTCTCAAAAAGATACACCTTATGGCTTTCACTAAGAATTAATGCTGAACCTAAACCAGATATACCCGATCCAATTACTGCGATTTTTTGGCTTTTCATATATTATTCGTAAAATGTTAAATTATTGATATAGTTAATTTTTTAATTATTATAAAATTCAACATTCTTAGCTACTCTGATTTAAACAATATATAAATATTATAATATTTGATCTAATGCTTCTATTAATGCATTTATTTCTGTAGACTTCGTATAATGGACAAAACTTAATCTAAGCACGCCTGCAGGTAATTCAATACCTAACGCTTCAAGTAATCTTACAGCATAGAAGTCGCCTGACCCAACCATAAGTCTATTCTTATTTAATTGTTGAACTACCTTATCTAAATCACCTTTAATATCAATAGAAATAGTTGGAACTTTTTTGTCTATAGACAGATCCAAATCACCTAAAATTTTAACTCCTTTTTTTTGTTTTAAAAAATTTAAAAGAGGCAATAGAATTTTACTTTCAGCCTCACGCTGTAATTTACCTATTCTTTCTGCTTTTAAATGAGTAGCTATTTCTTCATTATCTTTAAAATGATGCCTATCAATTTCTTCAATGTAATCAACTATTCCAGAAACAGATGCAATTTGCGCATGATCAGGACCAGCTGGAGTAAGAGTTTTAGTTAGGTCTTCAGCATTAAAATAATGTCCTTGCACTGGTAACAACCTATTTAAATTTTCATCAACATACATTATACCTAAATGAGGACCATAAGTTTTGTAAGTTGAAAACATGTAAATATCACATCCTATTTTTTTAATATTAGGAAATGAATGAGGAACATAACTTACTCCATCTACACAAGTATAAGAACCGTTTTCTTTTGATAATTTACATATTTTCTCTACAGGATTAATTTCCCCTATGATGTTTGAACAATGTGGGAAAGTTACCAAACAAACATCTTTATCCAAAATATTTATTAAGTCATCTAAAACCAAAGATCCTGTATTTTTTCTAACCTTCCATTCTTTTACAGTATATCCAAAATTTTGTAATCTTCTCCAAACACCGGAGTTTGCTTCATGATCCTGATTGGTTACTATAATGACTTTTCTATCAGTTTGGAGATCTTTGAAGGCATTTGCTAAAACATAGGTATTTTGACTAGTTGAAGGACCAAAATGTAGACTACTATTACTTACATTCAATAAAGCAGCCAATCTTGATCTAGATTCATCCATTTCTTCACCAGCTAACTTTGATGAATTAAATATCCAATAAGGTTGAACTCTTCTCTGATTATGATATCTACTAAGTCGTTCAATTACTTGCTTAGACATAAAACTACCACCCGCATTTTCGAAGAAGCCGTTACCCACTACTTCCTCGAATTGGAAACTGGGAAATTGTTTTCTTACAAAATCAACATCTAATCTATTCAACAGAAAAATCTTTCACTAAAGGTGTATTCAATTTTATGTATAAATAAAAAATCAATAAAAGTTTTCAAACCTTAATAACTTCCTTGCCCTTTAGATAACGAATTTACCAGACAAGCCATATTCCCGTGAGGATGTTTATTATCATGCATTAATTGATGTGCATGTCCTATTTGATCAAAACTATAAGTTTCAGACAAACATGGATCAACTTTTTTTGCTATTACTAATTCATTGACTGCCCTAGATTGTTCATCATTAGCTACATGTGACCCTTGAAGTCTTTTTTGTTGCATCCAATGATACCTTAGATCTAAAGAAACATTGTAACCAGTTGTGCCTGCACAGATAACAACCATTCCACCTAAATCACAAACATAGCATGAAGTGGGCAATGTAGCTTCTCCTGGATGTTCAAACACTATTCTAGGGTTTTTACGTTCACCTACAATATCCCAAATAGCTTTTCCAAAAGCCCTAGCGCCTGAAACCCAATTTTTAAAATCTGCAGAGTCCGTATCTGGCAAAACACCCCAATGATCGAAATTATTTCGATTTATCACTCCAACAGCACCCTTATCTAAGCAAAATTGTCTTTTATCTTCACTTGAAATAACTGCAACCGGTTTACCGCCCAAAGCAGCAACAATTTGAAGAGCCAAAGCACCAAGACCTCCAGCTGCACCCCAGACCAAAACGACATCGTCTTTTTCCACAGTATGCCCAGTCCATCCCATTAATTGACGATAAGCTGTTGAAGCACATAGCATATAACAGGCAGACTCTTCCCAAGTTAAATGTTTTGGCTTTTTTAATATTTGATGAGATTGTGCCTTTGCAAACTGGCAGTAAGACCCATAATTTGTTTCATATCCCCATACTTTTACACTGGGTGCAAGCATAGGATCTTTCCCCGAAACAACCCAAGGATCATCAGGAGCCCAAGTCCCCGAATGAATAACAACTTCTTCTCCAACTTTTACATTACTTACCTCACTACCAATGGCCCAAACAATTCCAGAAGCATCAGAACCACCCGCATGAAAATCTTCTGGCTCTCCCTTTTTTTGTCTTATTGCTATAACATCTATAGGATAACCTAGAGCGGCCCAGACGTTGTTATAATTTATTCCAGTGGCCATAACATAAACTAAAACATCTTTTGGTCCTAGAGTTGGAACATCTATTATTTCTCTTTTCCAAGCATCTTTTGGAGCTCCAAATCTATCTTGTCTAACTAAAAAAGCATGCATTTTCTTTGGAACTAATCCTAATTTCGGTTTATCACCTAACTCATAAACTTCTTTTTCAGCCAATTTCTTCTCCTTGTTTAATTTATTTACTCTTATTTTAATTAGGCCCGTTCCAGTCAATTTGGCAAATTTCTGAACTCAAGCCTTTAAAATCCCATACTCTTCCAAAAGCTCTTACTCTTCCCTTATCTGCAGCAGAAACTGTAATATCAGAACCCATCCAGTATCTTGTATTTTTGACCATGACCTCTTGATTAGGATCATTACCAACTATAGGAGTAATTGAACCTTGTATCTTATTGCCAACGGTTAAATGCCTTGTTTTACCCTCTGTAGTATATGAAATAGCAGCACTTTCTACACCAATAATTTCACTTACTAATTTTGTAAATAGTCCAGTTGTACCCCTGGCTTGCCCACTTAATATTTTAACTAATCCATCGTAAGCTTCCGTACTAGCATTTTCATCAATGAACACTGCCGCCTTCCAGTTACCTCTGGCCATTCTACCGGGAATTTCTAACATCATTGCTACATTGATACCTGATAAGTTATATTTATCATAAAACCCGTCATCAATTCTTATACCAGCCCAAGCTTGGCAAAATCCTTCCGTAGGTGGATGTTTCCCTAAACTAACAACACACGGACAAAATACAGTGCAATTGCAATTTAATATTAATTCTCCTTTTATTTTCCACTTTTTTAAAAAGGCTGTTAATACTGGCTTCATTTATAATTTCCTTCTAAATTAAGTTCGATATAACAACTATTGATCCAGAAATCAAAAGTAAAAGAGATAATGGCAAAGTTACGTAACGTCCATAATCTGGAAGTTTTTCAGCTATCATGACTAATGTTGCTAAACCCATAAAACCCAAATTCATCACTCCACCCACAAATGCAAGCATCATAAGAAGCCAACAGCAACCTAAACAATATAAACCTACTCTTAAACCAACAATAAAAGAAGCTATAAAACTACCATTCCAATCATTTAAAAAAAATAAAAGTGGATGCCTACATCTATTTAAACAAGCTTTTTTAAGATCAGAAAATTGATAAATGGCTGCAAGAAAAAGTAAAGTAACAGAGGGGATAAAATGTATAAAAATACCGTCAGATTTTACCAAACTTAATTGAGTTAAATAAATTTGTAATAAAGATGCGACACCAGAGAAGATGACCCAAACTACGATAAATCCAAATAAAAGCGCGACAAATCCGAAGTTTGATACATTATGTAAGTAGCTCAAATCACCAAAAGTTTTTAATGTGGGTTGTATTGTAGGAACCATCATAGCCATACCCATTAAGGACCACATAAGAAAAGCATATGGCCAATCACTCATTTTATTTATTGGTTGACATAAAGTAGATAGAAATTCTGATCCATAAAAATTTTCAATACTTGCTGTATTATCTGAAGCTAGTATCATTAAAAATATTAAGATCCAACTTGTGATTATTACTAAGTAAAAAAATAACCAACTTACCTCAATATAATGTTTTTGGAAGTATTGCATTTTTTTCTTTG
>CACOBR010000043.1 GCA_902625475.1 uncultured Alphaproteobacteria bacterium
ACAAAGGATTATACCCTCATTATGATACGGATAAATTATGGAAATTTATAAAGTCATCATTAGGAAAATTATATAGAAGATATTCTTTTGAGGCTATAACAGTTACTACACATGGAGCCGCTGCAGCACTCATCGATAAAAATGGAAAATTAATTTTACCAATAATTGATTATGAATTTGATGGACCAGATACTTATTATAAAGATTATGAAAAAATAAGACCAAAATTTAAGGAAACTGGAACTCCTAAAGCACCATTGGGAGTTGTGATTGGAGCACAAATTTTTTGGCAAAAAAAAAATTATCTTCACAGTTTCAAAAGTTTAAAATTAATTATCACTTATCCGCAATATTGGGTTGGTCTTTTAACAGGCAAGTGGTGTACGGAAGTCTCTTACTTGGGTTGTCATAGTGATTTGTGGCTTCCTTTTAGAAATAGATTTTCAAGCTTGTTAACTAATCTTGGGATAAATAATAGAATTGGTTCAATTAGAAAAGCTAATGATATAATTGGTTCCACCTTGCCTATTATAAATGAAGAATTGGGTATAAAAAAATCTATCCCTGTTTATTGTGGTATACACGATAGTAATGCGTCACTTTTTCGGCATTTAATTGAACAAGATAAACCCTTTTCGCTTGTAACTACAGGAACTTGGGTAATAATTATGTCAGTAGGTGGAGAAAAGAAAACTTTTAATCCTGAAAAAGACATTCTTATTAATGTTGACGCATTTGGTAACCCAGTTCCCTCTGCTAGATTTATGGGAGGAAGAGAATTTGAAATAGTAACTAAAAATATTTCTACAAAACCAACTGTAGATGATATTACGTCAGTATTTAATAAATCTATTTTTCTTTTTCCTGCTTTGGTTCCCCATTACGGACCTTTTAAAGGCCGAGAATCGTATTGGTCAATTTCAGAAAATAAGATAAATGAAGGAGAAAAAGTAGTTGCTGTTTCTTATTATTTAGCAATGGTGACTTTGGTATCGTTAGATGCTTTAGGTGCTAAAGGTTCATTAATAATTGAAGGTCCATTTACAAGAAATAAATTTTATCTGGATTTAATAGCAACAGTTTTAGAAGCTGATTTATACTTATCTGAGGGATCTTTAACTGGAACATCAATTGGTTCCACACTTTTAATAAATAATAATACCAGTAATTTATCTAAAATTACAAAATATGATTATCCAGAAGGTGAATATAAACAAAATTTGATAAGTTACAAAAAAAAATGGAAGCATTTAGTTAATAAATAAATTAATGTTTAAAGATCTTTGTTTATTAAAGACTTTAAAAATAGGTTATGTAAAATGATTGGATTTGAACATCCCTTAAAGTGTGTGGAAAACCTTGCTCCTATTACTCGGTTATGTTGGGAAATGGGTTGGAACGAAATTAATGGGGGAAATATTAGTTGGCGATTATCAAATGAACATATTGATAATGTCCTGAAGCAAATTGTCAAAATTGATGAAGATTTAACAAAGCTTTCAAAACCACAACCAACTTTAGATGGGGAATATTTTTTAGTTACTGGTTCAGGAAAATATTTTCGTCACGCAATTGAAAAGACGGATGAAGTTTTCGGAATTGTTCAAATTAAAGATGGTGGTAGCAGTTATCAGAAAATATGGGGATTTAAAGGAGGCGGTAAACCCACCTCTGAATTTGCAACTCATCTAACAGGGCATTCGATAAGAAAGAGACAATCTAAGGGAAGAGAAGAAGTTATTTTGCATTGCCACCCACCAGAATTTATAATTTTAAGTTTCCTAATGCCTCTTGACTCTTCTCTTATTAGTTTAGCGTTATGGAAGACAATGCCTGAATGCATTGTTTTTTTTCCTGATGGTATAAGGGTAGTTCCTCCTTTATTACCTGGAACTAATAAAATAGCAGATGCGTCTGCTATTGAACTTGAGAAAAGTAGAATTATTTCTTGGAGCTATCATGGAATTTTTGTTTCTGAGGAAAGTCCAGAGGCAGTATTTTCATTAGTAGAAACAATTGAAAAGGCATCATCTATGCAAAGAAAAATTATTGCTGCTGGCGGTGCTAAGCAGACTATAAGTTTACAATTATTAAGAGAATTAACAGATGCGACTGAAAACATTAGAGTGTGCGATCCAGATATTTTGATTATGGAAGAAAAAAATTCAAAATTATGACTTCTTGGGAGATGTCCAATGAATAAAAAATTATACCTTGGAGTAGATGTTGGCACCTATGAAACAAAAGGCGTGTTAGTTGATGCTAATGGTATTGTTTATAGTCAAAAATCTATAAAGCATGAAATGACAATACCAAAACCAGGTTGGGCAGAGCACTCACCTGATGATGTTTGGTGGGGCGATTTCGTTAACATAGCCAGGCAACTTTTAAATGATCAAGATATTTCTCCTGATCAAATATCTAGCGTTGCAGTTAGTGCTATAGGTCCTTGTATGTTGCCAATAGATAAAGATGCTTGTCCACTATATTCAGGAGTTCTATATGGTGTTGATACCAGAGCAACAGAAGAAATTAATTATTTAAATAGAAAAATTGGAGTAGATAAAATATTTAAGTTTGGTGGAAACGCTCTTACTTCACAGTCAATAGGCCCAAAAATTTTGTGGCTTAAAAATAATCACTTTGAAATTTATAATAAAGCAGCAAAAATAGTGACTTCTACTTCATTTATTGTTCAAAAACTGACTGATCAATGTGTAATAGATCACTATACTGCTGCAAATTTTACGCCTCTTTATGATAAATCAACACTTAATTGGAGCAGTGAACTTTCAGAAGAGATTATTGATATAAAAAAACTACCAGAACTTAAATGGTCAACTGAAATTGCAGGTAATATAACTAAAAAAGCCTCTGCAGAAACTGGGCTACCTATTGGTTTACCAGTTACTGTAGGTACAATAGATGCTGCAGCAGAAGCTATTAGTGTTGGTGTTAGGAAAGTAGGTCACATGATGGTCATGTATGGTTCAACAATGTTTTTTATTGGTATATGTGAGGGCAATAAATCTGAAAAATCTTTATGGTCTGCTCCGTGGCTTTTCAAAAATGAATTTGCATTGATGGCAGGTACTTCAACTAGTGGAACTATTACACAATGGTTTAAAAAAGAATTTGCAAAAGACTTAGATCCAGAAGAAGCTTTGCAAGTTTTGTCGGAAATGGCTGAAAAAAGTCCAGTTGGTTCAAAAAATTTAATTACACTTCCTTATTTTTCTGGTGAAAGAACTCCTATTCAAGATCCAAATGCTTGTGGAATAATATTTGGTCTAAATCTAACTCATAAGAGAGAAGATATCTATAGATCTATAATTGAAGGAATTAGTTATGGAGCTAATCATATTATTGAAACATTTATGCAATCAGATTTTATCCCAAAAAAACTTTTTGCTGTTGGTGGAGGAGTAAAAAATAATATATGGGCAAGTTCAATTTCTAATATTTCAAGACTAAGTCAAGAATTAAAATCAAAAACAATTGGTGCATCTTATGGTAATTCGTTTTTAGCTGCTTTATCACTAGGTGATGTAGATATTTCAGACATTGATTCTTGGAATAAAACTAAACATATAATTAATCCTAAACCTTCTATAATTTATGAAGAACAATTTAAAATCTTCAAAAAATTATATGAAAATAATAAAGAACTTATTTCAAAATTGTGTATCAAGTAAATAAATAATAAGGATATAAGTAATACTCTAAAGTATGTTATTTATTGTATCTCACATTAAAATCATAAATAAAAATTCAATCGTTTTATTTTTGGGAGCTATTTCATTATGAAAATTTGTATTATTGGCGCTAATGGAATGGTGGGAAGAAAATTAGTAAAAACACTCCTATCATCTGATCTAAATCAAACAAAAATAGAAAAAGTTTGTCTCTTTGACATTAACTTGAATAAAAAAAAGTATCCTAAAGTAATTCATATTAAAGGAAATTTAGAAGATTTAACACAGATTAGGAAAATAGCTTCTGAGCGCTTTGATATAATTTTTCATCTAGCCGCTATCGTTTCCGGTGAAGCAGAGGAAAACTTTGAAAAAGGGTGGAATGTTAATTTATTTTCAATGTGGCATTTACTTCATGCTTTAAAAATAGAAAATTTTAATAGCTCTAACACTTATATTCCAAAATTAATTTTTAGTTCATCAATAGCTGTTTTTGGAGCACCTTTTCCTGATAAAATAGATGATGAATTTCTTTGTTCTCCACAAACTAGTTATGGTGCACAAAAAGCTTCAGCAGAACTTTTAATATCAGATTTTAGTAGAAAAGGTTTTATTGATGGTATTTCATTAAGACTTCCTACAATTTGTGTAAGACCTGGCCTACCAAATAAAGCTGCCTCAGGATTTTTTTCTAACATCATTAGGGAACCATTAAATGGACAAAAAGCTTTTTTGCCAGTTGACATTTCTGTTAGGCATTGGCATGCCTCTCCAAGAGCTGCTTCAAATTTTTTGATTCACGCTGCTCTTATGGACAATTCTACTTTACAAAATAGAAGATCATTAAACTTACCTGGTGTCAGTTGTACAGTAGAGGAACAAATAGAGGCTTTAAGATCTGTAGCTGGACAAAAAGTAGTTGATTTAATTATCTTTAAAAAAGATGAAAATATTCAGAAAATGGTTTCAGGTTGGCCAAAAAACTTTTCTCCCCAAAAAGCATTAGATTTAGGGTTTAAAGCTGAAAATAACTTTGAAGAAATTATTAACATTCATATTGCTGACGAA
>CACOBR010000044.1 GCA_902625475.1 uncultured Alphaproteobacteria bacterium
AATCGCTATTACTCTAGTATTAGTGCTTACTATTTTTTCTCAATATACCAAATCTGGAAGAGCCCTACGTGCTGTAGCAGACGATCATCAAGCTGCACTTTCAGTGGGAATTAGTCTTCGAGTGATTTGGGTACTCGTCTGGTCTATTTCAGGTTTTGTTGCTTTAGTTGCTGGAATGATGTGGGGAGCTAAGTCAGGCGTTCAATTCTCATTATCATTAATAGCGCTTAAAGCATTACCAGTACTAATGCTAGGAGGTTTTACTTCCAGTAGCATTAAAAAATCTTTTAGTTCTTCAATTTGGGTGGTCCGTAGATATAGCTGCTCATTTTGAATTTATAATTATTGGTGGGTTAATTGTCTTTTTTCTAATTGTTGAACCTCATGGATTAGCTCAACTTTGGAATTTATTAAAACAAAAACTTAGAATATGGCCATTTCCATATTAAAAGTTAAAAATAACACTAAATTCTTAAACAGAAATATTGACTCTGTGTTAAGTTAGAGGTGTAATTAAAATAGTCAATTGACAAAATGAGAGGGAAAAATGAAATTTAAAAAAACAATATTTTCTGCATTAGCTACACTTTTTTTAGTGTCCCCAGTTTTTGCAGAGTTAGTATTTCCATCACTTAGTTACCGTACCGGTGCATATGGACCTAACGGTATTCCTTTTGCTGACGGGTATGAAGATTATTTTACACTTATGAATGAACGTGACGGTGGAATTGGAGGAGAGCCAGTTCGTGTAGTTAAGTGTGAAACTGCTTATAATACTGAAAAAGGTGTTGAATGTTATGAATCTACAAAAGGTGAAGGCTCTCTAGCTTATCAGCCACTTTCTACTGGTATTACCTATCAATTAATTCCAAAAGCCTCAGCTGATAATATCCCAATTTTATCTTCTGGTTATGGAAGAACTTCTGCTAAAAACGGTAAAATCTTTAAGTGGGTTTTTAACTTTCCTGGTACATACTGGGATGCAGCTAGTATTGCTACAAAACACGCTTTAGATATGAGTGGTGGATCTTTAGATGGTAAGAAAATAGCTTTGGTTTATCACAATTCTGGTTATGGTAAAGAGCCAATACGAACATTAGAGGAATTGAGTAAAAAACATAGTTTTGAACTTATGTTATTACCTGTGGATCATCCAGGTCAAGAACAGAAATCTCAATGGCTTCAAATTAGAAGAGAAAGACCTGACTACATTTTTATGTGGGGTTGGGGTGTTATGAATTCTGTGGCAATCCAAGAAGCAGCTAATATCAGATTCCCAATGGAAAATTTTATTGGTGTTTGGTGGTCTGGTTCTGAAAATGATGTGTTGCCTGCTGGTGAAGCCGCACACGGTTATAAATCTTTAGCTATGCATGCGCCAGGAGATGACTTTCCAATCTATGACGATATGCGAAAGTTTGTAATTGATAAAGGCCTTGGTGCTGGAGACGGATCTAATGTTGGAACAGTACTGTACAGTCGAGGAATGTATGCAGCTATCATGGCAGTTGAAGCTGCAAAAACTGCCCAAAAAATACATGGAGTTAGTAAAATTACCCCAAGTATGATGAGAGATGGTTTGGAAGCACTTGAAATGTCAGAAGAAAAAATGGCTTCTATTGGTCTCGCTGGATTTGCTCCAACCTTTAAAGCATCTTGTGAAAATCATGGTGGTACTGGTTCTGCTGCAATTCAACAGTGGGATGCAAAAAAAGGAACTTGGTCATTTATTACTGATTATATGACTTCCGATCAAAGTGTTATACAGCCTTTAATTGATGCTGATAGTGCTCAGTATGCGTCAGAAAATAACATAAAAGAGCGTTGTAACTAATTTTAGATTAACAAAAAAGGGCTCAATTTTTTTTGAGCCCTTTTTTTATGAGGAATTAAATGATGTCACAAGTTAATGAAAAACTATTAGAAGTTAATAACATTGAAGTTGTTTATAATCATGTAATTCTTGTTCTAAAAGGTGTAAGTTTAACACTTTCAAAAGGATCAATTGTTGCTTTATTAGGAGGAAATGGAGCTGGAAAAACTACAACTCTAAAAGCAATTTCTAATTTGTTACATTCTGAAAGAGGAGAAGTTACGAAAGGTTCTATTACTTATCGTAACGAAAAAATTGACAATTTAAATCCTTCAGATCTTGTGAAATCTGGTGTAATTCAAGTAATGGAAGGTCGACATTGTTTTGAGCATCTTACTGTTGAAGAAAATCTACTTACTGGAGCATATACTAGAAAAGAAGGAAAGAAGAGGGTACTTGAAGACCTAGATATGGTCTATAGTTATTTCCCAAGGCTCAAACAAAGAAGAAAAAGTCAAGCAGGTTATACTTCTGGTGGAGAACAACAAATGTGTGCTATTGGCAGAGCCTTAATGTCAAAACCTGAGACTGTTTTACTGGATGAGCCTAGTATGGGTTTGGCTCCACAGCTTGTTGAAGAAATATTTGAGATAGTCAAAAAACTTAATGAAAATGAAGGTGTTTCTTTTCTTCTTGCTGAACAAAATACAAATGTAGCTCTAAGGTTTGCACATTTTGGTTATATTTTAGAAAGTGGAAGAGTGGTTATGGATGGGCCCGCAAAAGAGCTAAGAGAAAATCCTGATGTAAAGGAATTTTACCTTGGTTTATCAGGTGATAAACGTAAGTCCTATAGGGATGGAAGGTCCTATAGGAGGAGAAAACGTTGGCTGAATTAGTAGAGGGGATTTTTTCAAAATTAGAGGTTCAATCTTATGAATCAAGGTCGTCTTTTGTTAGTAATTTTTTACCTAAACTAATAGAAACTGCTAAAAGAAAGACTTTAGGTTTTAAAGAAAATCTTGAAGCAATAAATCCCAAAGACATTAAAACAGTTGAAGATTTACAAAAGATACCTGTGCTTCGTAAATCTGAACTTTCAAATAAGCAAAAATTATTTCCTCCATTTGGAGGTTTTGAGAGAACTGAGCAACAAAATACAACTCATTTTTTTCAATCACCTGGACCTATCTATGAGCCTGGTACAAGAGGGAGTGACTGGGGTCGTTTTGCTCCATTTTTATATGCAACAGGTGTAAGAAAAGGAATGGTTTTGCAAAATTGTTTTTCTTATCATCTTACTCCAGCTGGTATGATGTTTGAGGAAGGTGCTTTGAAATTAGGAACAAAAGTAATTCCTGCGGGTACCGGTCAAACTGAATTACAAGCGAAAGCTGCATCTTTTTTAAAGACTAATGTTTATGCAGGTACACCAGATTTTCTATTAAAAATATTAGAAAAGGGTGATGAGCTTAACCTTGATTTAACAAATATTAAAATAGCTTGTGTTGGGGGAGGACCGCTTTTTCCTGATCTTAGGAAAGCATATGCTGACCGAGGTATAAAATGTATGCAGTCTTATGCTACTGCTGATTTAGGGAACATTGCTCTTGAAACTGTTGAAAATGAGCCATTGATAATAGATGAAGGAGTGATTGTAGAAATTGTGTTCCCCGGAACAGGCGAACATGTCGGCCCTGGTGAAATTGGTGAAATATTAGTAACAAGTCTTAATTTAGACTATCCATTAATTCGGTTTGCAACTGGAGATATGTCAGCTTTTGCACCAGGAAAAAGCAAATGTGGTCGTACAAATACTAGAATTGTTGGTTGGCGAGGTAGAGCTGATCAAGCAGCTAAAGTAAAGGGTATGTTTTTGCGACCAGAGCAAATTAAAGAATTTATTTCCAGGAATAAGGAAATATTAAAGGTTAGAGCTGAAATATCTTTACTTAATAATCAGGATGATTTGACAATTAAAATTGAGGTAAATTCAGATAACTCTTTTGATTATACTTCTAACTTGAGGGATATAATCAACCTTAGAGCCAATATCATAAAAGTTAAACCAAACTCGTTACCAAAAGACGGAGTTGTTATCGATGATAAAAGGTAAAAGAATTATTTTATTTTAGTAACCTTTTTCGGTAATTTACTAAAATTCCCTAACCTTTTTTCAATTTTTGCTTTAAAGGCTTCTTCTATTTCTGTCATATTAAACATTGAAGAATTCCACATTTTTATCCAATTTAATCCCTCCTCTGTAGTATGATCCCTTGAAAATTTGATTGCTTCTTTACATCCATAAACTACGGTTGGAGAATTGGCTGATATTTCTTTTGCTAGCTCAAATGCTGCTTTCAGCATGCTTTTTTGATTTGGATAAACATTATTCAAAAAACCTGACAATTTAGCTTCCTCTGAATTAAAATTCCTTCCTGTAAATGCTAGTTCTCGAACTAATCCATCTGGTATTAATTTAACTAATCTTGGGAAAGTACCAATATCCGCAACTAATCCTAGTTTGGTTTCTAATATACTAAAGTGACAGTCTTTAGTTCCAAGACGAATATCACTGGCACAAACAAGATCTAAACCACCACCAATACAAGCACCTTGAATTGCTGCTATAACTGGGATACGTGAGACCTGCAAAATATTTAAAGCCTTTTGTAAAATTTCAATATAATCAGTAAGAAGTATAGGTTTACTTTGTTGCTCTTGATTAATTTTCAAAAGATCTGATTGGAAAAGTGATAAATCAAGACCTGAGCAAAAGTGTGGCCCTGTTGAACTTATAATTATTACTCTTATATCACCATCTTCATTAATTTTCGAA
>CACOBR010000045.1 GCA_902625475.1 uncultured Alphaproteobacteria bacterium
GTGATCTTTCTCAATTATCAATTCCAAAAATTCAGCAAGAATACTTGAAAGTACTTAATAATAACGATTTTCATGAGTTAAACTATTTAGATAACTCAGACGTTTTATAAATATATTAGATCTCATTTTTTTTTCCTAATTTAATTATCTTTTGATAGTGTAGGTATAATTTTAAGAGGTTCACATTCTTTTTTAGCATCTTCAGCTTTTAACCCTACCCACTTTTTAACCTAACCTGATTTAAAGCAAAACTCACTGTTGTGATAAGGGCATAAATCTGACTTTTCTGCTAAAAAAGAAACAAGTTTTATATCAGTATCTTAATGGCTACGAACACACAAAGGTTAGTTTGAACTTTTTCCACATTTGCACCAGAAGTATTCTTTACACACTTCAACATCAAATTTAAATGGAGAATTTTTAATAATCAAATAATACTCTTTTTTAATGAGAAGATATTGATAATAATCTTATCAAGAGAGATTAGTAGATTTTATCTCACAATAACCTAGTTTGTTAAATCTTTGAATAGCAAATTTTTTGTAAATAAATTTGGCAGTTATATATACTGGAAAAAAAGAAACTATAATACCCAAAACACGCCATAATAAGGATAAGTTTTTCCAGATTAATATAAAACTATCAACACCTTTATGCATCTTACCATCTTTATCCAATGCATGAAGCTCCATTAATGCTTCAGGTTTTGTAATCCCAAATTTGTTAAGGTCAGTATCGTCATTATAGATATTAATCCAATCAAAGGTATTTTTTTTATCTATTTTTTTATAATAATTAATTTCCTTACTGCATAAGCCACAGTTTCCATCGAAATAAACTTTTATAGTATCTAAACCCATGTTTTGTATATATTAATAAAAATAAGGGATATAATGGTACATTATGTCGCAAAATTTCACAAAATCCATCAGTTGTATTAAAATTTACAATTAAATAATTAAATAATTATTTATCCATGTTAAATATTTTGTCGATCACACTCATCCTTTTTGTATCATCTTATGATAAATCATATGGATTTGAAAAAATAATGAACAAAACCGATTTAGAAACTTACAACTGGATTAAAAGGCTTCTAGTTATCAATTTAAAATCACAGGACAAAGAAAAATTGAGTTATGTTGATAATTGGTTGATTGCTAATAAATGTAAAATAGAGGATAGAAATATCAACATTGTTTTCTTCAAAGATTTTAAAAATAAAAAATATAAAAAACCTCCTTTTTTAAAAGATTTCGGATTTTGGTTGATTGGTTATGATGGAGAAGTAAAGTCTTTTTCTTTAGAAGAAAAATTTATTAACGAAATATTTTACTTAATTGATCAAATGCCTATTCGAAAGCAAGAAATGTTAATGTATAAAAAAAAGTGTTAATTTTAATCTTTATTTTTTTAGGAATAAAATATGGACAATTCAGAAGATATAAAAAATAATGCAAAAAAAGTTTGGTCTGGCTTTGCTCCACTTGAAAATCTAACCGGAACTGCCGCTCCAAGACTAATTAAATTTGCAAATATAAATAAAAATCAAAAAATTCTTGATGTTGCATGTGGTACTGGTGTTGTAGCATTAACAGCTGCAAGAAGTGGTGCTAATGTATTTGGGTCAGATTTAACACCTGAGCTTTTAGAAAGAGCAGAAGAAAATAATAAATTATTCAAACTTGATGTAAAATTTACAGAAGCTGATGTTGAAAAATTACCCTACGATGATGCTTTTTTTGATGTTGTTTTAAGTCAATTTGGTCATATGTTCGCTCCAAATCCTGAAAAAGCACTTTCTGAAATGTTAAGAGTTCTAAAACCAGGAGGAACAATTGCTTTTTCCACTTGGCCACCAGAGTTATTTATGGGCCAATTTTTTCAAATAATATCAAAATATAATCCACCATTGTCTTCAGATTTTTCTCCTCCACATTTATGGGGCAACGTAGATGTAGTCATTAAAAGGTTAAAAAATACAGTGGATGAAATTAAGTTTGATAGAGATAAAATAATCTCTCCAGGATTAAGTATTTATCATTTACTAGGTATGTTTGAAAAAGGAGCAGGACCACTTTCAAAATTGATTGAAAAATTGTCCTCTGATCTAGGAAAACTTTATTTGTTGAGAACTGAGATTTTAGATACTATATCCCAATATTTCGAAAATAACTTTTTAAGACAAGATTATCTTCTAACAAAAGGAATAAAAAAATAAAAAATAAAATTAATTCAAATTTTTCTTCTCTAATTGGAAATACCCCTTTAATCAGGATCAATTATTTATCTGATCTAACAGGTTGTGAAATTCTTGGAAAAGCAGAATTTTTGAATCCGGGTGGCTCTGTTAAAGATAGAGCAGCTTTAGGGATTTTAAACGATGCGATAAAAAATAAAAAATTAAAAAAAAATGGGATCATAGTTGAAGGAACAGCAGGTAATACTGGTATAAGTTTGACACAATTAGGTAATTCAATTGGTTGCAAGACTATAATTGTAATGCCTGAAACTCAAAGTAATGAAAAAAAACAATTACTAGAAATATTAGGTGCAGAATTAATACTAGTTCCTGCAGTACCTTATAAAAATCCAAATAACTATGTAAAATATTCAAAAAAGTTATCTGAAGATTTATCTATAAAAGAAAAAAATAAAACTGTGCTTTGGGCTAATCAATTTGATAATTCTTCGAATTTAAATGCTCATTTCAACTCAACTGGTCCAGAAATATGGGAACAAACATGCGGAAAAGTAGATGGTTTTATTTGTGCTATAGGGTCTGGAGGAACAATTGCCGGTGTTGCCAAATATTTAAAGAAAAAAAATCCAAAAATACAAATTGGGTTATCTGATCCTTATGGATCAGCACTTTATAATTATTTCAAAACCAATGAAATGAAATCTGAAGGTAATTCTATTACTGAAGGCATTGGTCAAGGCAGAATTACTAAAAATTTAGAAAATTTTAAACCGGATCATAGTTTTAGAATTGCAGATGAACCAGCAATAACTGAATTACAAAATTTATTAAAATATGAGGGTCTATATTTAGGTGGCTCTTCAGCAATAAATCTACTAGGAGCCGTTGAATTAGCAAAACAAATGGGTAAAGGACATACTATTTGTACTATTTTATGTGATTCTGGTCAGAGATATGAGTCAAAAATCTGGAATAAAGAATTCCTTAAAAAGAAAAAATTACCTATACCCGAATGGTTGATTTAACAAAAAATAAAATTTTTTTTATTATACCTTTGCTATTATCATTGTTGATATTGGTCTCAGTGAAAATTAATTATGCAAGTGATAAATTCACACTTAATGCAGAAAGAATTAAATTCAATTATTTTGTTGGTATTATTCCAATGGAAGGTTTTTTTACTTTAAAAGATAGCATATTTGTATTGAACTTTAAAAAACCTAATCAATCCAAGCTAAAATTAAAATTTGATTTGAATTCAAGTTCTGCTGGTTTTGATATAGCTACAAATGCAATGCTTGGGGAAACTGTTTTATATGCTGAAAAATATCCATACATCTACTTTGAAAGTAAAAAGGTTTTTGCAAAAGACAACCAATTTAATATTAAAGGATCTCTGACTATAAGAGGTATTACCAAAAATGTTACTTTTAAAGCCAAACTTAATAATCCCTCAGTTTTAAAAAATAAAGTCAAAAATAATTTACAATTTGATATTTATGCAGAGTTGAAAAGAAGTGATTTTAACGCTACAGGCTATCAATATATTGTTGGAGATGTTATAAATTTAAAAACAAGAGTAGAATTACTACTTCTTGATAACTAATTGAAACAATTGTCATTTTTATAAATGATTCTAAAAATAATATATGTTGATACCCCGTTTTGGCGTGCAGAAGTGCCAAGACTATCTTTGTTTTATGGATCAATAGATTATGAAGATATAAGAATTTCTAGAGAAGATTTTTTATCAGCAAAAAAGAATGGTTTTACTCAATCAGGTCATTATCTACCTTTCCGACAAATTCCAGTATTAATAATTAATAATTATTCTCTTACTCAAACTGGTGCAATGTCTAGATATTGTGGAAAACTTTCTGGTTTGTATCCTAAAAATGATGATTTATTGGCCGCAAAAATTGATCAAATTATTGATATTTGTACTGATATGACAGTACTTTTTTCTAATTATAGAAAAAATATTGAAACCAATATTGACCATAATAAAAGAAAAGAATTTTTTGATAATATTTTAATGAATAAAATAAAACTTTTAGAGAATATGCTTTTAAATGATAATTGTTTTAAAGATTTAAATTCGTTATCCATTGCAGAAATTGCAATTTGGAGAATATTTGGTTGGTTTAGCTCTGGATTAATTGAGGGATTTCCAACAAATTTTGTCAAACAATTAAAAACTATTCAAATGATATGTTTAAAAGTTGAAAAATTCGACTTTGTAAAAGAATGGATCAGCAAAACCTATCA
>CACOBR010000046.1 GCA_902625475.1 uncultured Alphaproteobacteria bacterium
GAATTTGGGGTAGATGGTGCAATCAAAAGGTTGCAAGACATTTTGAGTGGTGCAATCGCTTCAATTCCATCTTGTCCTGGTGAGGCAAGATTATGCGATATTGTAAGAAATCAAGCTAAAAAGTTAATGCCTTCCTTTGCAGCAGATAAAGTTCTTTAAAAATACCGATATAATTAATGGAAATTTTCTCCAATTGGTTGAATAATCTAGTAGCAAAACCGTCTTTTCACACATTCATTAAAAAGATACCTATAATAAGAAAATTAGCTTTCAATGAAGGTAAAAAAATTTATGACCTGGTAGCTGGTTTTGTTTATTCGCAGATACTATTGGCTTTTATTGAATTGAGTTTAATCGATTTTTTTATTTCAGGTAGAAAAAATATTGATGAAATATCTAAGTATACAGGGTTATCAAATAGCAAATGTTTATTATTATGTAACGCTGCTACCTCTATTGGTTTACTAAAAAAAAGAAAAGACTCCACTTTCAAACTTACGAGACTTGGAGCTGCCATAAAGGGTGTAAGAGGATTAGAGAAGATGATTTTACATCATAAGATTTTTTATAGAGATCTTATTGACCCAGTAAAATTATTGAATGAAAATTTTGATACTGAATTAAGAAATTTTTGGAAATACGTTCCATCTACGAAGAAAATAACTAAAGAAGATGCCAAAAATTATTCTGAATTGATGGGAGTTTCACAATATATCGTGGCAGAAGAAACCCTTAATTTGGTAAAACTTAACGGTTTTCAAAAACTACTAGATGTTGGTGGTGGTAATGGTACTTTTATTTTGGAGGTGAAGAAACTTTATCCAGAAATAACATTAGGTGTGTTTGATTTACCAAGTGTTATCGAAGAAACCAAAATTAAAATTAGCCACCTAAATGATGTTTCTAGAATCAACTTAATAGCAGGAGATTTTATAAAGAATGAATTGCCATACGGTTATGATATAATTTTTTTAAACAGAGTGTTGTATGATCATAATGACACAGTTGTTGAAATAATTTTAAATAAAATTTATGATGCTTTAACTCCTAAAGGGCAATTAGTCATCTCTGAGCCTATGGCAGGAAATCATCATCCAACTCGTGCAGGAGATGCTTATTTTGGTTTTTATACTATGGCTATGACTTCAGGTAAGCCAAGAAATAAAGAAGAACATTTCAAATTCTTGAAAAAAAACGGTTTTCGAAATTTTAAATTTGTTTCAAGCCCTAATGATTTTGTTACTTCAGTCATAGTAGCAAAAAAATAAAATCAATTTATTAAAATTAATTGTCAATATTTATTGACAATATAAACTGTCAGTATAAAATTACACTAGTTTTGCAAAATGAATCTTTTTAATTGAGGTTAGATATATTGATTACAAAAGCCGTAGTTATGTCAAATCCGGGCAAGTTGGCAATAGAATCTGTTGAGTTGAAGGAATGCCAAACTGAAGACGTTGTCGTAGATATCCATTATTCAGGGATTTCCACAGGGACAGAAAAATTATTTTGGAATGGCAAGATGCCAGCTTTTCCAGGAATGGGCTATCCGTTGGTTCCAGGTTATGAGTCTACAGGTGAAGTGGTTCAGGCATCTAAATCTTCTGGATTTAGAGAAGGTGATATTGTTTTTGTTCCTGGAGCTGATTGTTATTCTGGTTCGGTAAGGAGTTTATTTGGTGGTGCTGCAAAAAGAGTGATTTCGCCATCTAACAGGTTAATAAAGATTGACAGTACAATGGGGGTTAACGGCGCACTTTTTGCCTTAGCCGCAACAGCCCGACATGCGATTGCCGGTTTTGGTAATAGAATGCCAGAAGTAATAGTAGGTCACGGTGTTTTAGGAAGACTATTGGCCAGACTTGTTATACTTGCTGGAGAAAAACCTCCCATTGTTTGGGAAAAAAATATATTTAGGCATGCGGGTGCAACAGATTATGAAGTTGTATTACCTGAATTCGACAGCAGATCAGATTATGATTGCATTTATGATGTAAGTGGGGACTCTGATATTTTAGATAGTCTCATTGGTAAGGTGAAAAAAGGTGGCGAGGTCGTAATGGCGGGCTTTTATCCTGAAAGAGTAAGTTTTGGATTTGCACAAGCCTTTATCAAAGAAGTTTCAGTTAGAGTTTCGGCAGAATTTACACCTGAAGATGTAGCAACTACTAAGCTTCTTATAGAAGATGGTTCATTATCATTTGATGGGCTTGTAAGCGATGTATTTCAAGTAAACAAGGCGACTGAAGCATATAAAGTGGCATTTGAAAAGGCTGAATGTCTTAAAATGGTTTTAGATTGGAGAAATGCAGCATGACAGTAGAAACAATAAATGTAAAAGGTAATGCTAATAAAGTTCTTGAGCAACACCATAATAGGTTAAAATCTGAAGCTAAAGAAATTCCAGATGAACTTCATACAGCTAAACCAAAGAAAAAGTGTCAGATAATTGCTATTTATGGGAAAGGTGGCATTGGTAAATCTTTTACTTTAGCTAATTTAAGTTGCATGATGGCTGAACAGGGTAAACGTGTATTATTAATAGGTTGTGACCCAAAATCAGATACTACATCCCTTCTATTTGAAGGTAAGGCTTGCCCAACAATTATTGAAACATCCACCAAAAAGAAGCTTTCTGGAGAAGAAGTAGCCATAGGTGATGTTTGCTTCAAAAGGAATGGTGTATTTGCAATGGAGTTAGGCGGTCCTGAAGTAGGAAGGGGATGTGGTGGTCGTGGTATTATTCATGGTTTTGAATTGCTAGAAAAGCTTGGTTTTCATGATTGGGATTTTGATTATGTATTGCTAGACTTCTTAGGAGACGTAGTATGTGGTGGCTTTGGATTACCTATTGCAAGGGATATGGCACAAAAAGTAATTGTAGTCGGATCAAATGATTTACAGTCATTATATGTTGCAAATAATGTATGTTCTGCAGTGGAATACTTTCGAAAATTAGGTGGAAGTGTTGGAGTGGCTGGGATAGTCATCAACAGAGATGATGGAACAGGAGAGGCAAAGAAATTTGCTGAAAAAGTTGGAATTCCTGTACTAAGTACAATACCTGCAGACGATGATATACGAAGGAAATCTGCCATGTATCAGATTATTGGTACAAAGCAAAGCCAGTGGGGGACTCTTTTTGAGACACTTGCGTCCAACGTAGCAGATGCACCTCCTGTAAGACCATCCACACTTAATCAAGATCAGTTATTAGGTTTGTTTGATGGTGGTGAAACAGGAGCAGGTTTCACATTAGTACCCGCGACTGATGCAGACATGCGTGGAAAATTCTCAAAACCAAAAAAATCATTGGAAGTTATATATGATAAAGTTTGAAAGTTGTAAAAGGTTTTATCTATGAGTACAGAGATCAAATATGATCTGACGAATGATGTTGAACTAACTAAAACTAGTGAAAATCAACTAAGCGATAATATTGATTTAAAGTCTGATATTTCAGGATGTCATTCTAAAGATAATAAAAATAGATCTAAAAAAGCAATATCTGGTAAAAATGATTTGTTAGATAAATTCAAAAAAGATTATCCAATGGGCCCTCACGATAAACCTCAAAGTATGTGTCCTGCATTTGGATCTTTACGAGTGGGTCTTAGAATGAGAAGGGTGGCAACAATTTTATCAGGATCTGCTTGTTGTGTTTATGGTTTAACATTTGTATCTCATTTTTATGGAGCGAGAAGGTCAGTAGGGTATGTCCCATTCAGCTCTGAAACTCTAGTTTCGGGAAAATTATTTGAGGACATAAGAGATTCTGTACATAAAACAGCAGATTCATCAAAATATGATGCTATTATCGTTACAAATTTATGTGTACCAACTGCATCTGGTGTACCCTTAAGATTACTGCCCAAAGAGATTAATGGTGTACGAATTATTGGCATTGATGTTCCTGGTTTTGGAGTCCCAACACACGCAGAAGCAAAAGATGTTCTCGCAGGAGCTATGCTTAACTATGCTAGAAACGAAGCAGAGAAAGGGCCAGTATCTAGGCCTCTGTCAGGAAAATCTGATAGACCAACTATCGCTCTGTTAGGTGAAATGTTTCCTGCTGATCCAATTGGAATAGGGGGAATATTGTCTCATCTTGGTTTAGCTACAGGACCTGTTGTTCCGTGTCGTGAATGGAGAGAACTTTATGGTGCTTTGGATTGCTCATTAGTTTCAGCTATTCACCCCTTTTATACTGCCTCAATTAGAGAGTTTGAGGAAGCCGGAAGACCAATTTTAGGTTCGGCACCAGTTGGCAGTGAAGGAACTGAGGATTGGATTCAATCAGTAGGAGAAATTTTTAATATTAAAAAAGATATAATTGCAAAATGCAAAAATGAAATTATCCCAAAAATAAAGAAAGGTCTTAAGTCACACAAGATCAA
>CACOBR010000047.1 GCA_902625475.1 uncultured Alphaproteobacteria bacterium
TTAAAAAAATAGAAATCAGTTTCAAAAATCAAACTTTTATGAAAACAATTGGGGCATATTTAGGAAAAACTAAAAGTGGATATTGTGAAATAATTTTGCCTTTTAATAAAAAAAATTCTCAACAACATGGTTTAGCACATGGTGGAATATTATCTACAATAGCTGATAATGCATGTGCTTTTGCTGCTTTTTCATTAATGAAAGACACTTTTCAACCTTTGACAATTGAATTTAAAATAAATTTTTTAACACAGCATGACTATGATTATTTAATAGCTAAAGGGACAGTTTTAAGAGCAGGTAAATCAATAACACACACTAAATCTGAAATATATTCAGTATTAAAAAAGAAAGAGACACTCATTTCATTTTCCACTGCTACAATAAAATCTACAAAAATTATCAAAGAGTTATGAAATTTCTCATTAATTTATTTATAATTTAGTTATAAAAAGTTTCTTATTATAGTTACTTTATACTTGACATTAATTAGATAATGAAACAAATGAATATTTAAGTTAAATATTATAAACAGGTAGAAAAATGTATGCGGTTTTCAAAACTGGAGGAAAACAGTATAAAGTAAAATCAGGTGATATATTATCTGTTGAAAAACTAGTAGCTGATCTTGGGGATAAAGTAAGATTTAATGAAATTTTAGCTTTAGGTGGGGATAATCCTTTGATTGGTACTCCTTTGGTTGATGGAGCATGTGTAGAAGCTGAAATATTAAATCAAGCTAAAGGAAAAAAAGTTATACATTTTGTTAAACGGCGCAGAAAACACTCTTCACAAAGGAAAAAAGGACACAGACAAGATCTTACCATACTAAAAGTTTTGGATATTAAATCAGATCAGAAGGTAAATGAAGTAGCTAGCTTTGAAATAGTAGGGAAAGTTACAAAAAATCCCAATGTTTCTTCATCTAAACAAGCAAAAACACAAAAAGATAAAAAATCTAGTTCTAATAAAGCTATTAATCCTGAAATAAAAGCAAAAAGTGTGAAATCTACTAAAAATACAGCAGATGTTAAAAAGAATGTTGAAAAAAAAATAATACCAAAAAAAGATACAGAAAAAACATCTAATAAAAAATAGAGGAAAATACTATGGCACATAAAAAAGCAGGTGGCTCATCTAGAAATGGCCGTGACTCAGCAGGTAGAAGATTAGGTGTAAAAAAGTTTGGTGGAGAAGCTGTAATCTCTGGTAATATAATTGTACGCCAAAGAGGGACTAAATGGTGGCCTGGTAATAATGTTGGAATTGGAAAAGATCACACTATATATGCCACATCAGATGGTAAGGTAAAATTTCATAAAGGCCTTAAAGGAAGAACTTTTATTTCTATAATCTAAGTAATTTATAGATTACTAAGAGTAATATGATTGAGCATTTAAATGTTGCTTGACAACTATTCAATTGGTTTACTTTTATTTGCAGTTTCTATGGTGGCAACTCCAGGACCTGCAAATATGATTTTGTTAAATGCAGGATCAAAATTTGGCTTCAAAAAGGTTATTCCTTTTGTTTTTGGAATTATATTATCTAAACAAATAATTATTTGGCCAATTGGATTTGGAATTCTCATTTTTTTTGAAGTTTTTCCAAATTTTGTCAATTTTATAAAATTTTTATCATGTACATATATCATTTGGTTGGCATGGAAGTTATCTAATTTTAAAATAAATGATAATAATGAATTAGAAAAACCACCTTCTTTTTTTCATGGATTACCTGTCCATCCCACAAATCCCAAAGCTTGGGCCATGGTTAGTGTAGGTTTTTCTAATTATACAAACCCTAATGAAAGTCTTCTGATTTCAACGTTAATCCTTGCAACTATTTTTATAATAGTTCAATTCATTTTTCATAATCTTTGGTGTTTTTTTGGGGTTCAACTAAAAAAAAGTTTCCAAAATACAAAATATGAGATTTTGCTAATGAGATTTTTATCTCTATTAATGCTTGGTAGTTTAGTATTATTATTTTTAAAATAAACAATCCTAATAATAAACGTTATTAAAATGAAATTTCTTGATTTAGTAAAAGTTTATATAAAATCTGGAAACGGTGGATCAGGTGCTCTAAGTTTCAGAAGAGAAAAATATATTGAAAAAGGTGGACCAGATGGAGGTAATGGAGGTAATGGAGGCTCAGTTTGGGCAATACCTGACAAAAGCTTAAATACACTTATAGATTTTAAATATAAGCAACATCAATTTGCAAAAAATGGTAAACCAGGACAAGGAAAGAAAAAAACAGGTGAAACTGGTCAAGATATTTTTCTTAAAGTACCCCTAGGAACAGAAATTTTAGATGAGAATCAACAGATAATTTTAGGAGAAATTAATAGTGAGAATGATAAAGTACTACTTCTTCCAGGTGGAACTGGTGGATTAGGAAACCATAATTTCAAAACTTCAACAAATCGTGCACCAAGAAAATTTACAGCCGGTGGTGTTGGTTTAGAAAAAACTATATATCTCAGACTAAAATTAATTGCAGATTTAGGTTTAATTGGACTGCCGAATGCTGGAAAATCCACATTCCTATCAATTACATCAAATGCAAATCCAAAAATAGCAAATTATCCTTTCACTACTTTAATCCCAAAACTTGGTGTGATTTCAATTTTAAATTCAAATATTACTATTGCTGATATTCCTGGATTAATTAAAGATGCTCATAAAGGTAAAGGTGCTGGAATAAGATTTTTAGGTCATATTGAAAAATGTAAAGTTCTTTTACATTTAATTGACGTATCATCAAATCACCTACTTACAGATTATAAAACAGTACTCAATGAACTTAATGAATATAATAAAGAACTACTAAATAAACCTCGAATTACGATACTAAATAAAGTTGATTTAATAAATGAAAATATTTTAAATAAAAAAATAGAATTATTAGCCCAATATGAAAAAACAATTTATCCTATTTCAGCAATTAATTTTACAGGTATAAATATTTTATTAAAAAATTCTGTAAAAAAGGTTGTTGAAAATAAAATAGAAAAAGAAAAGACAAAAAACAAATGGGATCCAATAGATTAATTTTTGACAGTAAATATTGTCCACAAATTTTTAAAGCAAATACTATAGTTATTAAAGTAGGATCATCTATTCTGGTTGATCCCATAAAGAATACACTTAAAAAAGATTGGCTGAATTCATTTTTAGATGAAATTGCAGTATTAAAGAAAAATAACAAAAAAATTATCATTGTATCTTCTGGCTCTATTGCTCTAGGTAAATCAGTTTTAAAATTAACTTCTAAAAAATTAAAATTAGATGAAAGCCAGGCTTCTGCTGCAATTGGACAAATAAAATTAGCACAATCTTACGATTTGATTTTAAAAAAATATAATATTAGTACAGCTCAAGTTTTATTAACATCAGATGACAGTCAAAATCGAAGACGTTATTTAAATATAAGATCAACATTTAAATCATTGTTAAACATGGGAATTATTCCAATAGTAAATGAAAATGATACAGTTGCTACAGATGAAATTAAATTTGGTGACAATGATAGATTGGCTGCGCAAGTAGCCTTAATTACTGAAGCAAATCTTTTAATATTATTATCAGACATTGATGGACTTTATGAAAAAGATCCAAATCTAAATCCTAATACTAAACATCTACCAATTATAAATGAAGTCACAAAAAAAATGTTAGAAATGGCCAGCCAATCAACCTCCATAAATTCAAAAGGTGGAATGATTACTAAATTAGAAGCTGCAAAAATAGCAATGAATGGCGGATGTGAAATGATTATTGCAAATGGACTAGAAAATTTTCCACTCAGTAATTTTTCATATGGGGAAAAAAAATTTACTAGGTTTATTCCTAAAGATGATATTAAAACACTCAGAAAGCAATGGATACTTTCTATAAAAACAAAAGGTAAATTATTTTTAGATAAAGGTGCAATAGAAGCTTTAAATAATCATAAATCTTTACTACCAGCCGGTGTTATTAAATCAATTGGTAACTTTGAAAGAGGTGATGCTGTTGAAATCATCTCCGAAAATAGTGAAAAAGTAGGGCAGGGTTTATCCGGCTATTCATATAACGAGGTTGAAAAAATAAAAGGATGTAAATCGAACGAAATAGAAAAAAAATTAGGTCATCCTGGAAGAGTAGCATTAATTCACATAGATGATTTAGTTTTAAGCTAGGAAATAAAATGACGAA
>CACOBR010000048.1 GCA_902625475.1 uncultured Alphaproteobacteria bacterium
ATCTTTTTTTCTTATAGCCTTTTGGAGAGTAAACAATTCCTCAGTAAATCTTCCTAAAATTTCTAGTGCTGCATCTTTATTATTAAGAAAAATATCTCTCCACATGACTGGATCTGAGGCAGCCAATCTTGTAAAATCCCGAAATCCAGCTGCTGAATAATTAATTACCTCTGAGTTTGTAACTTTTGAAAAATCATCTGCAACTCCTACCATTGCAAAAGCTATTAAGTGAGGAGCATGAGAAGTAACTGAAAGTACCAAGTCATGGTGTTTGGCCTCCATTACTATAACATTACTTCCTAATTTTTCCCAAAATAATCTTACTTTTTTTATTATCTCTAGTGGTATTTTGTCAGAGGGTGTAAGTATACAGTACCTATTTTCAAACAAAGTTGCGAAGCCAGAAGAGGGACCAGAATTTTCTGTACCTGCTAAAGGATGAGCTGGTACAAAAAATACTCCTTTTGGTAGTTTTTTTTGAACTTCTACCACTACGCTTTCCTTTACAGATCCAACATCTGAAACAATTACGGACCTTGACAAATAAGGGGAAATTTTTTCAGTAACATAACTCATTACCCCTACCGGCACACATAGGATAACTAAATCTGCTCCTTTTATACAATCTTCATAATTTTCACATACTATGCAAAAACCAATTTTTTTAGCTTCCTCTCTTGTCTTTTTTGTCTTAGAGAAGCCAGTTATTTTTATGTTAGTATCCTTACTTCTCAGAGCTAGAGCTATAGATGATGCTATTAAGCCTAATCCTACAAGCGCAATATGATTAAATTTCATTAGAGAACTCCAGGAAGTTTTGAATATTTTTTTTAACTAATTTACATTCAAAATCTGTACCTATTGTAATTCTTAATGATTTTTTTAAACCATAATCAAAAACTTTTCTAACATAGATATTTTGATTTTTCATAAAGTCAAAAGCTTTGTTTGCTTGATTTTCTGAACAAAAATCAACCAATAAAAAATTTGCTTTTGAATTCGTGGTGCTTAATCCAAGTTGTTTTAATTGCTTAGATAACCATTCTCTATTTCTTAGATTTTCTGCTACACAATGTCTAGTATAATCACAATCTAACACAGCTGCAGTAGCAGCTGCAATCGCAGGAGAAGATACATTAAATGGACCCCTTACCCGATTTAAAATTTGTTTAATCGAATTAGAAGAGTAACTCCAACCTATCCTTAAGGCAGCAAGACCATATATCTTTGAAAAGGTTCTTAAAATGATTAAGTTGTCATAGTTTTCAACAAAAGAAAGACCACCATCAAAATTCTCTATATATTCAGCATAGGCTCCATCTATCACCATCAATACAGTATCTGGTAAATTATCTAAGAGGTATTTGATTTTACTAGAATCTAAAAATGTACCTGTAGGATTATTAGGATTAGCTAAAAAAATTATTTTAGTTTTATTATTACAACTTTTAAGAATATTATCCACATCAGCAACTCTTTCATTTTCCAAAACTTTAACTGGATTAGCTCCTCTTAATAATGCTGAAATTTTATACATCGCAAAACCGTGTTCTGTGTAAATTACTTCATCATTAGTCGAACAAAAGCATTGGCAAATAAAACTTATTAATTCATCAGAGCCAGCACCACAGATAATATTTTCAAAATTTATTGCATGTACCTTTGCTATAGCTTTTCTAAGTTTCTCGTGACTTGAAGATGGATAATTATTAATAAACTCAAAAGAATTTTTTAATGCATCTGTAGCTAATTTACTAGGACCGAGGGGATTTTCATTTGAATTTAGTTTTATTATTTCGTGTTTAGATAAATCCGGTTGTTCACCTCCTTTATAAACTGGGGCACTCAAAATTCCAGAATTAGGTAACAGCTTAAATTCCTTTTCTTTAATTTTTTTATTTTGCATAACAAACTATTTCAAACTATCTTTCATAACTAAATCATATTTAATACTAGCTCTATAGAACTATTTGCACAAAAATTAAATACAAATATAACTTTAAAATAGAAATAAAGACCTTAAAAATTTCATGTAAAACTTATTGGATCAACATCTATAGTAACATTCAAAGAAGCAGGCCTCTTTCTTTTTTCAATTATTCTTCTTAAGAAAGATTGGATCATTACATCTTTTTGTACTTTAATTAAGATCCTTATTCTATATTTATTTCTAATTTTTGAAATTTTTGCATCTGCCGGACCATAAATTTTAATATTTTTAATTTTTAATAAAAAAATGTCTTTTGTTAATTGTTGAGCAAAATTAAAAGCTAATTTATGATTTACCCCAGTAACAGTAATAGCAATCATCCTACTAAAAGGTGGTACATTTGCAATTTCTCTTATTTCACTTTGAAGATCCAAAAAATTCATGTCATCTTCACTACATATAGCTTTTATTACTTCACTATCTGGAAAATGTGTTTGAATGATTGCTTCACCTGATACATCAAATCTCCCAGATCTTCCAACAACTTGCCGTAATAACTGAAAAGTTTTTTCAGTAGCTCTTATATCGCCACCTTGAAGAGCCACATCTATATCAATAATGCCCACAAAACTTAATAAAGGAAAATTATGACCTTTAGCAATAATTTGAGTTCCAATTACAACATCAATTTTACCATTAACAATTTTGTTAAAAGTATTTTTTAATTCATTCATATTTTGAAGATGATCTGAAGAAATGATTTGCACTTTTGCTTTTGGAACCAGTGATGAGATTTCTTCTTGGATTCTTTCTACTCCCGGCCCAATTGGGATATATTCATTTCTAGTACCACAATGATCACATTTTTCAGGATATGAATATTTCGTTCCACACAAATGACATAGTAAACCATTTAAAAATTTATGTTCGTTTAGATTAAAATCACAAGTGTTACATTTTACAGCCCTGTAACACTCTTTACATAATAGAGTAGGAGAATAGCCTCTTCTATTTATAAAGATTAAGGATTGTTGATTTTTATTTATTCGATTATTTATATTTTTAATAATATCATCAGAAATCCATCGATTATGAGGCAATTTTTTATTTTTTAAGTCTATAATTTTTATCTGTGGTAAATTAGCCTCTCCAAATCTTTTTTTTAAAAATTCATAATCATATTTTGATTTTTTTACATTAACCCAAGTTTCAATACTGGGAGTTGCAGAAACAAGAATAACAGTTGCTTTTGAATAATATCCTTTTAAAACTGCTATATCACGCCCGTTGTAATTAGTACCCTCCTCCTGCTTATAAGAATTATCATGCTCTTCATCAACAATTACTAGTCCTAGGTTATTAAATGGGAGGAATACTGCTGATCTAGCTCCAAAAACAAGTTTTAAAGATCCATTTAAAATATTTTTTAAAATAATTCTTTTTTTCTTTCTACTTACTCCAGAATGCCATTCCGCAAAACCCCTCTCAAACCTTTTTTTTATAATTTCATAAAAATTTGAACTTAAACTAATCTCTGGAAAAAGAACTAAGACTTGTTTGTTTATTGAAATAGCTTCTGAAATTGCTTCCATATAAATTTCTGTTTTTCCAGAACCTGTCACTCCACGTAATAGGGTAGTTGAATAATTTGAAGATCTAACTTTTTCTTTTAAAGAATTAGCAATATTTTTTTGCTTTTTAGTTAGCGTCTTGCTGAATGTAATTTTTGGTTTCGAAAAGTTCTCTTGCTCAATAAAGCTTTTTTTTATAATTTTAAGTTTTTCTAATCCTTCTAATACACTTTTTGAAACACCAGTTGTAGTCAAAATATCTACTCTAGATATTTTTTTATCATAATTTTCTGAAATCATTTTAATTACTTTATTGCGAGAAACAGTTGACCTAAAATTTTTATTTATTCCTAATTCATAAGAAAAAGTGTTCTCTTTTAATTCTAAGTTCAAACTCGGATTTATAGCTAGCTTGATAGCTGAGTTGAGACTAAAAATA
>CACOBR010000049.1 GCA_902625475.1 uncultured Alphaproteobacteria bacterium
AACAGATGTTGGTAGATTAGTCAGCGTTAAAAAATCCAACATTTTCAATGCAAGAATAGTATGTAATTTTAATTATGATAATACTTTAGAAGGTGCCTCTATTTGTCATGATGGAGTATGCTTAACTATATTTAACAAAAAAATAGAAACTAATGGATTTTCTTATGAAGTAGAAGTTTCTAATGAAACAGTTTCAAAAACAAACATTTTAAATTCTAAAAAACCTTGGATAATAGGAAAAAAAATAAATTTAGAAAAATCCCTTAAAATCGGTGACGAATTAGGTGGACATATCGTAACAGGACATATTGATGGTGTTGCAAAGCTTGTAAATTGTGAAAAGGTAGATAAAAGTGATAAGCTTACTTTTGAATGTCCAGAAAACCTATCAAAATTTATAGCAAAAAAAGGATCAATTGCACTAAATGGTACATCTCTTACTGTCAACGATGTTGATGAAAACTTATTCACAGTAAATATAATTCCACATACAAAAAAAGTGACAACATGGGCTGAAAGTAGTATCGGAGACATATTTAATATAGAAATTGATTTACTCGCAAGATATTTAGATCGTTTGCAAGTAGCAAGGATTTAAAATGTCTTTCAGTGACCAAGAAAAAATAATTAAAAGAACAACTAATGAACATAGCCCTATCTCCAATATAGCTGAAATTATTGATGAAGCTAGAAACGGTAGAATGTTTATTCTTGCAGATGATGAAGATAGAGAAAATGAAGGAGATCTGATAATACCTGCTCAAATGGCTACGCCTGAAGCTATAAATTTCATGGCTAAACATGGTCGTGGTTTAATTTGTTTGTCTTTAACTGAAGACCGTATAGAAACTTTAAATCTACCATTAATGTCCGCTTCTAATTCATCAAGGCATGAAACTGCATTTACGGTTTCTATTGAAGCCAAAGAAGGTGTGACTACAGGTATTTCTGCACATGATAGGGCATTAACTATTTCAACAGCTATAAATCCATTGTCAGGACCTAGAGACCTAGCAACACCAGGTCATGTATTTCCTCTTAAAGCAAAAGAAGGTGGTGTACTTGTAAGAGCAGGACATACCGAAGCTGCGGTTGATATTTCAAGACTTGCTGGATTAAATCCATCTGCTGTAATTTGCGAAATCATGAATAATGATGGAACAATGGCTAGAATGCCAGATTTAATTTCATTTGCAAAATTGCATAACCTGAAACTTGGAACTATTTCAGATTTAATCGCATATAGAAGAAGATATGATAGTTTAGTTAAAGAAATAAAAAGTCAAAAAGTACATTCGATATTTGGCGGAGATTGGCGATTAAAAACTTTTAATGATAAAATAAATGAGTCAACCCATTATACGCTTTCAAAAGGTAATATTTGCACAGATGAAGGAATATTAGTAAGGATGCATGTTACAAATACCTTTCAAGACCTACTAGGAATTGAGCCTAAGAGGCAAAATCAAATTAGTGACTCCATGTATCAAATTAATGAAAAGGGTAAAGGTGTTCTTGTACTTCTAAATTTTAACCAAGATACAACCGATAAGGATGACACTAATTCTAGTACGATACGACAATATGGTATTGGCGCTCAAATATTGAAGGCATTAGGAGTAAAAAACATAAAATTATTGACTAATTCTGGAACTCCTAAACTTATAGGATTAGAGGGTTACGGACTAAAAATATTAAAAACAATACCAATAAAAAACTTTACTTGAAATGAGAAAAATTTATGAAAAAAATAGTAAAGAGTTTGAGCCCAAAAAGTAAAAGTAAAATTGCCATAGTTGCCTCCCCATATTATAAATTAATTTACGAAAATCTATTAAAGGGAGCACTTGACGAATTATTAAGACAGAATATTGATTCAGATATAGTGAATGTATCGGGCGCTTTAGAAATACCAACCGCTATAAATCTTTTGAAAGGAAATTATTCAGGTTTTATTGCATTAGGGTGTGTAATAAGGGGAGAAACTAGCCATTATGATATTGTTGCAAATAATAGTGCTTATGGAATTTCGAAATTGGGGCTAGAGGGAATTTGCATCGGTAATGGAATTCTTACAGTAGATAATATAGAACAAGCAATTGAGAGATCTGATCCCAAAATAAAAAATAAGGGAAAGGACGCTGTAATGGCCTTAACGTCATTATTATTTATTAAACAAGAGTATAGCATTTAAATTTAATTGAAAAATATCAATTACAATTAAGAAAGTTTTAAAATTAATAATATTCAAAAAATAAAAGAAAAAAGTGTTTCAAGGCTATATGCTGTTCAAGCTCTTTTTCAAATGGAAGCTAATAATAATTCGATTCAAAAAGTTTTACTAGAATTTGAGAAACATAGAGATGTTGAAAACCAAGATATTGATTTTTATTCAAAAGCAGATTTAATTTTTCTCAGGAAGATTATTGAAACCACTTTTAAAAACCAAGAAACCATTGATAAGAATATAACTCAGTCAATAAAAAAAGACTGGACTATGGATAGAATTGATCCTACTTTGAGGGCAATTTTTAGAGCTGCAGCAGCAGAGTTTATAATACAAACCCCACCTAAAATTGTTATAAGTGAATTTTTAGAAATCGCAAAATCTTTCTTCCCAAATGGAAAAGAATGCAAACTAGCAAATGGTGTTTTAGATAAGTTGGCCACTCAAATCTTATCAACTTAAATAAGAAGAATTTAATTTATACTTGATAGAGAATATTTTAAATTTCTATTAATTCTGAATTGTATTAAACATATTATTTTTTGGAAAATTTTTAGGTGCTATTTTTCCTGATTGCGCCCTTTTCCCTAGCCAATTTTCAAAATTGTTCTCAACTTTTTTTCTACCTGATTTATCAAACCATAGAAGACCTGATTCTAATTCAAAACTTGAAATATCAGAAAGAGTTGCATCTTTAAATTTTTGCAACCTTACCCCTTTACCTCTATTAAGAACAGGTAATTCTTCTATCTTAAAAATAAGAAGTTTACGATTTGTACCAATTGAAGCAACAGCATCTCCCTCAATATTTTTCAAGCAATTTGCAAAGACACCTGTTTTTAGATTTATTATCTTTTTTCCAGATCTTGTTTGCGCAAGCATGTCCTCGTGTTTTATGATAAAACCGTCCCCAACATTAGATGAAACAATTGCGCATAAATCTGAATTAAAAATTAAAACATTTACTATTTCAGTTTGATTGGGCAAATCTGTTAGTAATCTTATTGGTTCTCCATTAGTGCGTCCGCTTGGAAGTAAATTAACAAATAGTGTGTAAATATGTCCATTAGTTCCAAAAATCAGAAGTTTATCAGAGGTTTTTGCTTTAATCAAAAATCGCTCCTTATCTCCTTCTCTATATTTAATCTCTTCAGGATTAGTTATATTACCTTTAACAAATTTTATCCAACCCAATTTTGAAATAACAACTGTAACTTCTTCGTCCTCAATAAAATCAGGAATCTCAATATTTTCAGATATTTCTTTTTCTTCAATTAAGGTTTTTCGGTTAAAAGTTTTGTCAGAACTTAATTTAAGTTTAAGTAACTCTAGTTCTTTAGATAATTTTTTCCATTGGCTTTTTTCATCTTCTAAAAGCACTTCTAAATTAAGACGCTCTTTCAAAAGTAAATCTTTTTCTTCTTCAAGTTGAAATTGTTCTAATTTTCTAAGTGACCTTAGCCTCATATTTAGAATTGCCTCTGCTTGAATTTCAGATAGATCAAATTTTTCTTGAAGAACAAATTTGGGTTTCTCATTGAACCTAATTATATTTATAACCCTATCGATATTTAAATAAGTTACTAAAAAACCTTCAATT
>CACOBR010000050.1 GCA_902625475.1 uncultured Alphaproteobacteria bacterium
TTTTCTTATAAAGTAAACCATTTTTAACTCCATTATAATGGGGCCTGTTAATGAATGATTGCCTGTATTAAAATGAATGCAAGGCCCAATAATGCATTCTTTATCTTATTTAATGTATTCAAAATATAATTAATTGCATATTCTTACAACATTAAATTAGAAATTTTATTAATTAATATTAATTCAGCTTAGAAAAAAACAATTTTTGTAAATTGTGAGCAAATTATTTATTTGTTAATTTTGAAATGGCTGGCCCCCAATTTGAAAGAGGATTTGTATTAAGTCCTATTGATCTTAAAGCGCCCCATATTGTTAAAACGATACTATCTAATATCGGTACACCAGTTCTTTTTTCTAAAGTGGAAACAATACCTGCGCCTGCTAAATTGGTGCATAAAATGATTACAGCTTCAGCTCCCTCTGAAATAACATCTTCTGCAGCATTAGCTATTTTAGATTCAGAAACTTCTCCAAAGCTAAAATTATCTATCATGTTAAAATGTCTCTCAGAAACACATTCCAACTTCTCTAACTCAAAATTATTAATTATTTTATTTTGAATAGAAGTAACATAAGGTGTTACAAGACCAATTCTACTTATATTTAACTCTTTAAGAGCCTGTATAATTGATAAAGTAGATGTAACAACTCGGCAACCAGTTCTTTTTTTTATTACATCAATTAAAGCTCTATCTCGTTCTAAACCAAGCCATGATGCAGAAGTACCATTCCATCCTAAAACCGTTGGTTTTACATGGGATAATAAATCAAAACCTTTGATCATATTTTCATCATAAAATTGTGACAAGCTAGCTGCATCATCATCAATCCATAGTACTTCAACTCTTCCGAAATGCACCGAAATATTTTTTATAGGACCTATTATCTTATAGCACCAAGGTTCAACAATAGAGTTTGAAGATGGTGTAAGCATTCCTATCCGTATTTTTTGATTAATTTCCATTGCTATCTAAATTATTAAATAATTAATTCTTCAATGTGCACGAAACTGAAGCAATGAAATCCTCTAATTCACTTCCTATGAGTCGCAGGTGAGATTTTGCTGCATCTTTTGCTTTTTGACTATTACCTTGATTAATAGCTTTTAGAATTTCTAAGTGTTCTCCAAGTGTTGCACGCATACGACCAGGTTGAAAAGTTACTCGCATCCTATATGGAGAAAGACGTCTTCTTAGGCGTAATGTTTCTTCTGCTAAATATTGTGTATGGGATGCATTATATAGTTGATCATGAAATTTCAAATTCACATGATAAAATTCTTTATGATTTCCTGTTTTAAAAGTTTCTTCCAACAACTTATGTGTAGCATACATTTCTTTAAGTTCATCCTCTGTTGCACGTCTTGCAGCTAATTTTGCACACATACCTTCTAAAACAGCCATCAGTTCAAACATTTCAATTAGAATTGATATTGATATCTGTGCAACTTTAGCACCTTGTCTTCCAGAATTTTGGACTAATCCAATTGCAGTTAAAGCACGTATTGCTTCACGTACAGGAGTTCTTGATACTCCATATTTTTTTGCTAATATCGTTTCATCTAAGCGTTCGCCTGGCGTCATAGATCCATTGATTATCATATTTTCTATTTCGGATAATAGGATTTCTGTTCGCGTATTTTTCTTTATAATAGTTTGGTGAATATTCATAATTTCATTTTTTTTAAATAATATATTTTAGAAAATTTAAATAATTAAATTTTTGTACAACAATTAAAAAAAGGGCTAGCCAAACATTTAATAAACATATTAAATAATGTACAGTATTTTAATTATTGTATAATTAAAAGGGTTTTTTGTATTATGGATTTGCAGCTAAAAGGTAAAACTGCATTAATTACAGGTGCATCAAAGGGGATAGGTGCTGGTTTAGCTAAAGTTTTTGCTGAAGAAGGATGTAATTTACATTTGGCAGCTAGGGACGGAGCTGCAATGAAATCTCTAAGTGATGAATTAACCAATAAATTTGATATTTTTGTAAAAGTACATGAAGCGGATTTAAGTTCTACAAAAAGTATGCAAGAACTCGATCATTCAGCTGGTGAATATGATATACTCCTTAACAATGCAGGTGATATACCTGCAGGAGATATTGAAGAAGTTACAGATGAAGCAATAAAAAAAGGGTTTGATTTAAAAGTATTTGGTTACATTTCCCTTTCAAGAGCCTTTTGGAATAAAAGAAAAGGGAGAGATGGTGTTATCATAAATGTAATTGGAAATTCTGGGGAAAATTGGGATGCTGCCTATTTTGCAGGTTCTACGGGAAATGCGGCACTCATGTCTTTCACAAAAGCATTGGGTGGAAGAAGTTTAAATCAAGGCATAAGAATCATTGGAGTAAATCCAGGTCCAGTTGCTACAGACAGAATGTTAAAAATTATGAGACGTAAGGCCATTGATATTTTGGGTGACGAAAATCGATGGGAGGAACTTTATGATCACTATCCTGCCAAAAGACCAGCTACAGTTAAAGAGGTTGCAGATTTATGTGCTTTTCTTGCCTCTCCACTTGCAGGATATATAACTGGCACTATCGTGACGATTGATGGGGGAATTTCTTCAAGAGGGTCTGTTATTTGATAATAAAATCATTGCAGTTCGTGTAAGTTTTTAATATCCCAAGAACAATATACGTCATCACTGATTTTTAAGTCTTTTGTAAAAAACTCAGCGTCACCTAAAATTACGTTAAAATACTTGTATTTTGTATTATTTAAAATAATTTTAACACTATTACCCTGAAACTCAATATCAGTAATTTTCATTTTTTCAGTATTTTTTTTGGTTTTATTATTCTTTTCCAACCGGATATTATCGGTTCTAATAGAAAATTTTTTATTTCCTTCCTGGATAATGTTATGTCCCCCCACAAATTCAGAAACAAAAGCGCTTTTAGGTTTGTTATAAACGGTAAGTGGATTATCAATTTGTTCCACTTTTCCTTCATTCATCACTACTGCAATAGATGCAAGTGCCAATGCTTCTTCTTGAGAATGTGTAACATGAATAAATGTTATATTAAGCTCTCTTTGCATTTGCTTAAGTTCTGTTCTCATTAAAACTCTGAGTGCAGGATCTAAAGCAGATAAAGGTTCGTCAAGAAGTAAAACGCTTGGTTTTGTTATTAGAGCTCTTGCTAATGCTATTCTTTGTCTTTGGCCACCGGATAATTGATGAGGCAAACGATTTTCATATCCCTGCATTTGAACCATTTCAATGTATTTTAAGGCAGTTTTATTTCTTTTTTCCTTTGATATTCCAGCAATTTTTAAGGCAAAAGACACATTATCTATTACTTTTAAATGAGGGAATAAAGCATAACTCTGAAACATCATAGATGTTCCTCTTTTGGCAGGTGGAAGTTCATTTAACCTAGAAGTGCCAAGAAAAATCTCACCTTCACTTATTTCTTCATGACCAGCAATCATCCTAAGTAAAGAAGTTTTTCCACAACCTGAAGGACCAAGAAGACAGCAATAGGATCCTTCACTAATTTTTAAATTGATCCCATGTATAGC
>CACOBR010000051.1 GCA_902625475.1 uncultured Alphaproteobacteria bacterium
TAGATTATCTAAATAATGGAGCTATAACTTACGCATTAAATGCTCCCCCTATTGATTCTAAAGAGGCTCCCTTGATAAACCCTTGGATTAAATTAGCTAAAAATTTAGGATCATTTGTTGGACAAATTACAGAAGCACCTATTTTAGATATCGAGATCGAATATGTGGGAAAGGTTGGGGAGTTAAATTTCAAACCTATTTCTTCAGTTCTTATAGCTGAAATTTTGAAACCACTAGTTGGAGGTGGTTTAATTAATATGGTATCTGCTCCTATAATTGCGAGAAATAAGGGAATTAAAATTTCAGAAATTCGAAGAGATACTCAGGGAGCATTTGATTCTTACATAAGAGTTGTCTTAAATCATGAGAATATTTTATTCTCAATTGCAGGAACAATATATTCAGATGGCAAACCACGATTTATTCAAATAAACAGTATCAATTTAGAAGCAGAACCAGTTAATCACATGCTATACACAACTAATATTGATAAACCAGGTTACATTGGAGCACTTGGAATGGTATTAGGTAAAGCAAATGTAAATATAGCCACTTTTTCTTTGGGGAGAGACAAAAAAAATGGTAAAGCCTTGGCCTTATTAGGAGTAGATGAAGCTATATCTGATAATGTTATTGAGAAAATAAAAAAACTCCCTCAAGTGGAAAAAGCTAAATCTTTAAATTTTTTTAAAATAGAATGAAAATTTTCTTTAAAAATATTAAAAATTTACTTGGAGAGGAAAATTAATGAACAATCTTGTAGTAGTTGGTTGTCAATGGGGAGATGAGGGAAAAGGAAAACTTGTTGATTATTTAGGAGAAAAAGCTGACATCATTGTGAGATTTCAAGGTGGAAATAATGCAGGACATACAATTGTTATTGGTGAAAAAACTTTTAAATTGTCGTTATTACCTTCAGGCATATTAAGAGATGATAAACTTTCAATAATTGGAAATGGGGTTGTTTTAGATCCATGGGCGTTAAAGAAAGAAATAGATCTTTTAGAAAAGATGGGAATTACTATTTCAAAAAATAAACTCATGATTGCAGAAAATGTTTCACTTATACTCCCTTTTCATAAAGAATTAGATCATCTAAGAGAAAACCTTGCTGGTGCTAAAAAAATTGGAACAACAGGAAGAGGAATTGGTCCTGCATATGAAGATAAAGTTGGAAGGCGATCAGTTCGATTATCAGATCTAAATAATCCAATTTTATTAAGGGCAAGATTAGAACGTTCCTTAACTCACCATAATGTATTGATGAAAGGGTATAATAAACCTGAATATTCTATTTCCCAAATAGAAGATAAATTAAAAGAAATTACGTCTTTTATTTCAAAGTTTTCAATAAGTGTTTGGCAAGAATTAAATGACAAGAAAAATAAAAATAAAACCATTTTGTTTGAGGGTGCTCAAGGTAGTCTACTAGATGTAGATTTTGGAACTTATCCTTATGTAACTTCTTCAAATACTTTAGCTCCCGCTGCATCTATTGGTTCAGGTGTTTCGGCAAAAAGGGTTGATACTGTTATAGGTATTGTGAAAGCGTATACAACTAGAGTTGGAGAAGGTCCATTCCCTACAGAACTAGTCAATGATAAGGTAGGTGAACATCTTGCTGCTGTTGGTCACGAAAAAGGTACAGTCACTGGTAGAGAACGCAGATGTGGATGGTTTGATGCTGCACTTGTTAAACAAACATGTATATTAAATGGAGTAGACGGAATAGCTATTACAAAATTGGATGTTCTTGATGGTTTGAAAGAATTAAAAATATGTATTGGTTATAAGATGAATAATAAATCTTATAACTTTTTACCAACTGGTGCTGATTTAGAAAAAGATATAGAACCAATCTATGAAATATTTGAAGGTTGGCATGAGTGTACAGTAGGGGTTTCATCCCTAGAAAAGTTACCAAAAAATGCTATATACTATATAAAATCAATAGAAAAGTATGTAGGTCGCCCTGCCTATATTGTTTCTACGTCTCCAAATAGGAATGATATAATTGAAATTAAAAATCCATTCGAAAGGTAATTTATGTTAAAAATTAAGCAAAGAAAAAAAATAGCATACTTTGTATTATTTATTTTTTTACCATTATACATTATTTTTGTAGTATCAATACTCAACTATGTTGGGCGATTAAATATTTGGTTAGAATTTTTGACTTATATATTACTAGGTATAATATGGGTTTTTCCTTTTAAGTTTGTATTTAAAGGGTTAGCTTCCAAAAATTTAGGTAACTAATACTTGATAATTAATTCAATTTAATAGGACTTTTATTATGGTTGTTAAAAACTATGATACTCCCTTAACAATTGTTGGTGGAGGGGAATTTTCTAATGCTGTTTTTCAAAAGTGCTTGAAAATTGCACCAAATTTAATTGCAGTAGATTCTGGTTTAAATTTTTTAGATATAAATAAAAATATTCCTGATTGGATTATAGGGGATTTAGATTCTGCAAAAAATTTAGAGGATTGGAGACATAAAGGCTCAAATATAAAAAAAATAGAAGAGCAAAACACCACTGATTTTGAAAAGTGTCTTTATTCATTTAATGCTCCTTTTTTTTTGGCAAATGCCTTTTTAGGCAAGAGAATAGACCATACCTTAGCAGCAATTTCGACTATTGTTAGAATGAAAAATAAGAGAGTTATACTTGTTGGTAACAAAGACATTCTATTTCATTTTGATAATTCACTAGAATTAAATTTAGAGGTCGGCACCAGATTATCCTTATTTCCACTAAAAGATGTGGTAGGGGTATCAAGTGAGGGATTAAAATATGATATTAAAAATATTCAATTTTCTCCTGGTTACAACATTGGTACATCTAATCAAGTTTCTCAGAAAAAAATTTCTATCAAAGTTGATGGTTCAGGAATGGTTTTAATTCTACCTTTAAAATGCTTAAAAAATATTTTAGAGTATATATATAATAGCATTTTAAGTAAGTAGTTTGTCCTGAAAAAATAATTTTTTTAATATTTTTAAGATCTATCTTTTAATTCATTAACTGTAAATCCATCATTCTCTAATGAGTCAATGATTTTTTTAATATGACTAATACTTAAAGCTTCAATAACAGCGTCTATTTTTGCATTTTTTACTGGCACATCATGGAACATTCTCTGGTGAAAAATTTCTATTATATTTCCTCCATTTTCAGCAATTAGATTTGATATTCTAGCAAGCATCCCAGGTTCATCTAAAATATCAATTCTCACCTTGGCTAATCTACCATCTCTTGAAAGTTTTCTGTTAAGTATACTTGCAAAAACTCTTGCATCAATGTTGCCACCGCAAATTACTGTACCAATATTTAATCCTTGAAATAAATCTGGACTTTTCATAATTGCTGCCACACCAACTGCTCCAGCACCCTCCGAA
>CACOBR010000052.1 GCA_902625475.1 uncultured Alphaproteobacteria bacterium
ATAACTTCAGATGGAGCTTATGATGTTCTTTTTGGAGGAGAGGGTGATGATACTCTTACTGGAGGAGCTGATAATGATGAGTTAACAGGTGGTGCTGGGGCAGATACGTTTAATATAGATGCTGGAGAAGACTCCATTTCCGATTTAAGTACTACTGATATTCTGAAGGTGAGTAGTGGTGCTAAAGTAAATGCTAATAATATTAGTGCTTTTGTCGCAACTGATTCAACTGAAAATGCAGGAACGGCAAATTTATATGCTGGTAGTGGAAATGCAACAATAGATGTTAGGTTATCATCTGCTGGTGCTTATAATATTTTTAGTGGATCAGGCACGGATACTTTAAAAGGTAGTACCCAAAACGATACGATAACTATTTTAAATGCTGGGGAAGCTGATAATGATAATATTGACGGTCATACAGGAGATGACATCCTCCAACTATCAAGTGGAACACACACCATTACTACTGACGGCAACTTATCAGGTATAGAAACCATCAAAGCTCATAAGGATGGTTCAGTTACTGATTTTTCTAATCAGACAGAAAATCTAATATTTATTGGTAACGATGGAAATGATACTTTAAAAGGTGGAACTGGTAATGATCAATTAACAGGTGGTTCTGGTGCTGATACTTTCAATATCACTGGTGGTACTGATATTATTACTGATCTTCAAACTACTGATATTATAATTAATGCTAATGGTGCTACCGCAAATGCTAGTGATATATCTTCGTTTACAGCCACAAGTAGTACAAAAAATTTAGGCTCAGCAGCTAATGTCAATTTAACTGCTAAAACTTCAGGTGGAACTATAAGTGTTGCTAATGCAACAGGAACTGGAGGTTTTAATTTAATAGGAAGTGCATCAGCTGATACACTTACAGGCAGTGGGCAAGATGATACTTTTACTGTAAGCACTTCTACAGCTGCAAACTCAGATACGATTGATGGTGGTTCAGGGACAGACAAACTTATTTTATCTTCAGGATCTCATACTTTTTCCGACAACGCTAAATTAGTGTCAATTGAACAAGTGCAAATGAATGCTTCTGACTCTACCCTAGACTTGTCAGCTCAAGCAGAAGGTTTTACAATTGCTGGTGGTGCAGGTATAGACACAATTAAAGGCGGTAAAGGTGATGATATAATCACCGGATCAGGCTCTAATGATGTTTTTCATATTATTTCTGGTACAGATGCAGTTACTGATCTCACTACTGGTGATAGTTTTATAGTAAGTGCTTCAGCAACCTTAAATGCTGCTAATATTTCTGGATTTATTGCTACGAACGGTACAAGCAATGCTGGTACAGCCAATTTAAGTGCTGATAATTCAGATGTAACTATCGATATGAGATTGGCAACATCAGGGGGGTACAAGATTACTGGTGGAACTGGGGCTGATATTTTTTATGGTGGAGCTGGTAAGGATACATTTGTTATAAATGCAGCATCTGATGCTACTTCAGATACTTTTGATGGTGGTGCAGATACTGATACATTAGAACTGGCTACTGGGACATCAACATTCTCAAATAATGCCTCCATAGTAAACATTGAAAATATCAAAGCTCATGCTAGCGGAGGAACCATAAATTTATCAGGTCAATCAGAGGGATTTAATATTACTGGAAATACTTCTACTGACATAATTACAGGTGGCGACGGTAATGACACAATTTCTGGTGGTGGTGGAAATGATACCTTTAAGATAACTAGTGGTACTGATACTCTTACTGATATCAATACTTTAGACGTATTTATTGTTTCTAATGGTGCGACCATGAATGCAACTGGCGTATCTACCTTTTCAGCTACTAATGCTAGCTCAAATTCTGGAACTGCAACCTTAACAACTGTATCAACAGGTGGAACAATTAATATGAGTTCAGTAGGCGGTACCGGTGGGTTTACACTTATCGGTAGTGAGAAAAATGATAGTCTTACTGGAAGTGGTAATAATGATATTCTTGAAATTAAGTCTACTGGAGCTGGTGATGGGGATACTCTAGATGGAGCAGGTGGAACAGATACTTTAAAACTTTCAACTGGAACGCATACACTCGCCAACGATAACTTTCTTAAGAATATTGAAGAATTAGAAACTAATTCCTCAGGATCTACTGTTGTACTAACCGGTCAAACAGAGGCTTTTACCATTACAGGTGGTGCAGGAAATGATATTATCACTGCTGGTTCTGGTGATGACATCATTACTAGTGGTGGTGGAACTGACTCTTTAACGGGGGCAGCAGGAACGGACACATTTAAAGTAACTGCTGGAATTGTGACTATTAATGACTTGATTAATGGGGATCATTTTGTAGTAAGTAATTCGGCTACTGCTACAGCAAATAATGTAGGTAATTATACTGCTCAAGCAGCTACAAGTAATGCAGGGACTGCTACTATTAATTCAGCCACAGGAAATACAACAATTGATATGTCTGGGTCTACCTCTGGTGGTTTTAAAATTGTTGGAAGTGCAGGGGTCAATCAATTCACCGGTGGAAAAGGTAATGATATTATTACCGGTGCTGCAGGTGATGATATACTAGTTGGTGGATTAGGGAATGATATTATTACTGGTGGAAACGATAATGACACCATTACTGGTGGTGCTGGAAACGATACATTTAATATAGATGCAGGATCTGATATCATTAACGATCTGGGTGGAGTTGGAGCCGCAGATGAAGATGATGTTCTGATTGTAAGTAATTCTGCAACTGTAAATGCAACAAATATTATTAAATTTGTAGCAACTAATGCATCAAAAAATGAGGGAACAGCAAATTTAACAGCCAAAAGTACAGGTGGGCATATTGATATGACCTTATCAACTGTCGGTGCATATACAATTACAGGTAGTGCTAATTCGGATACTTTAATTGCTGGTATAGGTAATGATACTATACAAATAACTAGTGCTGGAGATGGCAATAGTGATACTATGGATGGTGGGTCAGGTACAGATACTTTAAAACTTGCAGCTGGATCCAATATTTTTTCTGATAATAATAAGCTTAAAAATATTGAAACTATAGAGGCTAATGCAAGTGGATCTTTAGTAACTCTAACAGGTCAAACTGAAAATTTTACGATAACTGGAGGAGCTGGAATTGATACCATTACAGGGGGAAGTGGCGCCGATACAATAACTGGTGGTGCTG
>CACOBR010000053.1 GCA_902625475.1 uncultured Alphaproteobacteria bacterium
AAATTTAACAATTATAAAAATTTTATACAGGAATCACATAATTATTAACCCATATGTTGAAAAAGCTCTTTTGTTTTATTTTATTTTGTAATATAGGCTTTTCATAAGATAAAACATGACCTGTAGGAGCATACAAAATGGCTGAAAATATTAGCTTGAATGTAGAAATTAGAAAGGAAATTGGTAAGGGAGCAGCCAGAGCTCTCAGAAGAAATAATTTAGTTCCAGGTGTCATTTATGGTGGAGAACGTGATCCTCAAGCTATAAAAATAAAATTTAACGAACTTTTAAAACTGTTAAAAAAAGGGCGCTTTATGTCTACTCTTATTGATCTAGGAGTAGGTAACAATAAAGAACAGGTTATATGCAGAAATATTCAAAAGAATGTAGTAAAAGATCTGCCTACTCATGTTGATTTCATGCGTTTGTCTGAAAATGCTTCAATCAACCTATTTATCCCGATTCAGTTTCAAAATCAGAATATCTGTCCTGGTATTAAAAGAGGAGGGGTATTAACAGTCGTAAGGCCTGAAGTTGAACTTATAGTAAGCGCTAAAGAAATTCCTAGCGAATTAATAGTTGACCTAAGTGAGTTTGAGTTGGGTGATACTATAAATATTTCTAATATTAAGCTTCCTGAAGGAGCAAAACCAACAATAACAGGTAGGGATTTTGTTATTGCTAATATTCAAGCACCATCTGGGTTAAAGTCTACAGAAGAGGAAACAAGTGAAGAAACTACTGATGATCCAGATACTGACTCAAAAGAAGAAACAGATACTGACTAAATTTAAAATTTTATTTGCATTTATTTACCCATGAAACTCTTTGTTGGGCTTGGCAACCCTGGTGAAAGATATACACTAACTAGGCATAATGTCGGTTTTATGGTTTTAGATAATTTGATTAAACAATCATCAGTTGAAGGCTGGGATAACAAGTTTGATTCATTTTTTAACAAAATTATTATTAACCAAAAAAGTATGATACTTCTTAAACCTCTGACTTTTATGAATATTTCTGGTTTTGCCGTTCAAAAAGTTAAAAAGTTTTATGGCATTAATCCTAGCAATATAGTCATTATACATGATGATATAGATCTTGAATTCGGTAAAATTAAATTTAAAAAAGGGGGTGGAGATGGGGGTCACAATGGTTTGAAATCAATAATCAAATTGATAGGTTCTGAATTTAATAGAATACGAATTGGTATAGGTAGACCTGAAAAAATTAGTGTATCATCATATGTTCTTAATAATTTCGGTGAAGAGGAAGTCTTTTTATTAAAAAAAATAATACTTAAAAGTTGTGAAGGTATACGTTTAATTATTGCTAATGAAGATCAAGAGTGTAGAAGATTATTCTCAAAAACAATAGCTTAATTCTTTATATCAAAACCTAAGCTTTCAGCTACTGTAAATATGTCTTTATCACCCCTACCACACATGTTCATGACCAAGATGTGATCTTGCGGTAGTTTTGAGGCTATTTTTTTTACATAAGCTAATGCGTGACTTGGTTCTAAAGCAGGTATGATACCTTCTTTTTCACAACATAATTTAAATGCATCTAGAGCCTCTTTATCAGTTATAGACACATATTGAACTCTGCCCATATCATGTAAGTACGAATGTTCTGGACCTATACCAGGGTAATCTAATCCAGCAGATATTGAGTGACCTTCTATTATTTGACCATTGCTGTCTTGTAATAAATAAGTCCTATTCCCGTGAAGAATACCTGGTCTACCTCCAGTTAAAGAAGCTGCATGCTCCATCTTCTTGTTAACACCTTTTCCACCTGCTTCTACTCCAAACATTTTTACTTCCTTATCATCTAAAAATGGGAAAAAAAGACCCATTGCATTAGAGCCTCCACCAATACATGCAACTAAACTATCAGGCAAGCGTCCTTCTTTTTCAAGAATTTGTTTTTTTGTTTCAGTTCCAATAATTGACTGAAAGTCTCGTACCATTGTTGGATAAGGGTGTGGTCCTGCAACTGTGCCTATACAGTAAAAAGTTTCTTCTACATTAGTAACCCAATCCCTCAATGCTTCATTCATTGCATCTTTTAAAGTTCCACGACCTGATGTCACAGAAACTACATCTGCACCCAAAAGTTTCATTCTAAAAACATTTGGGGCTTGTCTTTCTACATCTGTTTTGCCCATAAAAACAATACACTTTAATCCAAATCGGGCACAGACTGTTGCTGTTGCAACTCCATGTTGACCAGCTCCAGTTTCTGCAATAATCCTTTTTTTTCCCATCCTTTTCGCTAGTAATATTTGCCCAAGTACATTATTAATTTTATGTGCTCCTGTGTGATTAAGCTCGTCACGCTTAAGATATATTTTAGCACCCCCAAAATGTTTTGTTAGGCGTTCCGAAAAATAAAGAGGGCTGGGTCTTCCAACATAATCTTTAAGAAAAAATTCCATTTCCTTCCAAAAGTTATTATCACTTTTAGCTTTCTCATATTCTTTTTCTAATGATAGGATTAATGGCATTAATGTTTCAGAAACAAACCTACCACCAAAATTTCCAAATCTCCCGTTTTCGTCTGGACCTTCTTTATAGGAATTTATTCTATTATCCAACATTTAAATTTTCCTCATATTTTCTTATTTTTTTTACAAATTTAGTTATTTTTACAATACTTTTTTTGCCATGACTATCTTCTACCCCAGAAGACAAATCTACTTTCCTAGCGTTTGTTGCAAAAAGGGCATCGTCAATATTTGATTCATTTAATCCACCAGCTAAGAACCAGGGAAATTCCCAAGTTATATCTTCTAATATTTTCCAATCAAATTTAACGCCATTTCCACCTGGTAAACTATTATAATTAGGTTTAGCATCAATTAAAATTTGATCTGCGATTTCAGAATACTTTTCAACTAATTCTAAATCCTTTTTATCTTTTACACCTACAGCTTTTATCAAGGAAACGTTTATTTTTGACTTTATTTCTTTAACACGTTCTAAAGTCTCAGAGCCATGCAATTGAAGCATATCAAGATCAATATCTGAAATTGCATCTAAAAAATCATTAGTAGGATCAACTACCAATCCAACTTTTTTAATTCCAGGAGGAGAATTAGAAATTAATGATCTAGCAGTTTCTCTGTTTAAATATCTTGGAGATTTTTTATATAAAACCAAACCTACGTA
>CACOBR010000054.1 GCA_902625475.1 uncultured Alphaproteobacteria bacterium
AAAGGCTAATAAAAACCCACCACTTATCAATAAAATAACACTTTGATACTGACTATTATTAAAAGTAATTTTAATTTTTCCTAAAGAAAATGAAAATGAAAATTTGTAAATCTTCTTACTATTACTAGCTTATATTTTCTTTTTCTAGCAGGTTTTTAGCTTTTTGGATATTTTTATCAGCATCCTCTAGCCAACCTACCCTCAATTCAGGAACTGACGAAATTAGCAAATCAGTATATGGATGGGATGGTGGAGAAAGTACTTTATGGACAGATCCTGTTTCAGCAATGATACCTTTATACATAACAGCAATACTATCAGCAAAAGCTGAAACAGTAGATAAATCATGACTGATAAAAACAAAAGAAACCCCTAAATTTTTTCTTAACCCTCTTAGTAACTCAATAACGTTTGCACCAACAATACTATCAAGAGCAGATGTTACTTCGTCACACAATAAAACCTCTGGTTCTGCTGCTAGCGCCCTAGCTAAGTTTATCCTTTGTTTTTGACCTCCCGACAATTCATGTGGATACCTAGTAAAAAATTCCTTTGGTAGCTCTACCATATCCAATAATTCTAGAACTCTATCTTTTTGCTTTTGTCCATACATATTTAGATAAAACTCTAAGGGTCTTCCTAAAATATTCCCAATAGTTTGTTTGGGGTTTATTGCAGTATCAGCCATCTGATAAACAAACTGAATTTTCCTTAACTCTGATCTAGGTCTATCTTCAAGCCTTGGCTTTAATTGTTGTCCATCTAAGAGAATTTCACCTTTAAAAGAAGGTAGCAAACCAGCAATAACTCTTGCAAGAGTTGACTTTCCAGAACCAGACTCACCTATTACTCCAAGAACTTCTCCTCTGGATAGTTCAAGGTTTATATCTTTAAGAATTATTTCTTTGGGTTTAGACATCACATCCCCACCATAACCTGCAGAAACACCCTTAATTTCTATCACTTTATCTGTTTTATTTAATTTAGTTTTTTTTCCTGCAGCAGGCAAAGGCCTTACAGCTTGCATCAATCTTTTTGTATAAGGATGTCTTGGTTTAGAAATAACTTCATTTGCTGTACCTTTTTCTTGTATATCGCCATTATATAAAACTACTATTCTGTCTGCAATTTGTGCTACAACTGCTAAATCGTGAGTAACATAGATTGCAGCTGCTCCTCGTTCTCTTATGACTTTTTTAAAAGCTTTTAATACCTCTATTTGAGTCGTAACATCTAATGCTGTTGTTGGTTCGTCCAAAACAAGTAGAGAAGGTTCTCCACATAATGCCATCGCTGCCATTAATCTTTGTAACTGCCCACCTGAAACTTGATGAGGATATCTAGCCCCAATAAGTTCTGGATTGGGTAAATCTAAGGAGTGGTATAGTCCTTTAGCAAATTCATTGGCTTCATTTTGTGTTTTAGAACCATGAATCACTGCTGATTCTGTTACTTGCTCATTTATTTTTAAAGCAGGATTGAAAGTGGCGATAGCACTTTGAGCAAGATAGGCAACTTTCTCACCTCTTATTTGTCTAAGTTCCTCTATACCCATATTTGTTAAATCTTGATCAAATAAAGATGTTGTTCCATTACTTATTTTAAGGCCCGGTTTACAATAACCTAAGGAAGAAAGAGCTATTGTAGTTTTTCCAGATCCAGACTCACCTATAAGAGCAACAACCTCACCTTCTCTGACCTTAAAATTAGCATCTTTTACAATGGGTAATTCACTTCCGTCGTCTCTTACAGCATTAATGCAAAGATTTTTAGCTTCGAATACTACTTTTTTATTCAATTCAAAGTCTCCCAGACAATTTTCCACCAGCATGGGCAGAAACATCATCTACAATGAGATTAATTGCAACTGTTAGAGAAGCAATAGCTATTGCTGGAGCTAAAATTGGTATTACGGATTCACCATATTGAAGTGCTCCTAGGTTTTCTCTTACCATAGATCCCCAATCTGCTAAAGGAGGCTGAACCCCTAAACCTAGAAAACTCAGACTTGAAACAAAAAGAATGACATATATAAATCTTAATCCAAAATCTGAAATTAAAGGCATGGCGGCGTTAGGCCATATTTCTTTGAAAATTATCCACCGATATCCTTCACCTCTGACTTTTGCAGCTTCAACAAAATCCATAACCATTATTTCCATACCTAAAGCTCTAGAAAGCCTAAAAACAACAGGAGAAAAAATTGCACCTGCTGTAATAATTAAAACAGGTATAGATGAACCAACCGCTGCAACAACAACTAAACCAAACCCAGGACAAAATCCACCATGAGCAAATGGCCAAAGAGCACTGTTTTCTAGATAATTAATTACTCCATAACAATTTGGCCCTACCAAAACCATGTTTTTTAAGGATTTAACTAATTGCTTTTCAAGAGAAATACCCCTCTTTCCAATTTCTTTAAAACCTGCAGAATAACAAACTATACCTCCAGCATTTACATCGTTTAGTTCATTTACTGTTCTTATAATTTGGGTAGCAGGAATAGCTAAAAATACGGCATCTGGGCCCTTTGGAAGATCAAGAACTGACTTATAACATTTATACCCAGCAATATAATCTCTTTTTGGATTAACAGGCCAAATAGAACCTTTAAATCCCCTTCGTTTAGCTTCATTTATAGCAACTTCAGCATCAGCACCTCCTATAAAAGCGATTTGAGAAGGATTTATCAAACGATCAATATTTTTATATCTTATTTCTTTCATGCCCCAAGGGGTCTTAGAATTGATCTAGAAATAATATGCCTTTGAATTTCGGATGTTCCATCCCAAATTCTCTCTAATCGACTATCTCTCCATAAGCGTTGAATGGGCATTTCTTCCATTAGTCCCATCCCTCCATAAATTTGTACTGTTTCATCAGCTACTTTATTAACCATTTCAGAACAAAAAAGTTTTACCATTGCTGCATCTTCATCCTTCATGATACCTCTCTCCGCTTTTTCTACTGCATCTTTTACCAACAAATCTGCCGCTCTTAATCCAAGAGCCATATCAGCAAGCTT
>CACOBR010000055.1 GCA_902625475.1 uncultured Alphaproteobacteria bacterium
AGTAATGAAAGCATGTAATGTAGATTTAGAGGCATTAAGAAAAAAAGTTACTGAATTTATAAAAAAAGAACTTGGTAATTTGATAAGCCAAGTTGAAGGTACTGAATCTGTTCCTACAACCGGCTTTCAAAGAGTTATACAAAGAGCTGCTATTCATGTTCAGAGTTCAGGTAGAAATGAAGTTACAGGAGCTAACGTTTTAGTCGCCATTTTTGCAGAAAGAGAAAGTCATGCAGCTTTTTTCCTTCAGGAACAAGAAATGACTCGTTATGATGCAGTTAATTTTATTGCACATGGAGTAGCTAAAAACCCAAATTATGCGGAAGAAAGAAAGATATCTGGTTCTAATGAAGAATTAGAAGAAGTAGCTGAAGAAAATAAAACAGAAAAGGAAACTGCTCTTAGCAAATTTTGCAAAAATCTTAATGAAGAAGCACAAGCCCAAAGAATCGACCCTCTGATTGGAAGGGATGCAGAAATAGAAAGATGTATTCAAGTTTTATGTAGGAGAAGAAAAAATAACCCAATTCTTGTAGGAGACCCTGGAGTAGGAAAAACTGCAATTGCAGAAGGTTTAGCAAGGAAAATTGTAAATAAAGAGACTCCAAAAGTTTTATTAAATACAACTATTTTTTCACTTGATATGGGAGCTTTATTAGCAGGCACTAGATATAGAGGTGATTTTGAAGAGCGTTTAAAAAATGTTTTAAAAGAACTTGAAGAACATAAAGACTCAATATTTTTCATAGATGAGATACACACAGTGATTGGAGCAGGAGCGACCACAGGTGGTGCAATGGATGCTTCTAATTTATTAAAACCGTCGCTTCAGTCTGGAAACCTAAAGTGTATGGGTTCAACTACTTACAAGGAATATAGGCAGCATTTTGAAAAAGATAGAGCTCTATCTAGAAGATTTCAAAAAATAGATATTGAAGAACCTACACCAGATCAAGCTGTGCAAATATTAAATGGCCTTAAACAATATTTTGAGGAACATCATGATACAAAATATACAAGTGAAGCAATCCAAGCATCTATAGATCTCTCTGTAAAGCATATACATGACCGGAAGTTACCTGATAAGGCTATAGACGTAATTGATGAGGCAGGAGCAGCTCAAATGATACTTCCTGAAAAAGAAAGGAAAAAAACTATTGGAATTAGAGAAATTGAAAACGTAATTGCTAAGATTGCAAGGATACCACCTAAAAGTATATCAAAAACAGATGCTGAAATTTTAAGTAATTTAGATATTTCTTTAAAGACAGTTGTTTTTGGCCAAGATAAAGCAATTGATGCTTTAACTACTGCCATAAAAATGGCAAGAGCTGGTCTTAGAGAACCAGAAAAACCAATTGGTAATTATCTTTTCTCAGGACCAACCGGAGTTGGTAAAACTGAAGTAGCTAGACAATTAGCTGACTGTCTTGGTGTTGAACTAATTAGATTTGATATGTCTGAATATATGGAAAAACATGCTGTTTCAAGGCTTATTGGAGCACCCCCTGGATATGTAGGTTTTGATCAAGGCGGAGTTTTAACCGATAAAATAGATCAACACCCGCACAGTATATTATTATTGGATGAAATAGAAAAAGCTCACCCTGATATATTTAACATACTTTTACAAGTTATGGATCACGGAAAATTGACTGATCATAATGGAAGAACTGTAGATTTTAGAAATGTAGTTCTTATTATGACTTCAAATGCTGGAGCTAGTGAACAGGCTGCTACCGCAATGGGATTTGGAAGAGATCGTAGAGAAGGGGAAGATACTAAAGCTATTGAAAAAATATTCAGTCCTGAATTTAGAAATAGGTTAGATTCAATAATTAGCTTTTCTACTCTACCTATGTCCGTAATAATGAGGGTGGTTGAAAAATTTGTTTTACAATTAGAGGCTCAACTTATGGATAAGAATGTCACATTCGATTTAACTACTAAAGCATCAGAATGGTTAGCTAAAAATGGATATGATGAAAAAATGGGGGCTAGACCTTTATCTAGGTTAATTCAGGAAAAAATCAAAAAACCATTAGCTGAAGATATACTTTTTGGGAAATTAAAGAAGGGAGGAGTAGTCAAAGTTTATGTTAAAAATGACGAAATTTTCTTGGAAATATCACCTCCCGAAAAACCTAGAATCTCTCAAAAAAAACCACCCCTATTAGCAGCCAAGTAGTAAAATTAAGGTTTATCTTTCAGTCAATTTAATCTCAATTCTTCGATTTCTGGCTAAAGCAATTTCACTCTCACCATTATCTATTGGTTGAAATTCACCAAATCCCGTAGCAGCAAATCTTTTTGCTGGCAAATTCTCATCTAAAATAAAATATTTGACAACAGATAGAGCTCTTGCTTGGCTTAACTCCCAATTATCCTTAAATTTTCCTCTATTAAGAAATTTAGTTTTATCTGTATGCCCATCAACTCTCAAAATCCAGTCTATTTCTTTTGGTATTTCTATAACAATTTTTCTAATAACCTTAGCCATTTGAGAAAGTTCTATAAGACCTTTACTTTGTAATTTATCTGAACCCACATCAAAAAGAATCTCAGAAGGAAAAACGAATCTATCACCCACTATCTCAATTCCTTTATTTTTACCTAAAATTTTTCTTAAATTTCCAAAAAACTCTGATCGGTAATTTTGTAATTCATTTGCTTCTTCTTCTAATTTTTTTATTCTATCAGCTTCTAAAGCTGCATTCTTTTTTTGTTCCACTAATACCTGTGCTAGAGCTGAATTAAGCTGAGAGCCAAGATTCTCAACCTGTGCAACGGTTTCTTTATCTTTAATTTCGTATTGAGTTAATAAATTTTTTAAATCGTTTAATTGTGCAGCTAATGATAGCGTTTCTTCATTTAACTTTTTTACTTTATCTAGTGATATTTTTTTTTGGTTTTCACTGTTTAAGAGTTGAGATCTGAGGTTGTTTAGCGATACCTCTCTTACCTCCAAAAGTTCTGA
>CACOBR010000056.1 GCA_902625475.1 uncultured Alphaproteobacteria bacterium
GGGATAGAATATCTCGATCATCTACGTCAGTTCCTAACCAAGCACCTGGTCTAGGTTTTTGAAATTCAGAATAATCATCTGGAAAAGGTAGATCATTTTCTTCATAAGGCGCTAAAAACTGTCCAAAGATTGCTATAAATAACCAAAAAGCCACAACTACAACACCTAATTTTCCAGTTATAGATAATCTAAATTTTCCACTTGGTGGAGCATCTTGTAATTCATCAAAACTTACTTCCTTACTAAATGGAGCAACATAATGTTTATCTTCATTACTTTTATTATTTCTCATTTTGGATGTCTCAATCTAGGATTTGATAAAATGGATGCCAGATCTGCAATCATCATCAGAATTACATAAGTTGCACAAAAAATCATACCTAATGTTTGAATTAGAATATAATCTCTTGTCTGAACACCTTGAACAATCAAAGTAGCTAAACCAGCATATCCAAAATATACTTCTATAACTATAACTCCTGTTACAACATAAGCAAGATTGATTGCAATCACATTAACAATAGGACCAATAGCGTTAAGTAAAGCATGTCTCATCACCACTCTTCTTCTTGGAATACCTTTTAAAATTGCCATTTCGATATAAGGAGAATTCATAACATTTAAAACTGCAGCTCTTGTCATTCTAATAAGCTGAGCCGCTATAACTAGACATAATGTTGCAATAGGTAAGATAAAGTGAGTTATTAACTCAACTAAATTTTTATCCTCAATTGAACCGACAACGACCGCATTTCCAATACCTAAGAAAAAAACAACAAATAAAACCATTAGCGTAGCTGTAAAAAATTCTGGAGCTGCAACAAGAGTAACCGATCCTAAGGTTAAAAATCTATCATAAATTGTCCCAGGGAACATTGCTGCCATAATTCCGAGTCCTACAGAAATAGGTACTCCAATCATTGCAGTTAAAGTACTTACAATCAAAGTGTTTTCATACCTATCAGAAATAAGTTGTGCTATAGTAACATTCCCACTTGCCAAAGATGTTCCAAATTCTCCTTGTAAAAAATTAAATAACCACCTGAAGTATTGTTGGTATAAAGGTAAATTTAGTCCTAACTCTTCTCTTAAAGCTTTTAAAGAATCCTCAGTAGCTGCTTGGCCCAATCTAATCTGAGCCGCATCTCCAGGTAAGGCATTAGTACCCAAAAAAATTACTATTGAAACACCCAGTGTTGTTAGTAATCCAGCAGCAATTTTAGTTAAAATAATTCGATACATTATCAGTTTTCATAAATATTCAAGGAATATAGTTATATGAAATAAAAAAAAATGAGGGAGCATGTTTGCTCCCTCACATTAAGAGTTTAGGTTATACGTCGTCTCTGTAAATATATGGAGGGGCTTCAGCACCACCCCAGTTATTTAATGGTACCATAGTAATACCTTTTACGTATGATGCACGCGCATCTGTATAGTTTAAGTGAGCTGGTGTAATTGACCCACCATTTTCATGAATATCCATCTGTAAATCATGATACATTTGCTTTCTTTTAGCTGCGTCAGTAACACCACGTACCTCGACAAGTGTCTTATCAAACTTTTCACTTTTCCAAAATGTTTCATTCCAGTTTGAGTCACTTTTGTAAGCCAATGTCATCATAATATTAGCAGTTGGTCTCATGTTCCAAGTTGTGACGTTAAAAGGTGAACCTTGCATCCAAACAGCACCCCAATATCCATCAGTAGTAACTTTTTGAACATCAATATTCATTCCAATCTTTTTAGCCTCTCTTTGCAGGGCTAAACACTGAAATGTTGCAGCTTGTGATACTTCTGCAGCAATAATTGGAATGGTTGTTGATCCAATACCTGATTTTTGGAAATGAAATTTTGCTTTATCTAGATCCATAGGTCTTTGTGGAATATCAGGACTGTAATCAAAATATGCTTTATTTATAGGTTGATCATTACCTACACTTCCTAAGCCTTTTAATTCTCCTTTAACAACACGAGTTCTATCCATACAAAGTTGCATAGCTCTTACGAGATCTCTGTTATTGGAAGGAGAAACACCCTGATGAGCAACGATAGATGTGTAGCGTCCTGACTCAACTGACCAAACCTCTTTACCTTCTGCTGCTTCGACTTCTTTTACAGCTTTACCAGGAAGGTTAACCATCATATCAACGTCCCCAGCCATAAATGCATTGAGTCTTGCCACGGGATCACCAATACCAAAATGCTCCATCTCATCAAGATATCCCGGACCATCCCAAGAGTTCTCATAAGGAGTGCCAACAGTTCTTACACCTGGTTTGAACTCTTTACATCTGTAAGGACCTGTTCCATTAGCAGTTGAAAAATCTTCTGTTCCATCTTGAAGAACATTAAAATGAAAAGTACCTAAAGAGTTTACTAAATCAGCATTTGGTGTTTCCAAAAGTACTTCTACCTCATGCTCATTTATTTTTTTAAGCTCAGAGACCATATCCATCTGTGATTTACCAATAGATTTAGTATCTGGACCTAAGTGTCTTGATAAAGTGTATATTACATCATCAGCATTAAGGGTATGCCCATTATGAAATTCCACTCCTTTTCTGATCTTAAAAGTCCATTTAGTAGCATCAGCATTAACTAAAACTTCCTCTGCTAACTCAGGCTCCCAACTTAGATCAGCTTTTAAACGTACTAACTTTCCATAAAACATACGACCTCTCCAGTAATCAACAGAAGCTGTACATAATATTGGGTCTAGTGTGTCTGCTGGTCCGTGCTGATCACCAGCACATACCAATCTACCACCTCTCTTAGGGGTATTAGCCCATACCTGAGATGCACTAGAGAAAATAGCCCCTCCAGTTGCAGCAGTAGCTCCAGCGGCCATCATCCAAGTCATTATATCTCTTCTAGTAGCACCTTTTCTAACAGCATTGACAATGTCTTGCTGTTGATGAAGCTTTAAATCTGAAAATTCAAAATCACCCATAATTTTAGGACCTTTTT
>CACOBR010000057.1 GCA_902625475.1 uncultured Alphaproteobacteria bacterium
GAATTAAAACTATAGATGGCACCAAAAAGAGTACAATCAACATTCCAAAGCCTAGACCATAAACTAATGTTACAATAGTGGGTTTTAAAAATTGTGCGTCTTTTGATGTCTCAAAAAGGAGTGGCATTAAACCTAAAACAGTAGTTAAGGTCGTTAGTAAAACTGGTCTAAGTCTATCACATATAGCATCAGCTATTGCAGGTTTTAAACCCCTAGTCTTTGAATATTCATCAATGGTCGAAACTAAAACAATTGAGTCATTAATAATTATTCCAGTCATACCAATTAAACCAATAATTGAAAACATAGATAAATTAATTCCCCATAAATAATGACCCCACAGGGTGCCAATAAGACCAAATGGAATAATAGACATAACAACGATAGGACGTGCCCAACTGGCAAATACCCATGCTAGTGCTAAGTAAATACCAACTAGACATAATAGAAATCCAATTAATGCATCATTTAGAAATTCTCTTTCTTGTTTAAACAGACCACTTAAATTAACTTCTACACCAAATCTCTCTTTTACATCAGGAAGTATATTTTCTTTTATTATATCCGTTATCTCAATTGCACGAGTTGGATCATCTTCAGAAATTTCTCCAGTGATTACAATCTTTCTCAATCCATTTTCTCTTGAAATAGATGAAAAACCAAATTTGGATGTAACATAAACAATGTCTGATAGTCTAATATATTCTCCCTCTGGACTCACTAGATTTACTTTTTCAAGAAAATCCGCCTTTATCTCTTCTTCTGGTAATTCTATAATTATTTTTGATGAACGGTTTCGAAAGGGAAAACTCACAGCTTCTATGCCGTTTAACTGCTGATAAAGCTGTTTTCCCAAATTATCAATATCAAATCCAAGTGCAATACCTCTAGCTGTTAATTGTAAAATCAACTCATTTTTATCATAAGATTGGGTATCTTCTAAACCTGTAATTTCAGGATAATTTATTATCTGATTTTGAAAATAGACAGAAGCATTTTTAAGATTTTCCACATCAAAACCTAATAAATCAATCGATAAACTGTCTCCTCCAGGTCCAGAAGTCCAATTTCGAAAACTTAAAGTTTCCAATAAAGGATGTCTAATTATTTCATCTTGTATTCTACCTAATAATGCATAGGATGAATAGGGCCTTAAATCAGCATCAATAAGCTCAACTGAAACTGCTCCCAACATTTCAGGATCTTTATTTTTGGCTCCAGAAATTCCTCTTCCTGAATTTCCTCCAAGCTGACTTATGGAAAACTTTAAAGGATTAAGACCATACTCTTTTTCATATTCTAGTGAGACTGAATTAACTGCTCTAATCATTTCATCTAGCATTTCTTTTGTATCAGATCTACTAGATCCTGGTAACATAGCAATATTACCTGTGAACCCTCCCCTCTCTGGTGCATCAAAGAACCTCCACTTTATCTCACCTGATATTAAAAGCGCAGTACTAACTATAAAAAGAAAAATTGAAAGACTTAAGACAGGATATCGAAGTTTCATAACATATTTTGTAAAAGGACGAAATAAACTTTCTCGAAAAATTCTAAATACTATATTAAATTTGTCTGAGGGCCAGTCATACCATTTCTTTTTCAAAACTTTTTGTCTAAGGGCATGTGCCATATGATTGGGTAACACTAAAAAACATTCTAAAAGTGAGGCCATTAAAACTGCAATAACTGTAAATGGAATATCTGCTATTAAACTACCAAATCTACCACCAACAACAACTAAACCAGCAAAAGCTATTACAGTAGTTATGGTGGCGGTAAATACTGGTAATGCCATTCTAGTAGCGCCACGTTCTGCTGCCTCTTCAGGATTTTCTCCCAATCTTCTCAATCTAAAATCAGCATGCTCTCCAACAACAATCGCATCATCCACTACAATACCCAAACAAATAATAAGCGCAAAAAGAGAAATCATGTTTATAGTTAATCCAGATAAAAACATTATTCCAATGGCGGCAAATAGAGCTGCTGGAATTCCTGCGGCCACCCAAAATGCAGTTCTCGCACTTAGAAAGACAAACAAAAGGATTAAGACTAAAGCTAAACCTTGTAAACCGTTATGTAATAAAATTTCAAGGCGATTTGATATAGCATCTGCTCTAGTCTTGGAAAGAACTATCTCTACACTATTAGGAAGAGAACTTTTAAATTCCTTTGTTATTTTTTCAACATTTTTTTGGATTTCTATAGCATCATCTTGAGCAAATCGGTCAATCCTCACTACAATTGCTTTATTTCCATTAGAAAAATATTCTCGATTTTGGGATATATTATCGAAATAAATGTTAGATATGTCTCTTAAAAAAATCTCTTTCTGTGAATTTGGCAGTCTTATTACAATATTTCCTATATCCTCTATTGACCTTTTAGAAAATCCACTCCTCACCCTATTTGAATTTCCTACCTCACCAGTAGGATCAATATCCACTTCTGATGCAATAACTTTGGCTAAGTGATTTAAGGGTAATTTATATTGAACCAAATTTATTGATGGAACACTAACTTTAATAATTGGGGCACTAACACCCATAATTTGCGTATTACTAATTCCATCTCTGTATAGTTTACTGACATATTCATCAGCTAAAATAGCCAATTGTTCAATCTCTAGAGGGCCCGAAATTACAACATCAGAAACTCTATCACTCCAAGATATTTTTTTAATAGTAGGGATTTCAGAAGCTTCGGGTAGATTTTGAACGGAATCTAAAGCTGTTTGAACCTCCTCTTTTGCCTTGGACATATCAGTACCAGGCTTAAAATCCAGATAAATTCTGGCATTACCCTCACTAGATGAGGATATAATTTGTTCAACACTATCTATTCCTAGTAATGGGGCCTCTATTAGAGATACAATTCCATCATCGATTTCTTCAGGACCAGCACCAACCCACTTTACTACAATATTTATTTTTTCTATTGGAACGTCAGGAAAAAATTGGG
>CACOBR010000058.1 GCA_902625475.1 uncultured Alphaproteobacteria bacterium
TATGTATTCTTTATGATGATCCTAAAAATGGCTTGCCCAATAAATATCCACTTTCAGATTTGCCTAAACTTGAAAGATATCCTGACGGTATGGCATTACCCTCACCTAAAGGAAGAGATTTTAAACCTGGAGAATTGCTTGGTTGCGTCTCTGGAGAACTTGGATTGAGAAAATTTCTTGAGAGTGAAGGTCACGAATTTGTCGTAACAAATAGTAAAGATGGAAAAGATTGTGAAGCAGATAAACATATAGTTGATGCTGATATAGTTATATCACAACCTTTCTTTCCTTACTACTTAACAAAAGAAAGAATAGAAAAAGCTAAAAATTTAAAAATGGCTATTACTGCAGGTATTGGCTCTGATCATGTTGACTTGCAAGCAGCAATTGAACACAAAATTGACGTTGTCGAAGTAACGTTTTGTAATTCCAGATCTGTTGCAGAGCATATTGTAATGATGATACTTTCTATGGTTAGAGACTATCATAATCAACATAGAATAGTGAATGAGGGTGGTTGGAACATTGCTGATGCAGTTAAGAGAAGTTATGATGTGGAAGGCATGCACATAGGTACAGTTGCTGCTGGTAGAATAGGATTAGATGCATTAAGAAAACTTAAACCATTTGATGTTAATCTACACTATTTTGATAGGCACAGACTGCCTGAAAATGTGGAAAAAGAATTAAATTTGAAGTTTCATACTACTGTTGAATCAATGGTAAAAGTTTGTGATGTAGTTACTATTAACTGTCCATTACACCCAGAGACGGAAGATTTATTTGATGCAGCAATGATTAATAAAATGAAAAAGGGCGCTTATATAATAAATACGGCTAGAGGTAAAATCTGTAATCGGGACGCAATTGCTAGTGCACTCGAGAGTGGACAGCTTAGTGGTTATGCAGGTGATGTCTGGTTTCCACAACCAGCTCCTAATGATCATGTTTGGCGAACAATGCCAAATCATGGAATGACACCACATACTTCTGGAACTTCCTTATCTGCACAAACCAGATATGCAGATGGAGTTCGTGAAATACTAGAATGTTTCTTTGAAGGAAGAGATATAAGAAATGAATACTTAATTATCAAAGATGGTAAGCTCGCTGGTATGGGTGCACACTCGTACAGTAAAGGCAGTTCCACCAGCGGATCAGAGGAGGCAGCTCAGTATCAAAAGAGTTAATATTTTTAAAGTAAATATATGTAGTGTATCTTTTTTTCTTTATATATATCAATAAAAGTCAGATTAATTTAGATATATTTATTTTATAAGATGGAAATAATCAGTTTGTTAGAATTAAAAATTCTAAATTTAAAATGTTTACGTTTATAAATAAAAATAAAATTTTCAGATCTATAATTGCTGGTTTTTTTTCCTTTATTACTATAGGTTTTATTTCTTTTCTCACTTTTGAGACAGACTATGGTTTGTTCATATTAGCTTCTTTTGGAGCTACAATGGTTTTATTGTATGGATATCCTAACAGCCCTTTTGCAAAACCAAAAAACATATTTTTTGGACATTTCTTGACCTCTCTAGTTGGTATACTTTTTGTTAATTATTTTCAATTTTCTTTATTAATTACTTTGCCCCTAGCTGTTGGTTTTGGTGTTGGACTAATGATTTTATTTGATGTTACACACCCCCCAGCTGGTGGTAATCCAATCATAATAATTATGGGTTCTTTTTCATTTGATTATTTACTTTCTCCTGTAATCTTAGGTTCAATAATTATAATTTGTTTTGGGATGGTTCTGAATAGAATTAATATTAATAATAGTAATACATTTAAATAGGTTTCAAATTTGATAACTATAAGGATGTTAATTAGAAAAAAATTTTTATTATTAAAAAAGCTATAATGACTAATAATTTTTAGTCTGAAACATTATAATTAAACCCAAGTTATTAATTATATAATGACACGTTTTCTAGAGATTTATCCGAAAATTATTGACGATAAATAATACATAGCATAATTAATTACCTCATGTGATTAGCAATGAGGTATATAATGAATTTGAATAAGAAAACCGCCTTTATAACTGGAGGAAGTAGAGGTATTGGATTAGCTATTGCAAAAAAATTAGCAAGTCATGGTGTAAATATAGTACTTGTTGCTAAAACTGTTGAACCTCATCCAAAATTGCCAGGAACAATTTATACAGCTGCTGAAGAAATAGAAAAAATTGGTGGAAATTGTCTACCGTTAAAATGTGATATTCGTTTTGAAGAAGAGGTAAGTAAATCTGTAGAAAAAACAATCGATAAATTTGGTGGGATTGATTTTTGTATTAATAATGCTAGTGCCATTGCTTTATTCCAAACTGATACTACTGATATGAAACGTTATGATTTAATGCATGATATTAATACAAGAGGAACTTTTTTAGTAACAAAATCATGTTTACCTTTCCTAAAAAAAAGTAATCATGCTCATATTTTAACTCTTTCGCCTCCTATAGATATAGATGATAAGTGGTTTGCACCTCATGTAGCATATACTATTTCTAAAATGGGTATGAGCCTATTAACGCTGGGCCATGCCAAAGAATTTAAAAAGTTTTCGATAGGCGTTAATTCATTATGGCCTTTAACATCTATAGATACAGCAGCAGTTAGAAATATACTTGGGGGGGGAAACTACAGCTAAAAGTAGTAGAAGTGTTGAAATAGTTGCAGATGCAGCTTATCAAATTCTATCTTCTGATCCAAAAAAGTGCACTGGAAATTTTTTCATTGATGAAGTTGTTTTAAGAGACTCAGGTGTAAAAGATTTTGAAAAATATCGCCTCTCTTCGCAGGATCTTTTAAGGGACTTTTTTATTTCTGATGAAATTGCAAATAATCTTCCAACAAAAACTATGAATTTCTATAAATAATTATTTAAACAAATTAAAATTTT
>CACOBR010000059.1 GCA_902625475.1 uncultured Alphaproteobacteria bacterium
AAAATCACTGAAGCTGAAAAGAAATGCAGTATTTCTACTGATGAATTGGTAAGTGCTGAAAAGAAACTGAGGGAAGCATTATTTAAAGAAAAAGAAGCTCTGAAGATTGCTGAGGATTTAAAAGAAAAGTATGTAAGAGCTGAAGTTTCTATTGAGACTGCAAAATATAATTTAATTGAACTTGAAAGTCATTTAAAGAAAGAAACTGGACATAGTCCCAAGGTCTTTCAAGACAAATACATTGAACAGCTTACACATAAGCTTTCAGTTGATACAATTGAAAAAAATTTGGATCACCTAATAAGAAAAAGAAATTTTGTAGGACCCGTTAATTTAAGAGCTGAAGAAGATGAAAAAGAGATCAATGCTGAATATTCAGAATTACTCAAACAAAAAGAAGATCTTGAGGTGGCTGTAAAAAAACTTAGAAATGCGATCTCTAATTTAAATAAAGAAGGAAGAGAAAAACTTTTAAAAGCATTTGATGAAGTGAATAAAAATTTTAAAACTTTGTTTAATAATTTATTTGGAGGTGGGCAAAGTAATTTACTACTTGTAGAAAGTGATGATCCATTGGAAGCTGGACTTGAGATCATGTGTCAACCTCCAGGAAAGAAATTGTCTAATTTAGCTTTACTTTCAGGTGGAGAACAAACTCTTGCTGCCATTTCATTAATTTTTGCAGTCTTTATGGTAAATCCAAGCCCTATTTGTGTCTTGGATGAAGTAGACGCACCTTTAGATGATGCTAATATTGTTAGATTCTGTAATCTACTTGATAATATGAAAGAAAGAACTGATACCAGATTCATAATCATTACCCATAATCCAATTACAATGTCTAAAATGAATAGGCTATATGGTGTTACAATGGCAGAAAAAGGTGTTAGTCAGCTAGTAAGTGTTGATTTAGATAAAGCTGAACAATTAGTAGATGCTTAAAATTATTTAAAATTAATATGATGAAAAAATATGTATTCATGTGATAATAAGTACTTTGTTTCTACAAATTGGCTGGAGCAAAGGTTAAGCGATCCTAATTTAAGAATCATAGATGCAAGCTGGTATTTGCCCAATGTTAAAAGGTCTGGGTTAAAAGAATTTGAAAACAATCATATTCCTGGTGCAAATTTTTTTGATTTAGATAAGTTTTCAGATATTAAATCTGAATTACCACACATGGCATTAAATGAAAAAGATTTTAGTAATAAATTTGAAATTTTTGGAATTAAACAAAATCAAAATATTATTGTTTATGATGGCTTAGGATTATTTTCTTCTCCAAGATTATTATGGTTACTTCATTTATATGGTTTTGATAATGTATTTATATTAGATGGGGGATTCCCGAAATGGTTAAGTGAAAATAAACCCACAAACAGAGAGGTAATAAATTTTAAACCTCATAAAATTAATTTTTCTTATAAAAAAGATTTGATAGTCTCTATGGATTTTGTAATGAAATACTTAAATTCAGTTAATATTCAAATAATAGATGCAAGATCTTCGAGTCGATTTAATGGCATTGAAAAAGAGCCTAGAAAAGGGCTTAGAAGTGGTCATATTCCAAATTCAATAAACCTTTATTATGGTGACGTACTAAATACTGATTATACTTTGAAATCAAATAATTTACTTAAAAATAAAATTGAAGAGCTTGGTATTGACTTAACCAAACATTTAATTACATCTTGTGGGTCTGGAGTGACTGCATCAATTCTATATGTTGTCCTTAAAGGACTTGGTGCAGAAAAGGTTTCAGTTTATGATGGATCGTGGTGCGAATGGGGAAAATTCAATTAAAAAATTCTTTCATTTTTTCATTTAAATATAAAATATTTAGTTGGGTTAAACATGTTTGAAAATTTAAAATTACAACAAGAAGATAAAATTATGGCTTTAATGTCATTATTCAAAGCCGACGAAAGAAAAGAAAAAATAGACTTAGGTGTTGGAGTTTATAAAAATAAAAATGGTCAAACTCCTATTATGAGTGCAGTTCAAAAAGCTGCTATTATTCTAAACGACACACAAAAAACAAAAAGTTACGTAGGACTTTCAGGGAATTTAGGGTTTATAGATAATATAAGTGAATTAGTTCTAGCTGATGTGGTTGCAAAAAATCAGGTTGTGGGTGCTCAAGCACCAGGTGGAACGGGAGCATTTCATCAGTTATTACTTTTGATAAGATCTATTGGAGATGATAAGCAGGTTTGGATTTCGTCACCATCTTGGCCAAATCATGCAGCAATATTAAAACATTTAGGTATTCAATTTAATACTTATAGCTACTTTGATTATGAAACTTGTGAAGTAAACTTTTCTAGAATGATGTCTGATCTTGAGAATACTAATTCTGGAGATGTTTTACTTTTGCATGGTTGTTGTCATAATCCGACTGGAGCAAATTTATCATTAGAACATTGGAAGGAGCTTACTAAGTTCTGTGAGAAAAAAAATATACTACCTTTAGTTGACTTGGCCTATCAAGGTTTTGGAGATGGCATAAATGATGATGTAAAAGGTTTGAGATATATGGCCTCTAATTTGCAAGAATTATGTATTGGTATATCTTGTTCAAAAAACTTTGGTTTATATAGAGATAGGGTAGGAGCTGCGTTAATGGTAGTTTCTGATAAAAAAAATCAAAAGTTAGTAGAAGAAAATTTAAAATCCTTTAATAGAGTAACTTTTTCTTTTCCCCCAGATTATGGAGCATCACTTGTTGAAATTATTTTAGGAGGGAATAATTCTCAAAATAATGAACTAATACACTTATGGGAAAATGAATTAAATAGTATGAGAAATGGAATGTTGGAACTGAGAAAGGCATTGTCTGCTTCTTTAAGATTAAGCACTAACTCAACTAGATTTGATTTTATTGAAAGGCATA
>CACOBR010000060.1 GCA_902625475.1 uncultured Alphaproteobacteria bacterium
TTTCATATATTGAACAAAAAAAGTCAGGTAGCATAATAGCTGCCTTAAACCCTTTATTTTTAAATGATAAGGTTGAAGTCGACAAAAAATTACTTCACTTAAAAAGCATTACTTCTGATGAAAATATACCATTAGTTTTGAGAGATTTGGCTTTATTTTATCAATATCATCTTGAAAACAATTCTTATTCTGAAAAGTTTGAGATTTTAACTGAACTATCTGGTCCTGATAGACCTTTTAAATTATTAGCTGTTGAGGAAAAAATAAATTTATTTTTGGAAAAGGGTTCTTATGAAGAAGCTTTGAGAGAAATTGATACAATTCAACCAGAGTTATCCAATTCCTTTTCACTTAATAATAGACTGAATAATTTAAAAAATATTTTAGAAAATATTAGAAAATAAATTTTAACACTTAAATGAGTATTTTTATAAATGAATTCACTTTATTTCAATCAAAGAAACAAAATAATATACTCTAAATTAAAATCATTTCTTTTTATTTTTTGCCTGTCATTAATGTCTTGTTTTAACAATGAAAGTATGGATGGGGAGCGATTAGATTTATATCAGTTCGAAATGGATAAACATCTAGGCAAAAGTGGAAAATCTATAAACTTAAGTCCTCAAAAAAGTATCAAATCTCTCAGTCAAGTTGACAACGGCCCCACTCATTTGTTTGTACATTCAAAATTTAATTCCCCATTAGTAAAATCTTGGGATATTTCTTTAAATAATAAAGGGCCAATATCTGCCCCAGTATTTTCAAATCAGCATGTATTTATTTTAGATAGCAGAGCAAATTTATATTCCTTTGGTCTGGATGGAAAAAAAGAATGGGTTTTAGACTTAGCTCCTAGTTTAGAAAAAAATCAAAAAACACATCACACAGGTGGTATTGCTCTGAATAAAGAAAATTTATTTGTAGCAACTGGGTTTGGGGAAATTTTTTCAATAAATCTTGATGGTTCAATAAATTGGAAAAAAAAGTTTGATTCACCTTTTCGGGGAGCACCAATTTACCTTAATAACAAAATTTTTGTAATTAATGCAAATGATTTAGCGATTGCTATTAATAAAAAAGGTGAAACTATTTGGACCCTTCAAGGTCCTACAAGACCCACGCTTTTATCTAAAGGTATATCACCTGCTTTAAAAAGTAATAAATTACTTTTACCATTTAGCGCGGGTCAACTAACTGCAGTTCGTCCAAATAATGGGGTAGAATTATGGAAGGCTGCATTCGATCAAAGTAACAAGGGAGAGGCTTATTCTATTATTGGTGATTTTGGCGGTAGCCCTATAATAAAATCAAACAAGGCTTTTCTAATAAGCTCATCTGGTCAATTATTAGCTTTAAATCTTAATTCTGGTAGAAAAATATGGAGTGTCTCAGTTGGTTCAAATAGTACACCCATCATTGATGGTGGTTCAATTTTCGTTGTATCAACAAAAGGGCAGCTAGTAAGGATCGGTGAAAATAATGGTGAAGTAATTTGGTCCAGAAATATTTCAGGTTCAAATACTTCTAATGAAAAATTTTTTGGTCCAACTTTAGCAGGTAATTTCTTATGGATGACTGGAACAGATGGATATTTGAGAAAATTTGACCCATCTACGGGAAAAGAATTTTCAAAACACAGAATAGGGCATCAAATTTTGTATAGAACGTATGCAGTCCATGATAAATTATTTGTTATTTCTAAATCTGGTAAAATAATAGCTTTTGATTAATAGACTTAGCAATAGAGTTGGAACAAGAATTGACGCAATATAATATTTTAATTACTGGGCGCTCAAATGTTGGTAAATCTACATTATTTAATAGATTATTAAATGGTAATAAATCAATTACAAATAATAATCCAGGCACTACCAGAGATTATAAATCATATGACTTTTACTTAAATACTCTGTCTGTGAGGTTATATGATACTGCTGGGTGTGATTTGATTTCACCTAATAATTTTCTACAAAAGGAAATAATGTCTTTAAATGAAAATCTAATAATTAATTCTGACTTAATATTGTTTGTTGTAGATTCAAAAATTGGATTAACCAACAATGATATTGAATTTGCAAACTATTTGAGAAAATTTCATTCTAAAACTTTTTTAATAAGTAATAAGCATGATAATAAAAAATCTTTGCAGAGTTTTTGGGAGCCCCTTTCTTTAGGTATAGAACACGCTTTTCCTATTTCAGCATTTCACGGGTTGGGAATAGAGGATCTAAAAAAAGGAATCTCGGTTTTTTTAAAATCAAAAAATTTTAATTTTAAAAATAATGAAAAAAATGTTTTTTTTAAAAATCATCAAAGGAAAAGTAATGTTTCAGACCCGTACCTTTCAGAAATTAATGTTAATGAATTAAGTTCTGATAAGGAACTAGTAAAATTAGCAATTGTAGGTCGACCTAATGTTGGTAAATCAACTTTGCTTAATACAATAACAAAGGAGAATAGAGTACTTACAAGTGCAAAATCAGGTACTACAACTGATCCAATTTTAGTGAAATTAAATTGGTTAGGTGAGAATTTTAAGATAATTGATACAGCAGGTATGAGACGTCCTAGTAAAATAACAAAAGGACTAGAAGAATTATCTGTAGATAAGTCGATAGAAGTAATTAAATTTTCTGAAGTTGTAATAATGTTGATTGATACTGAAAACGCATTAGATGCTCAAGATTTAAAAATTATTAA
>CACOBR010000061.1 GCA_902625475.1 uncultured Alphaproteobacteria bacterium
GATGAAGAATATAAATCTGGAGCACGTCAATTTCCATTATTGGTGCCTGATTCTATTGATGATCCAGCTCACCATGATCAAAAAAAAGCATGGGAAAAATTAATAAAATTGAGAAAACCAATATTAACATGTTTCTCTGACAAGGACCCAATAATGAGAGGTTTAGAAAAAGTTTTTATTAAAAATATACCGGGTGCCGCAGGCCAGGATCATTTTATAACAAAAAATGCTGGACATTTTTTTCAGGAGGATGAAGGTATCTTTTTAGCAGGTCGATTAATAAAATTTGTAATGAATTAATATTTACTGAGAATATAAATTAATTATTCTTTATAATTAGAAACATATGAGGAACCAATGACCCCAAAGTTAATGAGTTATAATCAGATAGATTTTCAATCTAAATTTCATCTTGAAGCAGAAATAAAAAGAATTGAAAATAATGTAGATAAAATGAAACAACAGTTTAAAAAAGCAGGTTTACTTTCTTTTACTGTGACTCAAATATGGAATAAGCAAGGAAATAATAGACTGGGCATATATTACTCTTATAAAGACGAAAAGGCTTTTATTGCATGTCAAAAACTGCTCAATGGTATTCCAGAAGATGAAGATAATCCGTCAATAGTTAATGCCGATAGAGGTATAGTTGTTCTTCATGAAATCCTAGATGGGTAATTAGGATTTAAAATTTCAATTTTTTATAAGACCTATCTTTAAAAAAAAAATTTACATTTTAAATAAAGCTAAAACTATCCTATTTAACACGTGAAGAGGTAAAATGACTTTTAGACCAGTTAAATTAGAAACTCAAGCCAAACCTGCTATGGAAGGAGCTGGAGTAAACTTGCATAGAGTATTTGGTTTCAATGACCCTAAGGAGAGTGATCCTTTTCTAATGCTTGATGATTTTAGAAATGATAATCCTAAAGATTATATGGCTGGATTTCCTTGGCACCCCCACAGAGGGATAGAAACTATAACTTATGTTCTTGAAGGTAAAGTTGAACATAAAGATAGTATCGGGAATGAGGGCGACTTATTAAGTGGTGATGTTCAGTGGATGACTGCTGGATCAGGCATTATGCATCAAGAAATGCCATCAGGAAATTCTAAAGGACAAATGCATGGTTTTCAACTTTGGGCAAATCTTCCATCTGACCAAAAACTCATTGCTCCAAGATATCAGGATATTGCATCAAAGGATATAACATTTTTGGAAGATGATGATGGTTCTAAAATAAAAATAATAGTTGGCGACTATAAAGGCATGAAAGGCCCTGTAGATGGCATTGCATGCGAACCTCAATATTTAGATGTTTATATCCCACCCAACACCCAAAAGATTATTGAAGTGGATACATATAAAAATACTTTTGCATATGTTTTTGATGGTTCTGCTAATTTTCAATATGCATCCGATCCTATCGGAGTTCTTGTAGAAAAAGAAATCAATGGTCAAGAATTAAACATAAGAGATATGTCAGGTAATAGAACTTTAGTTCGATTTGATACTGGAGACTCAATATCTGTAAAAAGTGGAGAACTCGGTGTAAGGTTTCTTTTAGTATCAGGTAAACCTATAAAAGAACCAGTAGCTTGGCATGGTCCAATTGTCATGAATACTAAAGAGGAATTAATACAAGCTTTTTCAGAACTGCAAAATGGAACTTTTATAAAAACAAAATGAATAGAAATTAGTAGTAAGTTTTAAATTTACCTGGTAATGAAACTTCTAGTAATTCTAAATCTTTAGAAAAATCTTTGTACTGTGTTCTCATATTGGGAGGAATAACAAATGCATCACCAGGAAATAACTTGAAAGGTTCTTTTCCTTCTCCACTTAAAACCATGCATCCTTCCATTACAAAATTAAATAAAATATCACTGTCATGATATGTTTCAGGACTTTTATCCCTCTCGGGACGGATAATATGAACTCCTGCAACGTTCTGGGTGTTTTGTGCTATACCTGTATCTCTTGAAATAAAACCAGGAACTCTAAATTTTTTCCATTGAGCCTCTTCAGCCTTATGGTGCACAAATTTTTGACCTTTAAATCTTCTATTTTTATCAACTGTCTTGTTTGGTAATTCCATTTTATGATCAATAGTTGTGATGTGATCAGCTGGTACACCAATTTCTATGACTTCAATATTATCGCTAGCGTATAATACTTGATGTCTTATTTCTGGAGGTTGGATTACGCAATTTCCTGCATAAAGTCTAAGAGGTTCCCCTTGATCTTCATATACCAAATCAACCCAACCTTTGTAGCAAAAAATTAATTGAAAACCTACAGAATGGTAGTGAACCATATCTGGTACTGGACCACCATCAGGTATTCTGATGTGACTTGCAATAATAGAGCCACCTAATCGATCTGGAATTAGATCTCTATAATGCATACCAGCTCTTCCAATAATCCATGGAGCTTGATCAGCTAACTTTTTAACTACAAAACTATGTTTTGTTGTTGGTAGTACGATAGGTGGGTTTAATTCATCAACTTCTATAATAGTTTCGTTTGGTGCTCTAAGTATCTTTTTACCCGATGCAAATTCATCTGGGTTTTCGCATAAAATTCTAATTTTTCCTGGAGAAATTATTGCTTCTTTATCTATTCTAATTCGGATACCATGCCCAGAAAAAACTGCAACTGTAGGATTATCTGCAGGATAAATCAT
>CACOBR010000062.1 GCA_902625475.1 uncultured Alphaproteobacteria bacterium
TATAGCACCAGGGACAAATTGTATCAGATAAAATTTTTATTTTTATTAACATAATCCACTTTATTACAATATCATCTATAAATCACCAAGTCTTAAAAATATCATATTAATTTTATCCCACCATACCTTATTAATAAACTCAGGATTGACAAATCTGATTAATTTGGTAAGGATTGCTTTATTCCTGACAAATTAAGTCAGGTATCAGATTAAGGATATTTAAAATGGCAGAAAGGAAGGTTGAAAGTTTGCTTAATGCAATTGAAAACTTTGATGAAAAATCAAATGAAGAAAACAGCATTAAAAAACCAGAAATTAATAAGATTAATGCTTTAGATTTGATAGGACCATCAAATACCGCAATAATCAGTTTAGGATCACAAGAATATATTTTAAGATTAACTAGACATAATAAACTTATTCTTACAAAGTAAGGATATTAACATTGAAAGCATTTTTCATGCTAAAATTTAAAATTTAAATGGAGAAAAAGTAATGAATAGCAAGGCAAAGATAACAATAGCCTCAATCATTTCCATCTTAAGCTTAGCCAATTATGGTTTTTCTGATGGTCATGCAGGCAACACCTATGGACCTTATCCAGTTACTCTTAAAGGATATACTGGTAGTAAGACAAATTCAGTTTCATATACCGGTCAAATTGGAAGGCAAGTATTGCATACAAGTATTAAAAAATTGTCATCCCAAGGTAATGGTGGCGCAAATGCAGGCAGAATCAAAGCAGAAATGATGTCCTATTTTGGTGGTACTGATAAAAATAAAAAAATATTAGCTCCAGTAGATAAAGGTAACTTTAATATAAAACAGGAAACAATGAGAGAAATCTCAAAAACTAATTTAGCTGGAAAGGCCTCAAAGGGTGTTGTAAATGGGTGGCCAGGTCAAATGACTGGAAGAGAAACTTTAGAATTCATGATTGAGAAAGCCGCTAGCACGAATAAAGGTTTTGATCCAAGTACAGGATATGACTATATCCAGTTAATTTCAAAATTTACAATGGGTGCAGTTTTTTATCATCAGGCCTGTGATAATTATCTAGATGAAAAAATGGGAGCTGACAATAAACCAAACAACAAGCCTTATAAGGATGGTAAGCATTACACAGGAAAAGAGCATTCATGGGATGAGGCATTTGGATATTTTGGCGCAGCCGCTCATACTTTATCATTAACTCCACAGCAGAGCTATGATGTTGCTAAAATGAAAGATCTTGAAGCAGCAGATGCCAATGGTGATGGTCTAGTTGATTTATTAAGTGAAATGACATTTGCACATGCCTATTATGCATCAAGCTTTGATAGAGGTGGTAAAACAAATTATTTAGAAACTATAACCAAAGCATTTGTAGATGGACGTCAACTTATTACAGATGCAAATGGTGAAGCATTGTCAGATGCAGAAAGAGGTAAACTAGTTAATTTAGCTGGTGTTATCTGTTCTAATTGGGAGAAAGTAATAGCTGAAGCAGTTTTTAAATATGCTGGATCTGTTTACAATGATATATCTAAACTTGAAGAATTAATTGCTTCAAATTCTGATACCAAAAAAGCTTTTAGAACATATGCAAAGCACTGGGGTGAGCTTAAAGGTTTTGCAATGTCACTACAAACTGGGAAATATAATCTTGGAGAAACAGGAACTAAATTAAATCGTTTAGTTGGTATGGGTCCATTATTAATGAATGCTTCTCAAGTTACTGGAATGAATTCAAATGGTGAATATTTGAAAGACGAAGGATCAGGCTGGGGAGAATATAAACTGCATATGCTTAAAGTTCAAAAACTAATGGTTGATGCATTTCAAGTAGAAGCAAGAAACAAAGACAAATTATCTGACATGAGTAACCTTGCTGAAAAATTAGGTGGAAGCAATAGTTCAGAAAATGATTAATTGTTTAATTAATTAATTACTAATTAAATGATTGATTTTTTTTCAAACATTTTTGAGCACTTCATAGACCCGCGAAAGCGGGTCTTTGTTGGTTACTTAGCAGTTTCAGTACTTATCGCGCTTATTTGGCTTATCTTTTTCAAAAGAATAAATTTAAAGAACTCAATAAAATTTATTTTCGATAAGAGAATATGGTTTTCTCGATCTTCAAAGGCTGATTTTTTTGTTTTTTTAATCAACAGAACTATCTCAGTAGCTATTTCTCCTGTTTTAATAACTCAAATTGTAATAGCAACCGCTATTTTTTATTGGCTCCATGGGATAAACTGGTTGAGTTCAGGCTCTTTTCAAAATACACCAGTTCAAGTTGTAGTTTTACTATTTACAGTTTCCATTTTTTTGTTAGATGATTTCTCAAAATATTGGGTCCATCGCTGGATGCATAAGTGGCCTATTCTCTGGGCTTTACATAAAGTTCATCATTCAGCTGAAGTTTTAACTCCAATGACAGTTTATCGAACCCATCCTTTAGAAGGTATAGTATTCACTTTAAGAGGTACTTTTACTCAAGGAGTTTCTATATCTACATTTATTTTCTTTTTTGGAAATAATGTTGATCTCTTTACTGTATTAGGAGCGAATATTTTGTTATTTTTATTCAATACAGCTGGATCAAATTTAAGACATTCACATATTGGTATTAGGTATTGGCGTTGGTTAGAATATATTTTGATTTCTCCTGCCCAACACCAATTACATCATTCCGTTG
>CACOBR010000063.1 GCA_902625475.1 uncultured Alphaproteobacteria bacterium
TATTTATTTCACCAGCTCGGCTTCAAGTATTTTTTTAGCTTTTAAATAAATAATCATTTAAAGTAGAACTCTTCATTTCTATTGAAAACCCAGGGTCAAAAGGAGCTATATAATTACCATTCATAATTTTACAGGGATGTAAAAAATGCTCATGTAAATGATCAACATATTCAATACGCTTGCTATTTTTTTCACATGAAATCAGTAGATAATCAATCATTGAGATGTGTTGTACATATTCACATAACCCAACCCCTCCAGCATGTGGCCAAACTGGCTTTTTATATTTTTCAGCCATTATCATAACAGCTAATACTTCATTAAGCCCCCCCATTCTACAACTATCAATTTGAATAATATCTATAGCATCTTCTTTTATAAATTGTTTGAAGATAATTCTATTTTGACACATTTCACCAGTTGCAACTTTAATAGGAAAAACTCCATTTTTTATAGTTTTATGACCACTAACATCATCAGGGCTTGTTGGCTCTTCGATAAAAAAAGGAGATGCAAACTGAAGTTTGTTAACCCACTCAATCGCTTGATTAACTTCCCAAACCTGATTAGCATCAATCATCAATTGAACTTGATTTCCAAGAACCTCTCTTGCAATCTTCAAACGACGTATATCATCTTGTAAATCACGGCCCACTTTGAATTTTACATGAGTAAAACCTGATTTTATTGCTTTTATACATAGTTCACGTAATTTTTCATCTGGATATCCAAGCCACCCAGCAGACGTAGTATAAGATGGATAACCTTCATTTATTAACAGATTGTAACGTTCCTGCTTTGAGACCGAAGCTTTGGCCAAAATATTAAATGCTTCCTCCTTTGATAGAGCATCCGTTATATACCTAAAATCAATCAATTGAACAACTTCTTCGGGTTTCATATCATAAATTAGTTGCCATACCGACTTTTGTTCAACTTTTGCCCATAAATCCCAAATAGCATTAACAATTGCTCCAGTTGCAAGATGTACTACTCCTTTATCGGGACCAATCCACCTAATTTGGCTATCACCTGTAATATGTCTCCAAAACCTTCCCATATTTTCTTTTATCCAGGAAAGTTCAAGTCCAATAATTAACGGTTTAAGTGTTTGAAATGCATATATACAAAGTTCATTTCCACGACCAATAGTAAAAGTAAGACCATGTCCCTCATATTTCCCGTCTGTTTCAAGTATAATATAAGCTGCTGAGTAATCAGGATCTGGATTCATTGCATCAGATCCATCTAGGTATTTGGATGTAGGAAAACGTAAATCATAACTTCTAATATTTGTTATCTTTGTCATTTATTCTCCAAATAGTTGAACAAGTGGGCTTTTTAATATAATTAGTAACATCTATATTAAGTTCTTATAAAATAATATTATACGAAATAAGTTATATTTGAAGATAAGAATTGGTTACCTTTACCAAATCAAAATGGTTTTGCAGTAATAATTGCTTACAAAAAGTTATGGTTTTTGGGATAACCCCGAGATATGTATTAGGGGTGGATGTTATAAGTGTCATATTGAGAATAAAAAGTATACTTTGGGCATTGTCTGCGCATTGTTTACACAATTTTATGAGAATTTAAAACAAAAGAACTTCTAAAGTACCTTATTTTTAAAGCTGGGGTGGTAGGATTCAAACCTACGGTACATGATAACAAAAAACCTAAGAAACTCTTATCATGTCTCTCATTTCTTTCAAAATAAGGAATTTACGTTATCACCTTTATCATGGTTTATCTACAGTTTCACAATTTTGGGCAACCATTTGGGCAACTAAGACATAGATTTTTAAAGCCCATGCAAACGTTTAGCAGTTTTCTTTTTCCTTTTCTAATTTAAGTGCGTGTAAATATCTAGAGGGATAGCTACCTAGCTATGACCTAATCTTTCAAATATTGTTAATATGTAAAATTTTTATTAAGAAAATTACTCTATTCTAGAGATTTTAAAGCTGGATATATATTTCTATACCTATAATAAGCGTCATTGTAAGGCGTTAATAAATTTTTGCTTGGAAAGATTGTTTTTGAAATTGTAGGAAAAATTATTTGTTCTTCTGGTTTAGCTCCAGTTACTCCAATAATTGCGAGCTTAGCTGCTCCTAGTGAAGCACCATACTCACCATGCTTAGGTATTTTTAAGCTAACATTTAATATATTAGCAATAAGGTTAAGCCAATATAAAGATTTAGATCCACCGCCGACTGCTATTGCACTAGTAATATTTGAACCAGAAGCTTTTAGAGCTTCCAAATTATCTCGAAGAGCAAAACCGACACCTTCAAGTACTGATTGTGTAAGGTCATTTTCGGTCGTGGAAATATCTAAGTTTAAAAAAGCTGCTCTGACCAAACTATCATTATGTGGTGTTCTTTCACCTGATAGGTATGGCAAAAAGTATACTGAATTAGGACGTTTGATTTTGTGTCCTAATGACTTTATAAGAGTTTTAATGTCTTTACCCAGATTTTTCGAAAGCCAATTTAAGCAATCTGTACAGGATAAAATCACACCCATTTGATACCAACGATTAGGTATAGCATGACAGAAGGTATGAACTGCTGTATCTGGTTTTGGAGAAAAACTACTTTTAGCAGTTAAAATTACACCAGAAGTACCTAAAGAGAGAAATGTGTCATTCTCATTAATT
>CACOBR010000064.1 GCA_902625475.1 uncultured Alphaproteobacteria bacterium
ATACTGATGTTAAAAAACTTATAACCGTGGTTAAAAGATTAAGAGAACAGGGTGTAAGTATATTATATGTAAGCCATAAAATGCCGGAAATTTTTGAACTTTCTGATAAAGTTTCAGTCTTAAGAGATGGAAATCATGTAGGTACTTTTAATATCAAGGATGTCACTGAGGATTTGTTAGTATCAAAAATGGTTGGTCGGCCAGTTGATAAACTCTATCCTATTTCTAAAGGTAAATTTGGAAAACCAATTCTTGAAGTTAATAATTTCACTGATGGGTTAAGATTTAGTCAAGTTTCCTTTAAACTTAAGAGAGGTGAAATTTTGGGTATTGCTGGAGTGGTTGGTTCTGGAAGGTCAGAACTAGCTCAATCAATATTTGGTATAAATCCATCGAAAGGTGGATCAATTAAAATTGATGAAAAAGAGGTATCTATAAAAAAACCAAAAGATGCTAGAAATTTAGGTATTGCTTATATTCCTGAAGATAGAGGCACGCAAGGTTTGGTAAAAGAAATGAAAATAAGTCATAATGTATCGATGGCTAATTTAGATCGTGAAGCAAATGGCATTTTAATAATTTTTAAAAAAGAAATGCAAAATGCTGTAAATGCAATCAAAAAATTAGGTATTCGAGCAAGAAACGCATTACAATTAGTTCGTCAATTGTCGGGAGGTAATCAGCAAAAAGTAGTAGTAGCAAAATGGTTACAAACCGAACCTAGAATATTAATTATGGATGAACCTACCAGGGGAATTGATGTTGGTGCAAAATCAGAAATTCATCAGTTAATGAGGAATTTGGCAGATGAAGGTCTGGCTATTTTAATGATTTCAAGTGAGTTACCTGAAGTATTAGGCATGAGCGATCGTGTATTAGTAATGAACAATGGTACAATAACTAAAGAATTTTCAAAAGAACACGCAACTCCTGAAAATGTAGGTGCAATTATGACCCAGAAAGTTAAAGAAACCGCATGAATACTCAAAATGAAAATAATAATAAATTTTTTTCAAGGTTTTTAATTAACTATGGACAGGAGCTTGTTTTACTTGCCTCCATTATAATTTTATTTGTCGTTGTATCACAGGTTAATCATAGATTTTTAGGTGGAAATAATCTTAATACAATTTTTGCAGGTAATGCTTATATCGGAGTTGCTGCTATTGGGATGTCTATACTTATAATCACTGGTAATATTGACGTTTCAGTTGGTGCTCTTATAGGTGTTTTAGCCACAATTTGTGGAACTCTAGCTGTTTCAGGTTACCCTATTTGGTTTGCATGGACAGCACCCATTTTGGTGGGTATTGCTGTGAATTCTCTCGTTGGAATAATTGTAGCATATGCAGGAATACCTTCTATTGTAGTTACCCTTGGTATGATGTCTATCTTAAGGGGTGGTTTGATAAGTGTTACAGGGGGTGATTGGATCACTGACATGCCAGAAGGGTTCTTTTTAGCTCAACAAGATTTTATGGGAATAAGAGTCCCATTATTAGCATTAATTTTCTTTACGCTTCTTATGTTTTATATAATGAGTAACACTACATGGGGAAGATCACTTTATGCAATTGGGGGCAATCCTGAAGCAGCTAGAACTTCAGGTATAGATCTAAAAAAAGGTGTTGTAATAGCTTTTGCTGTGCATGGTATGTTTGTAGGTTTATCAACTATTTTATTTGCAACTCAACTCAATATTATTCAATCGACAGTTCCACCAAATCTTGAACTTACAGTAATTACGGCCTCTGTAATTGGGGGAGTTTCGATCATGGGAGGTACCGGTACGGTTATTGGTTCATCATTAGCCACAATTTTATTCGCTGCTATTGGGTCATCTTTAATATTTACCGGAGTTTCTGCTTATTGGCTAAGAGCTATAATGGGGATTTTGATATTATGTACAGTCTTGGCTGATATGGCTAGAAGAAGAAGAGTGGTATCATGAGGATGAAATCCATATTTAGGCATGAAACAATTTTATTTTTAGTAGTTATTGTTGCTTTGGTAATTCTTTCAATACAGGCTGAACAATTCGCTACTATTGATAATTTGCTCAATCAGGGGCGTTTTTTAACCGAAGTCAGCCTTGTTGCTTTAATAATGACATTTGTTATTGTGACAGGTGGAATTGACCTATCTGTTGGTTCTATATTGGGACTGTCAGCTATAGTTTTAGGTGTTGCCTGGAAAAAGCTAGGTTTACCATTACCATTAGCTATATTGGTAGCTTTGAGTGTCGGAACTTTGGCTGGTTTATTTAATGGCATTATTATTACTCGTTTTAAAGTTCCTCCTTTGATTGCAACACTTGCAACATTAGCACTTTACAGAGGGCTAGCTGAGGGGATTAGTCAGGCTAGGTCAATTAGAGGTTATCCAGAGTGGTTTTTTGTATTGGGACAAGGAGAGTTTTTTGGTATACCTACACAATTATGGATTGTAGCTTTTTTTACTCTTCTTACGGGATTTATTCTTGCCTATACAACTTGGGGTAGAGCAACTTATGCAATTGGTGCAAATGAAACCGCTGCACGATTTTCTGGCATAGCTGTGGATAAAACCAAATTATTCATTTATGCAGCCTCAGGTTTTGCTGCGTCATTAGCAGCTATT
>CACOBR010000065.1 GCA_902625475.1 uncultured Alphaproteobacteria bacterium
TACTTAAGAATGGATTATCCTTAGCTGGGGTAAAATCAGATGGTACTTACATTGCAATAGGGTCGGTCTTAATATTAACTCTATTAATCAGTAACCTATTTAATCGAAATAGCGAGGGTTAAATATGGGAAAAGTAAATCGCTATAAAATTAAGCATAGTAATTATTAACTATTTAAAAAAGGGAGAATGATATGAAAAAATATTTATTATTAATATCTGGGTTATTATTTAGTAGCTCATTAGCTTTAGCAGGAGATTGGACAGGTGGAGATGACTTACCTACAAATCCATTGCCATGTAGTGGACCTGCACCGGCAGGTGAAGCCAAGCCATATGATGGTGGATCACCAACTGGAGCACCTAATAGAAAAGGTAAATCAATAACAGTTGTCGATGTACCAAAACTAGTTGGTATCGGATATTTTTCTGCCACTACAAAGGGTATCTTGGATGCTGCCGCAGAAATGGGTAGTATGAATGCTAAAACAGATGGACCTTCAGAGGCTAATATAGACGATCAAATTACTCTAATAGATAACTACATTACTCAAGGTGTTGACGGAGTTCTATTTGCAGCTAATGACCCTGGAGCAATTGCACCAGTTCTTAAGAAAGCATTAAGCAAAGGAATTAATGTTGTCGGTTATGATGCTAACTCAGATCCTGATGCAAGACAATGGTTTGTAAATCAGGCTGAATTTAATGGTATTGCAAAATCATTGGTTGATAATATGGCTAGAGAGATTGGTGGCTCTGGTGGAGTAGCGATTGTGACTTCTACATTTACTACTCCAAACCAAGCGAGGTGGATTGCTGAAATGGAAGCTTACAGCAATAAGTGCCATCCTAAGCTTGAATGGTTAGAGACTGTAGAGGCGCAGGAAGATAATATCCTTTCCTTTAATCAAGCTAATACCCTTATCAATAAATATGGAAGCGATCTAAAAGGGATCTATGGTATGACAAGTGTTGCTACTCCAGCTTCTGCAGACGCAGTTACCCAAGCCAATCAATGTGGTAATATTGCTGTTGTAGGACTTGCAACTCCTAATGCTATGAAACCCTATGTCAATAGTGGTTGTGTAGAATCAGTTGTTTTATGGAACCCTGTAGACTTAGGTTATGCGGCTGCCTATGTGTTGAGAGCTGTTGCAGATGGTGATTTAAAACCTGGTGCAACCTCTGTTAATGCTGGAAAACTAGGAGAATTACAAGTCATAAATGGAAGTGAAATACTTCTTGGAGCACCTTATACTTTTAATAAGGGCAACATAAACGACTTTGATTTCTAAAGTATAACTTTTTTTTCAATTTGTGTCGGCAAATAAATTGCCGGCACATAATAATGAAATTTTTCCTATTTTTGAGGATTTTTAATGCAAGGTTTTGGTGTTCATACCAGTATGTGGACAATGAAATGGGATAGAAATGGTGCTGAAAGTGCCATTCAGGGTGCTATTGATTATAGTATGGATTTCTTAGAAATTGCATTATTAGATGCCCCGTCAGTTGATCCTATTCATACTAGAAATCTTTTAGAAAAAAACGAAATTAAAGCTGTGTGTTCTCTGGGATTACCTAAACCTGTTTGGCCATCAAAAAATCCAGATGATGCAATTGAATTTTTAAAAGTAGTGATAGATACAACTAAAGAAATGGGAGCAGAAGCAGTTTCTGGTGTAACTTATGGTGGGATAGGAGAAAGGTCTGGTTTCCCGCCAACAGATACAGAGATTTCAAATGTTGCTCGTTGCCTTGAAATTTCCGCAAATTATGCCAAATCAAAGGGCATTCTTTTTGGTATCGAACCGGTTAATAGATATGAAACACACATTATTAATACCGCTTGGCAGGCTAGAGAATTAATTGAAAGGATTGGTTCAGATAATATCTTCATCCATTTAGATACTTACCATATGAATATAGAGGAAAAAGGTGCTGCAAACGGAATTTTAGCTGCACGAGAATATCTCAAGTACATTCATCTTTCTGAAAGTGATAGAGGTACTCCAGGAGAAGGATGTTGTGATTGGGATGAAATTTTTGCAACTTTAGCAGCAGTAAATTTCAAAGGAGGACTTGCAATGGAAAGTTTCATAAATATGCCTCCAGAAATTTCTTATGGATTATCAATATGGAGGCCAGTCGCTAAAAATTTTAAAGAGGTAATGGATAAAGGGCTTCCCTTTTTAAAAAATAAATCACAACAATATGGCTTAATTTGAACTACTATAATTAATTCATATGAAACATTAGTTTAAGATCTATTACTTTTGGTGAATTGTCCTTATTAGTAACCATGATATCTCCCATAAAACGCCACCATTTTTTCATAATATTATCATTTGGTAATTCACTCATTTTGTGATTTTTTAATCTATACAAAACAGCAAATAAAACATTGTTTTCTTCATCCAAAAATATTGAGTAATCCCTAATTCCTGTTTCTCTTAAAAGAGATAGAAGCTCTGGCCAAATTTCATCGTGTC
>CACOBR010000066.1 GCA_902625475.1 uncultured Alphaproteobacteria bacterium
TCAGATTTAATAATATTAAATACTTGTCACATTAGGGAGAAAGCTGCTGAGAAAGTATATTCAGAATTAGGTCGCTATAGAAAGTTGAAGCAAAAAAATCCTGAATTAAAAGTTGGGGTTATTGGTTGTGTAGCTCAAGCTGAAGGACAAGAAATAATTCAGAGATCAGAGATAGTTGACATGGTGCTTGGCCCACAAGTTTACCATAGATTGCCTGAAATTATTAAAAAATTAGAGGTTAATGAAAAAGTAGTAGATACTGATTTTCCAATAGAGGATAAATTTGAAAAATTAAATTTAAATAAAAATAATATTAGAAAAACAACTGCCTTTTTAACAATACAAGAAGGTTGTGATAAGTTTTGTACATTTTGTGTAGTTCCTTACACAAGAGGAGCAGAAAGGTCTAGATCTCCAGAAATCATTTTTAAAGAAGCAAACGAGTTAGTAGACTCTGGTGTAAAAGAAATAACCTTATTAGGTCAAAATGTGAATGCATATTATTATGAAAATGAGAAAAATCAAAACGTAAATTTTACAAATCTCATCAAATTATTATGTGGAATAGATAATTTAAAAAGATTAAGATTTGTGACTTCTCATCCAAGAGATATGAATGAAGACCTTATCCAACTATTTGGACAAGAGGAAAAACTAATGCCATACCTTCATCTCCCAATTCAATCTGGAAGTAATAAAATATTGAAAAAAATGAATAGAGGGCATACTGTTGAATATTATTTAGATATAATTTCTAGATTAAAAAAAATTAGGCCAGAAATTGCAATTTCTGGTGACTTTATTGTTGGTTTTCCAGGTGAAACAGAAGTAGACTTTCAAAAAACTCTAGATGTATGTAAAATCATAAAATACTCACAAGCATATAGCTTTAAATATTCCCCTAGAACTGGGACTCCTTCTTTTGAAATGAAAGATATACCTGATGATATAAAAAGTAATCGACTTTCAAAACTTCAAGAAACTATTTTTTTGTATCAACAACAATTCCAACAAAACTTAATTGGAAGTATTCAAGCAGTTCTTATTGAAAAAATTGGTAAGTTTGAAGATCAATATGTTGGAAGAACTCCTTACATGAACCCAGTAGTTTTAAATTCAAAACAAAACCAAATTGGAAAAATTATACCTGTAAAAATTAATTCAACAAATGGATTAAGTTTATCAGGTGAATATGTTACTTAAATTGAGATATATTCATTGATTACCAGACATTCATTTTACAAATCAAAATAATAATTGTATTTTAACTTTTTAATTAGTCAGAATTTAAACATTGTCAAAAGTTGATAATTTTTTAATAGAAGATCCAGAACAACCTCTAGAAATTGAATTTCAAGATAACAGCGTTCTAATAGAACTATGTGGAGTAAGAGATCAAAATATTATTTTTTTAGAAGATAAATTGGGAATTCAAATTACAAGGAGAGGAAATAAACTTCTTTTTTCAGGAAATTTTGATGATCAAAAAAAAGCTGCAAATATTTTAAAAAATATTTATTTTTCTTTAGAAGAAGGTAGATCTTTTGAAGGTAATGACATTATTGATTTTATTCTGACAAGCCTTAAGATGTCTAGTTTTTCCCTTATAGAAAAACAAAAAGATAGTCAGATTAATCAATATGATCTAAAAACTAAGAAAAAACTTATTAGTCCTAGAAATTACAGTCAAAAAGATTTTATTCAGAATTTAATTAACTATGATCTCACGTTTGGCGTAGGCCCAGCTGGTACTGGAAAAACCTATGTTGCGATAGCAGTTGCTGTATCCATGTTTTTAAAAGGTCAAGTAGACAAAGTTATTTTAACAAGACCAGCAGTAGAAGCAGGTGAAAAACTTGGGTTTTTGCCAGGTGATATTAAAGATAAAATTGACCCTTATATGCAGCCTTTGTATGACGCATTATATGACTTTCTTCCAACGAAACAAGTAACCAAGATGTTAGAGGGTAAAATAATTGAAATCATACCCTTAGCATTTATGAGAGGCAGAACCCTTTCAAATTCTTTTATTATTTTAGACGAAGGACAGAATACAACCTCAAATCAAATGAAAATGTTTTTAACGAGGATTGGTAGAGGTTCAAAAGCTGCAGTAACAGGAGACCTTACACAAATTGATTTACCTAAAGGCTTTGATAGTGGCTTAAATGAAGCTTCTAAAATTTTAAAAAAAATTAAAGAAATACGTTTTGTTTATTTCACATCAAAAGATGTTGTAAGGCACAATCTTGTTCAAAAAATTGTTGACGCTTATGATGATAAGTCAAATTAGATAGATTTGTAAATGCCAGCAAAAATTCACATCAATATACAAGAAAAAAAATGGTCAGTAATTGACTTAAAAAAAATATCTAAAATAGCCTTCAAATCAACTTTCAAAATTTTAGCTTACTCAAAAATTTATAAATTTTTAGAAGTTTCGATTTTAGCTTGTA
>CACOBR010000067.1 GCA_902625475.1 uncultured Alphaproteobacteria bacterium
AATTGAAATACTTGCAGGATTAACTGTAGCGATTGCATTAGTTCCTGAAGCTGTTGCATTTGCATTTGTTGCTGGAGTCCCCCCTTTATTTGGTTTATATGCTGCTTTTATTGTTGGAATAATTACTGCCCTTTTTGGTGGAAGGCCTGGGATGATTTCTGGTGCAACAGGTGCTCTTGCTGTTGTTATGATTTCATTAGTTGAGGATTATGGTGTTGAGTATTTATTTGCAACTGTAGTTTTGATGGGTATTTTACAAATATTAGCCGGTGTCTTTAAATTAGGAAAATTTATAAGATTGGTTCCTCAATCAGTAATGTTAGGATTTGTAAATGGATTAGCCATCGTTATTGGCTTAGCACAAGTAAGGCAATTTCAAACAATGGATAAGATGGGAGAACTCCATTGGATGACAGGCGATATGATGTCCTTTTCAATTTTATTAGTTGCGGTAACTATGTTCATCATATGGGCAACACCCAAGGTTACTAAAATTATACCTGGCCCATTGACTGCAATTATTATTATTTCAGCCTTTGTAATATATTTCGATGTTGGAGTTCCAGTAGTGGGTGATTTGGCAAGTATTTCAGGTAACCTTCCAGCTTTTCATATTCCTATTGTTCCATTAGAGTTGGAAACCTTATATATAATCGGTCCATATGCAATTATTCTTGCATTAATAGGCTTGATTGAAAGCTTACTTACTTTAAACCTAGTAGGGGAAATCACGGGAAAACGTGGTGGTGCTAGTAAGGAATGCATTGCTCAAGGTGCTGCTAATACCGTAACAGGATTTTTTGGTGGAATGGGTGGATGCGCAATGATTGGTCAGTCTATGATTAATGTAAAATCTGGAGGAAGATCAAGGCTGTCTGCCTCTATTGCAGCGCTTTTTTTACTTTTTTTTATATTGTATGGTTCTTTTTTAATTGAGCTAATTCCAATTGCAGCTCTTGTTGGAGTAATGTTTATGGTTGTAATAGGGACTTTTGCATGGAATTCATTAAGACTATTAACTAAAGTTCCTAAATCAGACGCTCTTGTAATAATTTTGGTAACAGTAGTAACTGTTGCAGAAGATTTAGCTGTAGCTGTAGTAGTTGGAGTTATAGTCTCCGCATTAGTATTTGCATGGAATTCTGCAAGTAGAATTCATGCTATAGGAAGAGAGTCTACGACCGAAAAAGGAGCAAAGGTATATGAAATTGATGGCCCTTTATTTTTTGGTTCTGTTGAGAGTTTTTTAGAATTATTCAAACCAGAAACTGATCCAAAAGTTGTTATTCTTGATTTTAACAATTCAAAAGTTGTTGATCAGTCAGCATTGAAAGCAATAGAAGATATTGCAGAGAGGTATCAAAAATCAGGTAGAGAAATCAAACTAAGACATTTAAGTAGAGATTGCCATTATCTACTAACAAGAACAGGGCAATTGATGATTGATAGTGATGACGATCCAGAATATGCTTTAGCTGTAGACTATAGTATAAGATTGGGAAAAATGAATAATTAAACTTTGATTTAAGTTTTAATTTTAATCTGAAAGGCTATTTTATGAAATACATTAATAATTCAGCCTTGAATTTTAGAAAACTACTTAAGCGTAAAAATTTTATTTCAGCTCCATGTTGCTTTGATGCTTTATCTGCTAAAATGATTGAAAATGCTGGATTTGACTTGACAGTTTTATCTGGATTTTCAACATCAGCCACACGGTTGTGTATGCCTGATCTGGGGTTAATTTCCTTTTCTGAGGTTTATGATCAAGCAAGAAATATTAAAGAATCTATTTCTATTCCATTAATTGTAGATGCCGATAACGGTTATGGCAATATAATGAATGTTAGAAGAACGGCTGAAGAATTTATAAAATTAGGTTGTGCAGGAATAATTATTGAAGATCAGGTTTTACCAAAACGTTGTGGTCATACTCCAGGAAAAGAAGTAGTTAACAGAGAAGAATCTTACGATAGAATAAAAGCAGTAGCTGATATAAGAGATGATGTTGGTGATATAGTTATAATTGGACGTACAGATGCTAATCATACACATGATCTCGATGAGGCAATAATTAGAGGTCAAGAGTATCATAAGTTGGGAGCTGATATAGTATTCATAGAAGCTCCAAAAAACATTGAAGAAATGAAAATTATTTGTAAAGAAATTCCAGCAAAGAAAATAATTAATTTGCTAGAAGGTGGTATAACACCAATTCTCCCACTACATTCAATAGAAGAATTAGGTTTCAATATAGCTTTTCATCCTTTGACACTTTTAGCTGCATCAATGAGTTCAATGAAAAATGTATTAGAATTACTTAAACAAAATAAACCAACTGATAATCATATGCTTAACTTTAATGAAATTAAGGAAACCATTGGTTTTAATAAGTATTATAAGACAATATCTCAATATAA
>CACOBR010000068.1 GCA_902625475.1 uncultured Alphaproteobacteria bacterium
ACTTATCGAAGAAAAAAATTCATTAGATAGTGTTTTTAAATATATAAAAACATTAGCAAATGCTGTTCATGGAAAATAAAAATCACTCAATATTGATTTCAATTTTGTCAAATTTAAGTATAGATGAAAGATATTTATAATTTCGATATTATTATTGTTGGAGCTGGTGTAATTGGAATTGCAATAGCCAGGGCTTGTGCACAGAAAAAAAAATCAGTATTACTTATTGAAAAAAATCCTCAATTCGGCGAAGGCGTTAGTTCAAGAAACAGTGAAGTTATACATGCAGGTATTTATTATCCTGAACATTCATTAAAAGCTAAATTTTGTAGAGATGGAATGGAAAGACTCTACAGATATTGTTATTTAAAAAAAATTTCTATTAAACAGATAGGTAAACTAATAGTTCAGACTTCTGCAAAGGATGAAGATAAACTTTTAGAAATTTACAATTTAGGAAAAAAAAATGGGTGTAATGAATTAAGATTGTTAAACTCACAAGAAATAAAAAAATTTGAAACTGAAATTTCTGCAGTGAATGCAATTTGGTCTCCAAAAACAGGAATTTTTGACAGTCATAGTTTTATGAAGTCATTATTAGATGATTTTGAAAAAGCAAACGGTACTGTTGTATTTAACCATAATTTAGAAAAAATTGTAAAAAAAGGAAGGTTTTTTGAACTTCCTATAGATAATACTACTATACTAAAAACTAAAACCTTAATAAATTGCTGTGGTCTTCAAGCCACAAAGTTTTTAGAAAATATTGAAGATTTCCCCAAAAGCCTAATAAAAAAAACTTCATTTTGCAAAGGCACTTATTTTGGATATCAGGGTAAAATACCATTTAATCATCATATCTACCCTATCCCAAATAAAGCTGGTTTAGGAATACATTTCACCCTAGATCTTAATGAAAATGGCCAGTTTGGACCTGATACAGAATGGATAAATTCTGAAGATTATGCTGTTGATTTTAATAGAGTAAAAAATGCACACACCCAAATAAAGAAATATTGGCCTAATTGTGACATAACAAAAATTAGACCAGTTTATTCAGGAATAAGACCAAAAATTGGTTCTAAAGTAAACTTTGAAAAAGATTTTATAATTCAGAGAGAAACTCATCATAATTTTTCAGGACTAATTAATCTTATAGGAATAGAGTCACCTGGTCTTACAGCTTCTCTTTCTATTGCAAATGAAATTGTTGAAAATTATGTTGAAAATTAAAAATCACTTTCAATCTTTAAAATACTATCATCAACATGTTTAAGGTTTTTATGACCGCATAAAGCCATTGTCATGTCTAATTCGGTATGAAGAATATTTAATGCTTTTTCGCAACCATTAATACCATTAGCTCCTAAACCATAGCTCATGGCTCTTCCAATTAGTGTGTTATCAGCTCCTAAAGCAACTGCTTTCAAAATGTCTTGACCAGATCTTATTCCTCCATCTAGCCATATTGCTGATTTCCCTTTTACTGCTTTAACTATCTTTGGTAACATTGAAATTGTACTTGAAGTTTGATCCAATTGTCTCCCTCCGTGATTTGAAACAATAATTGCATCAGCTCCAACATCTAGTGCTTTGGCTGCATCTTCAGGTTCAAGTATACCTTTAATTATAAATTTACCACCCCACCAGTCTCTTATTCGAGATACATCATCCCAACTTAATTTTGGATCAAATTGCTCTGAAACCCACGCAGAAAGTTTACTTACATCAGATACACCATCTACATGGCCCACAATATTTCTAAAAGTTCTTCTTGGTGTTCTTATCATATTTAAGCACCATTTAGGATGTTGTATAAGATTCAGCAAATTACGTGCTGTTAATTTAGGTGGGGTACTTAATCCATTCTTAATATCCTTATGACGTTGACCAAGAATTTGTAGATCTACAGTTAATATTAATGCGGAACATCCAACGTTTTTTGCTCTTTTTATAAGGTTTTTTGAAAAACTATGATCTTTCATAACATAAAGCTGGAACCAAAAAGGATTAGTTGTTTTTCTTGCAACATCTTCTATTGAACAGACTGACATAGTTGATAAAGTATATGGAACACCAAAATTTTCTGCAGCTTTAGCCGCTAAAATTTCACCATCAGGATGCTGCATGCCCTGCAATCCGACAGGTGCAATTGCACATGGCATTTTAAATTTAGATCCAAATATTTCAACAGAAGTATCCCGATTAGAAATATCAACTGCTACCCTTTGCTTAAATTTAATTTTTTTAAAATCTTCACAATTAGCTCTAAAAGTAGATTCTGACCAAGATCCGGATTCAACGTAATCAAAAAACATTCTAGGAGTTCTTTTTCTAGCTAATTTTCTTAGATCATCGATGCAAGTTATACTTTGCAAATTACTCATTA
>CACOBR010000069.1 GCA_902625475.1 uncultured Alphaproteobacteria bacterium
TTATCCCAAAAAGCAGTTTTTGATCCAATTAATATGGCATCATGCTTTGACCTTATCATTTGAACAAATATTCTTGACTTTTTTCCAGAAATCCAACTGCTTTTATTTTCTTTAGTTGCTATTTTACCATTCAAGCTTACTGCAAGTTTTAATGTGATATGAGGTCTTTTTTTTTCAATTGAGGTTATAAAACCTTCATTAAGGTTTTTTAATTCCTTTAATAATAAAGGCGAATTGTCTACTTCTATCCCATTTTTTCGAAGGAGCTCAAATCCTTTTCCATTTACTCTAGGATCTGGATCTTTTAAAGGACAAACCACTCTTCTTACTTTTGCTTTTATAAGTTCTGATGTACAAGGATTAGTCTTACCAAAGTGAGAGCACGGTTCTAGGGTAAGATATACTGTAGAGTCTGTTGCATTTGATTTTGCCTGTTCTAAAGCTATTCTTTCAGCATGAGGACGCCCCTTATATGCAGTATTACCAACCCCGACTATGTGATTATTCTTAACTATTACACATCCTACAGATGGATTAGGCCAAGTGGAACCCAAATTTCTGTAACCAAGTGATATTGCAATTTTCAGAAAATTATAATCATTTTTCTTATTTTTTGGATAATCTTCCATTTAAGAGATAATCATTACTTTATGTCTGGTCTCAGTTGAGACACAAAGTCTTCAAAATCATCTGCAGCTTGAAAATTTTTATATACAGAAGCAAATCTTACATATGCAACTGTGTCTATTCTAGCCAAAGTCTCCATTACAATTTCACCAACTTTATCTGATGGTATATCAGTTTCTCCTAAACTTTCTAATCTTCTTACAATTCCTGTTATCATTTGTTCAATTCTATCTATCTCAATTGGTCTTTTTTGAAGAGCAATTCTTACTGATCTTTCTAATTTATCTCTATCAAATGTTTCTCTTCTATTATTTTTTTTTAATATAATTAAATCTCTAAGCTGCACTCTTTCATAAGTTGTGAATCTACCAGCACACGCAGGACAAGACCTCCTTCTTCGTATTGATACGTTGTCTTCAGCTGGTCTACTATCTTTTACTTGAGTATCAACATTTCCACAAAAAGGGCATCTCATTATATTCTCCTAATTATCAACTCATGTATCAAGAAAACTTCTTAACTTTCTAGAACGACTTGGATGTTTAAGTTTCCTTAAAGCTTTAGCCTCTATTTGTCGGATGCGTTCACGAGTTACACTGAATTGTTGTCCTACTTCTTCTAATGTATGATCAGTATTTACTCCAATTCCAAATCTCATCCTAAGAACTCTCTCTTCTCTTGGTGTCAAGCTGGAAAGTACACGGGTTGTAGTTTCTTTAAGATTTCCTTGTATTGCATTTTCTAAAGGCAATACAGCATTTTTGTCCTCAATAAAGTCTCCCAGTTGACTATCTTCTTCGTCCCCTATCGGTGTTTCAAGGCTTATTGGTTCCTTTGCGATTTTCATTACTTTTCTGACTTTTTCCAAAGGCATTTGAAGTTTAGATGATAGTTCTTCGGGTGTAGGCTCTCGACCTATTTCGTGAAGCATTTGTCTACCTGTTCTTACAAGTTTATTGATGGTTTCTATCATATGAACTGGTATTCTAATTGTTCTAGCTTGATCTGCTATAGATCTAGTAATCGCTTGCCTTATCCACCATGTCGCATATGTAGAAAATTTATAACCTCTTCGATACTCGAATTTATCTACAGCTTTCATTAAACCAATATTTCCTTCTTGGATTAAATCTAAAAACTGAAGTCCTCTATTTGTATATTTTTTGGCTATTGATATAACGAGTCTCAAATTGGCTTCCACCATCTCTTTTTTTGCTGATCTAGCTTCTTTCTCTCCTTTTTGGACTTGCTGTACTATTCTTCTAAATTCGCTAATGTCTATGCCAATATATTGACCAATTTCTGCAATTTCATTTCTGATTTCATCAATTTTGTCACCAAAATTTGATACAAAATTTTCCCAACCTCTTGTCTTAAGCTTAGCAACATTTTCAAGCCAAACTGGATCAAGTTCCGATCCCTTATACTTTTCTATAAATTCTTTTCTATTAATCCTTGACTTATCAGCCATTTTTACCAACGCCCCGTCAAGACCCATAATTTTTCTATTAATTCCATATAATTGATCTATTAAGGCTTCGATTCTATTATTATGTAAATGTAAGGAGTTAACTA
>CACOBR010000070.1 GCA_902625475.1 uncultured Alphaproteobacteria bacterium
GAGAAATATAATTTTAAAAATAAAATAGTAGCATGTTTAGTTGAATGTTGGCTTCAAACTGGTAGAACTCATCAAATTAGAGTTCATATGGATGCATTAAGTCATGGAATAGTTGGAGATCCGGTGTATAGGTCAGGTAAAAAAACAGATACTAACCTTATTAAAACTTTGGGGGTTGAATTTATTAATTTTAAAAGACAAGCGTTGCACGCTAGAAATTTGTCTTTTATCCATCCAATAACATCTGAATTCAAAAACTTTGACGTCACATTACCAAATGATTTTATAAAATTGAAAGATTCATTTTCAAAATTAAGTGTATCTAAATAAAAACATTGAAATTATTTAAAAAATGTTTATATCAACGACAAAATGAGGTTATAATGAATAATAATAATTTACCAGCATTAACTGACGGAAGCCTATCAGACTATCTGAATGAGATAAAAAAATTTCCTATGCTCACTTCTGAAGAAGAGTTTATGTTAGCCAAGGCATGGGTGGATCATGATGATAGAAAGAGCGCTCATAGACTAGTTACTTCTCATTTACGTTTAGCCGCTAAAATTGCTCTTGGTTACAGAGGATATGGGTTACCAATCAATGAAGTTGTTTCAGAAGCTAACGTTGGGTTAATGCAAGCAGTTAAACGATTTGATCCAGACAAAGGTTTTCGTTTGGCAACTTATGCAATGTGGTGGATTAAAGCTAGCATACAAGAATATATTTTAAGAAGCTGGAGTTTAGTTAAAATGGGTACTACAAGTGCCCAGAAAAAACTTTTTTTCAATCTTAGGAAAGCAAAAAATAGAATTGGTGTAATGGAAGATGGTGAATTACACCCTGATAATGTTAAAAACATCGCTGAAAACCTTAACGTTAGTCAAGAAGAAGTTATATCTATGAATAGGCGGATGGGTGGTGGAGATGCTTCTTTAAATGTATTAGTTAATAATAATAATGAAGGCACTTTAGAATGGCAGGATTGGATAGAAGATGAAGACTCTGATCATGCGTCTAAATTTGCTGATAAACAGGAACTAGATAATAGAAGAACGCTATTAAAGTCAGCTCTTACCACTCTTAATCAGAGAGAATGTGAAATCTTAACAAAAAGAAAACTTATTGATGATCCTCTTACTCTGGAAGAATTGAGTAACGAATATAATGTAAGTAGAGAGCGTATTCGCCAGATTGAGGTTAGGGCATTTGAAAAACTTCAAAAGAAAATGTTCGAATTGGCGCAGAAAGTTCCCGCATAATTCAAACAATACTCTCTAATTCATCTATTAAATTATTAACAACACTGATACTTTGTTTCCAAAAATCTTTTTTAGTTATATCTAAATTAAGTGGTTTGAGTAGATCATTGTAATTTTTAGATCCACCAGCCTTTAATAAGTTAATGTATTTTTTTCCAAAATCTGCTTCTTTTTTTTTATATTTTGAAAAAAGTGCATTAACCATTCCATCACCAAAAGCATAAGCACATAAAAGGGTGAGTGGATAAAATGAGGTATATATGACCAAAAATATTTATATCTAGGATCATAATCAAAACTATCACCTAAGCTTTCTCTAGAAGTATTCATCCATATGTCGGATATTTCATCTGAAGTTAACTCACCATTTCTCCTACGGTTATGTACTTGTGTTTCAAACTCATAAAAAGATATTTGTCTTACTACTGTATTTATAATATCTTCTATCTTTCCAGCCAATAAATACTTCCTCTTAGTAATATTTTTTTCTGCATTTAAAAGCCTTTCAAATGTAAGCATTTCTCCAAAAACTGAAGCCGTTTCTGCGAATGTTAGGGGTGTGCTTGATAAAATTTCTCCTTTTTTAGAGGCAAGCACTTGGTGTATTCCATGACCTAATTCGTGTGCTAGGGTCATTACGTCCCTACTAGTCCCAAAATAGTTAACTAGAATATAAGGATGAACATTAGTAACAGTTGGATGACAAAAGGCTCCGGATGCCTTGAAGGGATCTGTTTTAGCATGTATCCAATTATGATCAAAAAAACTTTTTCCTATTTTGGCAATCTTAGGATCAAAATCATAATAAGCTTCCAAGACTAAATTTTTTGCCTTATCCCAACTTATTGAAGGTTCTTTTCTTGTTCTAATAGGTGCATTTCTGTCCCACAACATTAATTTTTTTTTGTTTAAAATTTTAGCTTTCA
>CACOBR010000071.1 GCA_902625475.1 uncultured Alphaproteobacteria bacterium
AAGGTAATTCCATATATCGTCCAGTAGTGGGTAAAATTAATAGACCATACCCGTCTATAAATTCTGGGTAAATTCCGATAGTATCTTCAAATTTACCTTGTTTTCTAACATCTAGCTCTGTCATATTATAAACAGCATCTAATTTTCTAGTATCCCTAATTCCAATACTCATTCCAAAATTTCTCAGTCTCGCTTTTTCACATCCTGGATAATATTTTTTTAAAGCTTCTATTGCCAACATAGCCTGTTTTCTTCCCTCAATTTCACCTCTTGTTAGGTCGTCTGGGTTAGTTCCATCTATATTTGATAATTGAATTATATTCATATAAGTTAGCTCACCTGTGTCATGTACAGCACCCCAGGTACCACCAATTGTTTTTAAATCTGATGGTAAGAGACCGTCATTGATCGCCTGTTGGAATGGTTTTTTTATAAAAGGAGAAAACAAATCATCTTCTTTACCGTCTGTTTCAACTTCCCATTCACTATCAGACCAGTCTTTATAAGACTGTGGATTATTTTGGATCTCAGAAAGAAAAGCTTTTTTGTCAACGCCAGCTAAATGAAACATGACTGAAGTTGCCATTAGTTCTTCAACTGGCATTGTATTTAATTGAGCTCCTGCTCTAAAAGCTACATCAGCATCGCCAGTTGCATCAATAACTACCTTTGATAAAATGGCCTCTCTTCCAGCCTTGGATTCAACTATAACCCCTATAATAGTATTACCTTCCATAATTGGCATAGAAAATGATCGATGTAACATAGGATGTATGCCAGAATCCATAACGAGCTTATCTGCCACTAATTTGAAGCCTTCACTATCTAATTCATAACTTAAAGACTGGCTTTCTGGTACTGCTGCGCCCATTTCTTTTGCTAGTTCCTCAAATTCTCTACCAATTCCACCAGCCTCAACAGTTTTCTCATGCCTATACCAAGCAAAACCTTCTACGCCTACTACTGTTATATTACCGCCAAAACAACCAAAGCGTTCTAATAAAGTAGTTTTAACTCCACACCTTGCAGATGCAATAGCGGCTGAAAGACCTCCTGGTCCTGATCCTACAACTAAGACGTCAGTTTCATGGATTACATCTATGGATCTTTTTGGTTCAATTATCTGTCTATTTTGCATTTTTAAAATTAATTACTACAAATTTTTGTAACTCATTATTATGATAGACAACAAAACAATATTTAAAAACATAAAAAAAATAAATCATAGAAAAAAATTTAAACTCAAGGTGCTTTGATGAAAAATAATACTTATACTTTCTATTTTGCATATGGCTCAAATATGAACCAAGAACAAATGCAATATAGATGTCTAAATTCTAGGCCACTAGGTAAAGTATCTTTATTAGGTTATCGTTTTATTATCAATTCAAGAGGAGTAGCAACTATTATCCCTCATAATTATTCAACAGTTAATGGTGTTCTTTGGTTAATAAATCTGAAACATGAATTAACTCTTGATTATTTTGAGGGTGTAAAAAAGAAAATTTATTTTAAAAAATATTGTTATATTACATATTTAAACCAAAGAGTATTATCACTCGTATATATTGGATTTAACAAAGTAATTGGAAATCCAAGAAAAGGTTATTTAGAAAAAGTAATTGATGGTGCGAAGTCATTCAATGCAAAAAAAAAATGGATTAATGAATTAAAAAACTGGCAAAAATAGACTATTACTACCATCTTAGGCTCAAACAACTTAATCCAGCATCAACTTTTTCCATTTCGGTAACATCTAACACTCTTACTTTATAATCTTTTGATACCAAATCTAAAAGTCTATCGTACCCTTTAGGAATAAGTAAATGCTCATTTATTCTAAGGCAATTAGCTCCAGTTTCTTCTCCTTTAGGTACTTTAATTATTCGGTATTTTTTATTAAAAAAATCACTTTTTATAAGGTTATCTGTTGCTAAAATTGTTTCTTCATCCAAAAGGCTACATTCTGATTTAAAATGCAATGTATTTTCTGGAGTTATTGCGATTTCTGATGTTCCACCATTTTTTTTAATTATATTACTTAAATTTTTAGCTCCAGTTTCATTTGTTCTGCCAGATATTCCAATTATAAAATGGTTATTTATTCTCAAAATATCACCACCTTCAACATAGCCC
>CACOBR010000072.1 GCA_902625475.1 uncultured Alphaproteobacteria bacterium
TTTTAGATCTGGGCAAAATAAAAAAATTTGCTCTGGCGCATGACCATTACACAATTTTACAAACCATTCTTTATTACCAATTAATAATGGTTCTTCTTCTACGATTCTTCTATAACCTAATGGTATTTTATCTACAAAATCACTAAAATTAAAAGGTTTTTCTAAACGCTTTTTTTCTATAATTTCTGATGGCATACCTGCGGACAACCAAAAATTTGATAATTCTGTTGATACTTCATTTTTTTTGTCCAATGTTAACATTCTACCTGTCAACCAAGAAGATCTACTAGTCCAAATTTCTGTATTAAATTTTTTTTTAAACCAACCAAGTAATCCAATATGGTCTGGGTGATGATGAGTAATAATAATTCTCTTAATTGATTTGTTCTTAAAGTCATGAGTTAAAATATGTGTCCAACTTTCTTTGCACGAAACACATGATAGACCAGTATCAATAATAGAAATTCCGTCTTCATCATCTAAAATATATGCATTTACATGAGAAATCATTGAAGTTAATGAAAGCTTAACCCAATAAACACCCTCTTTTATTTGTAAAACTTTTTTTTCGGTGGGAAAAATTTCAATTGGAAATTTTAGTTCTTTCAATTTGATTGACCTTAAAAGATTGAATTAACATTCTCATAGAGATTTTTTGCTCCAAGAGTAGCAATAGAGGATTCAACATTACAAAAGGGTAACAAGTTTTTTATATAAAAATTTGCTAATTCAATTTTATCCTCTTGATCGGTCGTAATTAAGGTTTTCATCATATAATTCGCTCCAAGAATTAAAGCAAATGCTCTTAAAAAAGGATCAGCACCTGAATATCTATCATTAAGATCATTTTGTGAAATCATCCAATCAGTAGCTTTTGTTAAGCTAATTCTTGCATTTTCAATACAATCAGAAACATAGGATTTTTTTTGACTTATAATTTGCTCATTCATTTTTATCTCATCTAAAATAGAATATGCAATATCACCATTACTACCTAGCTTTCTACCTACAAAGTCCATTGCTTGAATACCATTAGTCCCTTCGTAAATAGACGTGATTCTCACGTCTCTATATACTTGTGAAATTCCTGTTTCCTCAATATACCCCATTCCTCCATGAATTTGAATTGCCATATCTGCAACTTTACTTCCAATTTCTGTGCAAAATGATTTGGCAATTGGTGTTAAAAAAGACGCCTTTCTTTTAAGAAATGGATCATTTTTATTCTTTGATAAATCTATGGTTAATGCAGTTTCAAAGCATAAAGCCCTGGAAATAAAAGTTAAAGATTTCATAATTAAGAGATTGCGTCTTACGTCTGCATGATTAATAATGGGTGTACTTATTTCTTCAAGATTATTCATATTTCGACCCTGATGTCGTGTTTTTGCAAATTCAATGGCTTTTTGTGTAGCTAATTCACTTTGGGAAAGACCCTGAACTGCCACACCTAATCTAGCATTATTCATCATTGTAAACATTGCCATCATTCCATTATTTTCTTCGCCAATTAACCAAGCCTTTGCGTTTTGATATTCCAAAACAGCTGTAGGGGAACCATGTAAACCCATTTTATGTTCTAGTGATATTGTATTAATTGAATTAACTTCATTTATATTTCCATTTTGGTCAGGTATAAACTTGGGAACTAAAAATAAAGAAATACCTTTGGTTCCTTTTGGACTTTTTGGTAATCTCGCCAGTAACAAGTGGCAAATATTAGAGCTTAAAGAATGATCTCCCCAACTGATATATATTTTTTGTCCAGTAATTTTATAAGTTCCATCATTATCTTTTAAAGCCAGCGTTCTCAATGCACCAACGTCTGATCCTGCTTGGGGTTCAGTTAGATTCATTGTTCCTGACCACTCACCAGAATTAAGTTTAGGTAAAAAAATATTTTTTATATCTTCATTTGCATGACTTTCTAATGCATCAATCTGTCCTTGCGTCATCAATGGGTTTAGCGCTAAAGATAAACAAGCACTTGATAATAATTCATTTACGCATGTAGTAACTATTAAAGGTAAGCCTAAACCTCCATATTTTATATCACCAGATATTCCAACCCACCCACCTTTTGCAATTGATTTATATGCTTCATTAAAACTTTCTGGTAAAATAACTTTC
>CACOBR010000073.1 GCA_902625475.1 uncultured Alphaproteobacteria bacterium
ATCAAAAATTTTTATAAGGAAAAATTAATTATGAATGACATAGTCATAAGTGGATATGCAAGAACCCCATTTGGAAGCTTTCAAGGTGAATTAGCTAAGCTTTCTGCACCTGAATTAGGTGGCGTTGCCATAAAGAAGGCCATAAAGGATTCGGGAGTAAATTTTGATGATATTGAAGAAGTAATAATGGGTTGTGTATTGCAAGCAGGAATAGGCCAAGCCCCGGCAAGGCAAGCTGGATTTAATGCTGGTTTGTCCAAATTTGTTCCAGCAGTTACAGTGAATAAAATGTGTGGTTCAGGATTAAAGACAGTAATTATGGGTTCTGAACAAATAAAAGCTAAAACTAATAACATTTTAGTTGCAGGAGGAATGGAAAGTATGACCAACGCTCCTTACCTTTCTAAAAATAATAGAGATGGAGCAAGAATAGGACATGTTAAAGTTTATGATCATATGTTTTTAGATGGATTAGAGGATGCTTATGATGAGGGTCGATTAATGGGATCTTTTGCAGAAGATTGCGCAAGAAACTATCAATTTACTAGGATACAACAAGATGAATATGCTATTAGGTCTTTAGAAAATGCTTTAAATGCTCAAAAAAATGTTTTTTTTGAGCATGAGATTACACCAGTTAAGGTCAAAAACAAAAATAAAGAAGAAATTTTAATTACTGAAGATCAACAACCAAAAAGAAGTAATGCTTTAAAAATTCCAAAATTAAAACCTGCCTTCTTAAGTGATGGTACAGTAACAGCTGCTAATTCTTCTTCAATTTCAGATGGCGCAGCAGCTCTAGTGATATCATCAGAGGAATATGCACAAGGAAAAAATTTAAAAATTAAAGCAAGAATTAGAGGTTATGCAGGTCATGCACATGATCCTGGTTGGTTTACAACCGCCCCTATACCCGCTACCAACAAATTATTAGAGTCCTTAAAATGGTCAGTTGATGAAGTTGATCTATGGGAAGTTAATGAAGCATTTGCAGTTGTACCAATGGCATTTATGAAAGAGCTTAAAATTCCACGTGAAAAAATTAATGTGAATGGTGGAGCTTGCTCTCTTGGTCATCCAATAGGTGCTTCAGGCGCTAGGATATTAGTGTCTTTAATTAATTCACTTTCGTTAAGAGGATTAAAAAAGGGAGTAGCTGCCATTTGTATAGGGGGAGGCGAAGCACTAGCGATTGCTATTGAAGTTGATTAGTTATTCAAAAAATAAAAATTTTAAAAAAAAGGGGGCAATTTATCATGTTTATTGGATCACTTGATTATGGGCTATCTAATGAATTAATTGCCTTGAGAGATCTGGCTCACCAGTTTGCCAGCAAAGAAATTAAGGACTTAGCTTCAGAAATAGATCAGAAAAATGAATTTCCTAATGAACTTTGGTCAAAAATGGGGAATGCAGGACTGCTCGGCGTAACTGTATCAGAAGATTATGGTGGCTCAGGATTAGGGTATTTGGCACATTGTATAATAGTTGAAGAAATAAGTCGTGCATCTGCCTCTGTTGGACTTTCATATGGGGCTCATTCGAATTTATGTGTAAATCAAATATTCCGATGTGGAAACCATTTACAAAAAGAACAGTATTTACCTGATTTAATTTCAGGTAAAAAAGTAGGCTCTTTAGCAATGTCTGAAGTAGGTTCTGGTTCTGATGTTGTATCAATGAAATTAAAAGCTGAAAAAAGAAATGATCGATTTATATTAAATGGTAACAAAATGTGGATTACCAACGGGCCCGACGCAAGCACCTTAATTGTTTATGCAAAAACTAATGAAGATTTAGGTTCAAGGGGAATCACGGCTTTTATCATTGAAAAAGAAATGGAAGGTTTTCGTACTGAAAAAAAACTCGATAAATTGGGAATGAGAGGTTCCAACACTTGTGAATTAGTATTTGAAAATTGTGAGGTCCCTTTTGAAAATATTCTTGGAGAGGAAGGAAAAGGCGTAGAGGTTTTAATGTCCGGACTAGATTATGAAAGAGTTGTTTTAGCTGCCGGCCCTTTAGGAATTATGGCCTCTGCTCTTGATGTTGTTATTCCTTATGTTCACGAGCGCAAACAATTCGGGCAGCCGATTGGTAACTTTCAATTAATCCAGGCAAAAAT
>CACOBR010000074.1 GCA_902625475.1 uncultured Alphaproteobacteria bacterium
AGGCATAAAATGGTTCATCTAATATATCAAAATCATTTCTAGAACCAAAACTTCTCATTAGAGCAGTTGATAAATTTCTTGGACCAGACCATACTGCTATACGTTTAATATTTTTCAATTAGACCTTGATATTCATTTTTTAATATTTGTAAAATCGAATTTTCGTTTTTGTTAAAGATGCTATGACCATCTACACTATCAACTTTTGTTAAACCACCGAAGGTACCAGTTAAAAATATTTCATCTGCAGAGTAAGTATCTAACAATGTGAAGTTTTTTTCAAAAATAGGGATACCTAAATCTCTACAAAGATTAATAACTTTCTGTCTTGTTACACCATTCATACAGTAATCACCAGTGGAGGTCCAAACTTCTTTGCCTTTAACTATAAAAAAATTACAAGAATTAGTAGTATTTACAAAACCATATGGATCTAACATCAATGCTTCGTCACCGCCTACCCGAGTTGCTTGAATACAAGCTAATACACAGTTGAGTTTTGAATGACTGTTCATTTTAGGGTCTTGTGTCATTGGGAGTCCTCTTACTTGCGGGACTGTAATTAATTTAAGATTTCTTTCAGAAACTTTAAGGGAAGGTTTTGAATGCTCCATAATTATTACGTAGGTAGGTCCATAAATAGAAAAGTCAGGATGTTGAAATGGTTTTGATTTTTTTCCTCTAGTAACCATAAATCTAGCATAAACATCAGTGTGCATATCATTTGATAATCTTGTTTTTTCTAATTCTTGAAGGATTTGGTCTTTTGAAAGTTCAAATTTTATTTCAACCAGCTTTAACGCTTCAAAAAGTCTTTTTATATGATCTTCAAAAAAAACCCATTTTTTTTGGTTTAGCCTTAACCCTTCCCAAATCCCGTCACCTAAAAGAAAACCACTATCAAAAACAGACACTTTTGCGTTATCTCTAAGCAATAATTTCCCACAAATATTTATCTTAATTTTAAGGTTTCTTTTATCTTCAATAGCACTGTGAGTAATAGATATGATAAGATCCTAACTACTTAATAAAAATTTTTAATAAATATAAACTAAGGTATGATTTAAAGCCACCCAGATAATTCATTCTCTAAAATATTTATGAGTGCTTTGATATGATCATCCCTATCATTTAAACAAGGGATGTATAGAAACGTTTCCCCACCAGCTTCTGAAAAACTTTCTGCTATTTCTTCATTTATCTCCTCTAGTGTCTCTACACAATCAGATGAAAAAGCAGGAGCAATTATAGCTATGTTTTTTTTACCATTTTTTGCCAAATCGGCTACATAATCAACTGTCGAAGGGCCAACCCACTTCTCAGGGCCAAATTTTGACTGAAAAGTTGTTGTAAAATGAGATTTGTCCCATTTAAGCCTTTCTGCAAGTATCCTAGTTGTTTTTTGACATTGACAATGATAAGGGTCCCCTTCCTTTAAATATCTCTCCGGAACTCCATGATATGAAACTACTAAATGATCTGGTTTTGGGTGAGCTTTTTTATAGGCCTCTTTAATTGAGTTTGATAAAGAGACCAAATAAGATTCATTCTCAAAATATGCTGGTACCGTTCTAAATGCAGGCTGCCATTTCAGTTTCATTAAGACCCTAAATGCTTGATCATTTGCAGTAGCAGTTGTTGGTCCTGCATACTGAGGATATAAGGGGAAAAAAATTATTTTTTCACAACCTTGTGATTGTAGATTTTTTATTGCCTTTTCTGTTGATGGATTTCCATATCTCATACAAAAATCCAAAACAACTTTATTCCCATATTTTTTATAAAAAAAATCAGATATTTTTTTTAACTGAAGTTTTGTTGTAGTCAGTAAGGGGCTTTCATTATCCTTATTATTCCAAATACTTTTATATGCTTCTCCTGAAGAAAAAGGTCTTTTAGATAGAATAACTAGTTGAAGTAATGGTTGCCACAGCCATTTTGGATAATCTATTACCCTTTTATCAGACAAAAATTCATTTAAATAACGACGCATAGACCAATAGTCTGTATTATCGGGTGTGCCTAAGTTGGCAATGAGTACACCAACTTTGGCAGAAGGTAATA
>CACOBR010000075.1 GCA_902625475.1 uncultured Alphaproteobacteria bacterium
CCTCACTACAAGCCGCGTTTTTAGATTATGGCGGAAATCGCCATGGTTTTTTAGCTTTTTCTGAAATTCATCCTGATTATTATCAAATTCCTGTAGCTGATAAAAAAATGCTTTTAGAAGATACATTTGATTTAGAAAATGAAAATAATAGTATCGAAGTTGAATTTTCAAATGATAATCTAGATTATTTTAATTCATATGAAAATGAAATTTTTTCTTCAAAAAATTCATCACAAATTCATAATATCTCAAGTCTTGATAATAATGAAGACACTTGTCAAACACTAGGCTTTTATTCAGACGAAAAAGAAAAAAGTATTACTAAAGAACGTGAAGAATTAGACAATTTTAGCTCCGACTTAAATTATTATTATAAGTCGGTCAAAACTAAACCCATTTCTCTAGTGCAAGATACATCTAATATAACCAAATTTACAAAACAAAAAAAAACACACATTAAAAATAAGTATAAAATTCAAGAAGTAATTAAAGTAAGGCAAGTTCTATTAATACAAGTAGTTAAAGATGAAAGGGGTAATAAAGGAGCTGCACTTACAACGTATATTTCATTAGCTGGTAGGTATTGCGTATTAATGCCGAACACCGCAAGAGGGGGCGGTATTTCTAGAAAAATTACAAATATAGGGGATAGAAAAAAACTAAAGGAAACTGCTAAGGAATTTTCTATTCCTGATAAAATGGGTTTAATAATAAGAACAGCTGGTGCAAAAAAAACAAAAACTGAAATAAAAAAGGATTATGAGTTTCTTTTAAGACAATGGGAACAAATAAGGAATCTTACTCTTAAATCTATAGCACCTCGTCCAATTTATGAAGAAGGAAGCGTTATAAAGAGGACTATTAGAGATTTATACTCTAAGGATATAAGTGAAATAATAGTAGAAGGTGAAACTGGGTTTAATGAAGCTAAAGAATATATGAAAATGCTTATGCCAACTCATTCAAAAAAAATAAAAAAGCATAATGACAAGACACCAATATTTTCTTTTTTCAATGTTGAAGAATATTTATCTGGAATGTTTAATCCTACTGTTCAACTTAAATCAGGAGGATATATTGTTATAGGTATAACAGAAGCATTAGTAGCAATAGATGTAAATTCAGGTAAAGCAACAAAAGAAAGTGGAATAGAAGAAACTGCATTAAGAACAAATATAGAAGCGGCTGATGAAATAGCAAGACAACTAAGAATGCGTGATCTAGCAGGATTAATTGTTATAGATTTTATTGATATGGAAGAAAGAAAAAATAATAACTTAGTTGAAAAAAGAATAAGAGACAGTCTCAAAATTGATAGAGCAAGAATACAAGTAGGTAAAATTTCTTCATTTGGCTTACTTGAAATGTCACGTCAGCGATTAAGATATGGAATGATTGAAGCAACAACTATGCTATGTACAAATTGTCATGGAACTGGACTGACAAGATCTAATGAAAACTTATCACTTTCAATTTTAAGAGAATTGGAAAATTTACATTTAGAAAAAAATATAAAAGGAATTAATGTTAAAGTCCCTGTTGATGTTGCAAATTATATTTTAAATCAGAAAAGAAGATATTTATCTGAAATCGAGAAGGAAATTAATACTTATATTTTTATAATATCTGATTTAAAATTGAATAATCCAAACTATGTAATTGAGTTTATTAAAAACATTACTAATTCTGATGAAATCCCATCTTTACCAAATGTCATTACCATTGATAGTAGTAACAAAAATAATATCAATGAAGATATAAATAAACCAATAATCCAAGAAAATAATTCACAAATAAGTGAAAATAATAAAGAAACAAAATTTAAAAACTCAAAAAGACGCAGAAGAAAAAATAATAAGTTTCGTAAATATGATTTTAATTCTGAAGAAAGTACAACCAAAAATTCAGATACATCAAACAGTAAAATAAATGAAAAAATAAAAGTTGATGCACAAGAAATTACCAATAATTCAAAAACCATAAGTAAAGCATCAAACACAAAAAAAGAAAAAAAGAAAAAAACAAAG
>CACOBR010000076.1 GCA_902625475.1 uncultured Alphaproteobacteria bacterium
TTAAATTTTGTCAGATTTCAGTTATGATATTGGAAGCGATAACATTGCTATAGTCAAATGGGATGTACCAGATAAGAAATTTAATGTTTTAACATTAAAGGGAGTAGAAGAAATTGAGAAAATTTTAGATTTACTTTTGCAAATTAGTGAATTGAAAGGTGTAATTATAACGTCAAATAAGGAAGATTTCTCAGCTGGTATGGATTTGAATGTTCTAGCTAATCTACAAGATAAAACAAAAAATAAAAAAGAGATATTTGAATTTATTATGCGCGCTCATAGATTCCTAAGAAAAATTGAATTAGGTGGAATGAACATAAAAACTAAAAAAGGTGGTATACCTTTTGTTTGGGCTTGCAATGGTTTTTCGGCAGGTATTGCCACGGAAATTGGTCTTGCATGCCATTATAGGATAGCTTCAAATACAAAAAATTCCAAAATTGGATTACCTGAAATTTTATTTGGATTATTTCCTGGTGCTGGAGGTGCTACTAGAGTTAGTAGAATGCTTGGTCTCATGTCAAGTGTGCCTGTTTTAATGGAAGGAAAAATGTTCAACTTAAAAAAAGCTAAGGCTATCGGACTTATAGATAAAATATCAAATTCTTCAGATTTAATAAATAATGCTAAAGATTGGATTTTAAACTGTACTAATGAAGATATTATTAAACCATGGGATAAGAAAGGATTTAAAATGCCAGGTGGGTCACCATATAATCCAAATGGATTTATGACTTTCGTAGGAGCTTCTGCATTGCTTAGTGCAAAGACTAAGAATGTTTATCCTGCTGCTAGATATTTATTATCTGCTATTTATGAAGGAGCATTAACAGATTTTGATACTGCACTTAAAATAGAAGCTAGATGGTTTACAAAAATATTAGCTGAAAAAAGTACTAAAAATATGATTAGAACACTTTTTATTAACAAAACGTTGCTTGAAAAAGGGTTAAAAAAACCATTGGCTGATAAATGTGAAAGTAGGTTAGAAAAACTTGGTATTGTTGGAGCCGGAATGATGGGTTCTGATATTGCATATGTAGCATCATTAAATGGTATAGATGTAACACTGATTGACAAAAATATTGAATCTACAAAAAAAGGATTAATTAATATACATAAAATTTTATCTAACGGTGTCAAAAGAGGACATATTACAGAAGAGAAAAAACAAAAAATTTTAGAAAAGATAAAAATATCAATTTCATATGAAGACTTAAGAAATATGGATTTGGTAGTTGAAGCAGTCTATGAAGACATTGATTTAAAAGCAAAAGTTTTAAATCAAATACAAAATTCTGTAAGCAAAAAAACGATAATAGCTTCTAATACTTCAACTCTTCCAATTTCAGAACTTGCAAAATCTCTTACCTACCAAGAAAACTTTATTGGTATTCATTTTTTTAGTCCAGTACACAGAATGAACTTAGTTGAAATAATAAAAGGCAAAAAAACAAAAAATTATGCTATTGCAAATGCTTTTAATTTCGTAAAAAAAATTAAAAAAACTCCAATCTTTGTAAATGACGCCAGAGGATTTTATGCCAATCGATGTATCATTCCATATATTAACGAAGGATTATTAATGATTCAGGAAGGTATATTACCCCAAATTATTGAAAATGCTGCCTTACAGTTAGGAATGCCTTTAGGACCTTTACGATTAATTGACGAAGTTTCTATTGAATTAGCTATTAAAATTGCTACCCAAACAAAAGCAGCGTTGGTTAAAACCGATAATATGACAGAAATTGCGAAAGTGTTATCTATTATGAAAAAGGCAAAAAGATTTGGTAAAAAATCGAAAGCTGGGTTTTATAATTATAATGATAAGGGGAAAAGAGAGGGGTTTTGGGGAGGATTGGGAACAAATTTTAAGTTACTCAAAATTCAACCAAATATTGAAATAGTAAAAAATAGGTTGGCTTTAATTCAATGTTTGGAGGCTTTGAGAGCCCTTGAATCGAAAGTCCTTATGGATATAAGAGAAGGTGACGTAGGGGCAGTCTTGGG